>CALVGQ010000117.1 GCA_944327135.1 uncultured Erysipelotrichaceae bacterium | reverse complement strand
ACCCACGGCCTTTCGCTTAGGAGGCGAACGCTCTATCCTGCTGAGCTACAGAGACTTATATGAAATTGAATTGGTAACGATCACTTTTGGCTTCGAGTTGATTGGTTGAGCACAACCTTAGGAGGCGTGTGCTCTATCCAGCTGAGCTATATGGACGTGTCTGATATATGATTATAGCCCGATCAAAATCGAACTGCAATCCCTTATTTAGTTTTTTTGAGATGACCGTTGTAACGCAACCTTAGGAGGGGCTTGTTATCTCCATTTAACTACGGGGGCAGCATGCTTAAACGATCGCTAAAAAGAATGGAATTTTTTTCTTTTCTACTCAAGACAAAATTCAATCCTTTTATTATTTTACCAAATTGTGTGAAGATTACCACAATTATTGCACAAAGAATTTATTTTGTTATAATGAGAGGGCTCAGAATTGAGCATAGAATTTTTTCCCACAGGGAATACTATCATCAGACAGGAGGAAAAAATGATGAAAAAAATCTTAGCCCTTGCCTTGATTGCCGGAATGATGCTGACCGGATGTTCCAAGAAAGAGGAGCCAGTACCGACTCCTTCCGCAACTCCGGAAATCACTCCGACTCCGGAATCAGATTCTTCTGAAAGCGGCTTGTCCAAAACAGTAAGTGATGTCTTAGCCAATTATGAGCTGCCTGGCTTTATGAATGTCACTTCTGCAGAAGTAAAGGATCTGTATTCGATCGATCCGGAAGAAATCGAGGAAATGGCCATCTATAAGCCAATGATGAACGTCCATGCCACGGAAATCATTGTAATTACGGCCAAAGAAGGAAAGCTGGAATCGGTAAAAGAAGCTGTTGAGGCTTATATGAGCACTCAGGAAGAAAACTGGTCCACGTATCTTCCAGAGCAGTACGAGCTGGTACAGAACCGAATCGTCAAAGAAGTGGGCAACACCCTGATTGTAGTCGTTGCTGAAGAAGCTGAAAAGATTGCTGCCGATTTGGAAGCAGCGCTCCAATAATGGTATTCAGTTCTCTCGAGTTCTTATTTTTCTATTTTCCTATGGTTTTAGCGGTGATGAAATGTTCACCGCTAAAATATAGGAATTTTTGTTTTTTCGTCCTGAGTCTGTTTTTTTACGGCTGGAGCGAGCCTTTTTATGTTGTCTTGATGCTTCTTTCCACAATTGTCGATTATTTTAATGGAAGAATGGTCGAGAAGTATGCAGAGAACAGGAAAAAGGCCTTCCGCTTTGTTCTTTTTTCAATCATTTTTAACCTGGGACTGCTCGGCTTTTTTAAATATACGGATTTTATCATCGGTCTATTGAATCAGCTTGGCATGAACCTGACCCCCTTAGGAATCACCCTGCCAGTGGGCATCTCTTTTTACAGCTTTCAAACGATGTCCTATCCCATTGATGTTTATCGAGGACAAGCGAAAGCGCAAAAAAGTGTCATCGACTTTGGAACCTATGTTGCCATGTTTCCTCAATTGATTGCCGGACCGATCGTCCGTTACAAAGATATTGCCGACCAGCTTCAAAGCCGCAGCGAAACGTCTGAAAAATTCGCTGCCGGAGTTCGACGGTTTACGGTTGGACTATTTAAAAAAGTTTTTTTTGCCAACAATGCCGGGGCAATTTTCACCACGATTTCCGCTCTTTCCCAAAAAAGCATGCTGCTTTCCTGGATGGGATTGATTGCCTATGCGTTTCAGATTTATTTTGATTTCAGCGGCTATAGCGATATGGCCATCGGACTGGGCAAAATGTTCGGATTTGAATTGCTTGAAAATTTCAATTACCCCTACATCAGCCAATCGATCACCGAATTCTGGCGGCGCTGGCATATTTCTTTGGGCAGCTGGTTTCGTGACTATCTGTATATCCCGCTGGGCGGAAACCGCCATGGTACCCTGCAAACCCTCCGCAATCTTCTGATTGTCTGGTTTTTAACCGGATTATGGCATGGCGCAGCCCTTAACTTTGTGTTATGGGGGCTTTATTTCGGATTCCTGCTGATCCTGGAAAAGCTATTTGTTCAACGCTGGCTGGCCCGCTGTCCGCGGGGGATCCGTCATTTCTACGCCCTGTTTCTGATCTTGATCGGATGGCTGATCTTTGCCTTTGATGATCTGAGCCTGCTTAGTCAATATGGACGCAGCTTATTCCAGTTTCAGCGGTGGATCGATGATTCCTTCCTCTTTATGCTGCGTGAAAATGCTTTGTTTTTGATTTTAGCCGGTTTGGCCTGCACGCCCTTGTTTAAGCTTTTTTATGATTCGATCACTCCCAAGATCAAACAGTTTCTCAATCCCGTCTTGGTCCTTGCCTCTTTGCTGATTTGTACCGCATATTTAGTAGAAGCGTCCTTCAATCCGTTTCTGTATTTCCGTTTTTAGGAGGTTCAAAGATGAAAAAAAGCGATCGCGCAACCAATTTCATTTTTGTTGGATTCTTGTTTCTCTTTTTACTTTTGCATGGAATCCTTCCAGATAAAACGTTCAGTGATGATGAAAATCGAACCCTTGCCGTTTTTCCAGAAATCACATTGGGTGAAGTTCTTTCTGGAGAAACCGCACGCAGCCTGGAAAAATACGTTCAGGATCAATTTCCATTTCGCTCGCCGTTTGTTGCCGCCCGAACCGCAATGGAGATCCTGCAAGGGAAACGGCTGGTCAGCGGAGTTTATCTGGCCAAACAAGATACGTTAATCCAACAATTCAATACCCTGGACGAAGAACGCTATCAAATCAATCTTCGGCGAATCAATGACTTTGCCCAACAAGTGGATGTGCCTGTGGATGCGCTGGTCATTCCCTCTTCCGTTTTGATCAATGAAGAGTTGCTTCCTGACCCCCATGACGATCTGGATCAGCGTGCTTTGCTGGATCGTATCCAGCAGGATCTGACAGAGGTCAACTGGATCGAGGTGACCTCTGCTTTATCCCAAGCCTCTGAAAATCCTTTTTACCGGACCGATCACCATTTGAATGCATTCGGCTCCTATCTGACTTATCAAGCGTATCACAATGCCCTTCAGCTGCCAGTAACAGAGTTTACCTTTGAAACGGTAGCCAGCAACTTTAAAGGGACCCTTTCCAGCAAATCCGGCGCATTTTGGATCAAAGGCGATCCAATCTTAAAACCCGTCAATGAGCTTGAAACCACGGTCTGCGTGCGCTATGACGGACAAGAAGAGCAGTTTGATTCAGTCTACAAGGAAGAAAATCTCAATATCAAAGATAAGTACACTTACTATTTGGACGGCAACCATGCGTTGGTTGAAATTACAACTTCTGCTTCGAACGATGAACAGTTGTTGGTTCTCACCGATTCCTACGGACACAGTCTGGCTCCGTTTTTGATACATGACTATGCCAAGATCACCTTTGTTGATCTGCGCTATTATCACGGGACAGTAAGCGAAATGCTGGAAGAGACGGACCGTGTTTTGATCTATTATGGCATTGAAAGCTTTGTCAGCGATGTCAATTTTGCCTGGCTGAAATAAACAAGAAATACCGATTCAGGGTATTTCTTGTTTTCTTTTGTTGTCTCTGTCCGACGGCTCAAGTATAATAAAATTATGAATAAACAACCTGCAATTCGACTGATTCTCACAGATATGGATGGAACGCTGCTAAACAGCCGAAAAGAACTTCCAAAAGAAACCGATGCAGTGATCCAGCAATGTCTGGAAAGAGGGATTTTATTTGGATGTGCCTCAGGCCGTCAGCTCATCAATCTACAGCGCTATTTTGAAAAATGGAAAGATTCGCTGTTCTTCATCGGTGAGAATGGGGCCTATGCCCGTTACGGTCAAAAAGTCATTCACTACTCCGCTTTGGATAAAGCGTTGATTCCCGAACTGCTTCAAAGAGCCCGGGCCCTCAAAACAGCCTGGCCTGTCTTCTGTACCAAAGACTGTGCTTATATCGAATCTGAGGATCCTCGTCTGCTTCAGGAATGCCGCAAATATTATGCCGAGCTGAAAGTCGTCGCTTCGTTGGATTCGCTAACGGAACCGCCATGCAAGATCTCCATCTGTGATCTGACAGGATCCGAAGCGCAGGCTTGGCCAGCCTTTCAGTCCCTCCAAGATCAAGTCCAGATTACTGTTTCTGCCGATATCTGGCTGGATATCTGCAATCTGGGGGAATGCAAAGGAAAGGCAGCTGCACTTTTTCAGCATCAAATGGGTATCCTCCCAGAAACGACCATGGTTTTTGGCGATTACCTGAATGATGCCTCATTGATGCCTTTAGCTGCTTACAGCTACGCCATGGCCAATGCTCATCCAGATCTGGCCAAACTTGCCCGTTTCCGTGCTCCCTCCAATGAGGAAGGCGGAGTGATCACTGTGATTCAGCAATATCTAAACAGTTAAGGAGTGGAAAAAATGAAAATTGGAACCATCGGAACCGGATTTATCGTCGAACGCTTCATCGCCGCCGCCAGGATGAATGAAAACTGTGAGATCGTCGCCTGCTATTCACGAACAGAAGAAAAAGGAAAGGCGTTTGCTGAAAAAAATCAGGTTGGCAAAGTGTATACTGACCTGGATGCGATGTTCAGCGATAAGGAAATCGACTGCATTTATGTTGCTTCGCCAAACAGCCTGCACTATCCGCAATCCAAAAAAGCTTTGCTGGCTGGAAAAAATGTCATTTGTGAAAAGCCCTTCACATCGACCTCCAAAGAGCTACAAGAGCTGATTGAAATTGCCAAAAAAGGCAACCGTTTCCTTTTTGAAGCCATTATCCGGCTTCATCTGCCTAATTATAAATGGTTACAAAAGCACTGGAACAAGGTCGGCAATCTAAAATTCGTACAATGCAATTATTCCCAGTATTCCAGCCGCTACGACGCATTTTTGGCCGGTAAAAAACCCAATGTGTTCAATCCGGAATTTTCCGGCGGCGCCATCATGGATATCAACGTCTATAACATTCATTTCGCTGTAGGATTATTTGGCGCTCCGCAAAAGGTTCATTATTTTGCCAATCTTCAGGATGGCATCGATACTTCCGGAATCGTGATTCTGGATTACGGCAAGTTCTTCGTTTCACTGCTTGGCTGCAAAGATTCCCGTTCTAAAAATTTCTCTCAGATCCAGGGCGATCAAGGGTATATCCTGATCGATCAGGGGGCTGGACGATGCGGACAGGTAACGACCTATCTCGACAAAGAAGAAACAGTCATCGGCTTGCAGGAAATCTCCAATGGAATGTTTTATGAGATCCAGGATTTCCTTAAGATCGTCAACCAGCAGGACTATCAGGCCTGCTGGGATCTGTTGGAAGAATCCCGATCGGTCATTGAAATCATCGAGGCAGCCCGCAAGGATGCCGGCGTCATTTTCCCAGCTGATCAGAACTAATTATCATAAAAAAGGCTGTAAATCAAAGGAGCCACACAATGGGCCCCTTTGATCCAGTCTTTTTTATGCATCCCGATGGGTTTTAAAATACTGACTTTCTTTGTGAATCGAACGGTCTGAAAGATCAATCCCTGCATCCACTGCCAAACGATATGCCAGAATCTGAACTGCCGGTGCTATTTCCAGCGCCCGGAATTCATCACATTTTGGCATCCAGAACAGATCTGTCTCATCCAGCCCGTTTGGTCCAATCAAAAATCCATTGTGCTTTTCCTGCTTGGCCCACTGGATCAGCTGGCGGCATTTTTCCTGATTCACACCGCCATCATCCAAGGCAAGCACACAATTGGTATTGGTAAAGCCCATGGTCGGTCCATGCATTCCATCATCGATCTCATAACCAACCGCCATTTTTCTTTTCGAGATTTCCAGGATCTTCAAGGCCCCCTCCAACGCAACTCCCCAAAGCGGGCCCCCACCATAAAGCGTAAAGGAATCCGCATTCATCAGGGATTCTTTATTTTGATCGAACCATTGCATCGCTGCCTGGCTCATCTGCCGATGACTTGCCGGGACCTCTGCCGCCTGAGAAAGCAGCGCTGCTTCCTTTTCAACGCTTAAAAAGCCGCGTTTTTTCCCAATCGCCATGCCCATCAGCATGAGCGTCAGAACGCTGGTGCAATAACCGATCGTTCGCATTCCATATTCTTCTTTTCCGCATCCCATCTCGATTGAAACATCCGCATCCCGGGCAATCGGTGTCTGATCGTTTTCAGTGATTGCCACGGTCAGATTCCCATTCTTTCGCGCTTTTTTCACCGCATCCTGAGTTAAAGCTGAAGTCCCCGACTGGGATACAACTACGATCAGGGCCATTGGATTCAGCACGGCGGTCTCATAGAGGAATTCATTCGGCAAAAGACAACTCGTTCGTAATCCGCTTGTTTTCTCAATAAAGCTGCGGGCGGTGACTGCTGAGGTATTGGATGTTCCGGAACCCACTAAAATGATTTCCTGCAATAAGGCAACGGATCCTGATTGAAGCAGGGCTTCAAAATGCTGCTCATAATGATCCAAAATTGCTTCTGTTAATTCCGGTACACGGTTGATGCAATCCAAAAGGGTAACCATATTTTTCTCCTCTCTGCCTTTGGCTCTTGTTAATTTTATTGTAATGGTCTCTTTTCCTGGATGCAAGGATCTTCCGTAATAAAAAACTGCCGCATCAGCATGTTTATGCGGCAGTTTTTTCTGAGCCTTTTCAAATTCTTTCTGCTATAGCCCTTTAAAAAAGACAGCCAGATACGGCAGGATCATAACAATAACCATCGCTGCACAGATCCCGATCACCAGGATTTTACGACGCAGTTCTTTCTGCCGCAGCTGTTTTTTTGCTGAATTTTCCATGATCATCACTCCTTGAGTAGCACAATTATAACTTAGATTTTTTTATTTCACAACTTTTCTCGCGATCAAGCAGCCAACGAGCCATATTCTGAACCGTTCGCTGATCCAGATAATGTTCGATTTTTTCTGTCAGTTCCAACTCCTCCTTAGACTGATTCAGCTGACAGAGAAAACGATGAACGACCTCATGTCGAAAAATCAAATATTCCCCCAGCTGCCTTCCTTTCTTAGTCAGCCGAATCAATCCATACCGTTCAAATTCTACCAGATTTTCCTGTTTCAATCGGGAAGCCATCTTGGTCACCGAGGAAGGCTTCACATTCAAAAGAGCGGCCAATTCGCTGACCCGCGTCACTTTTTTTACAAGACAGATCCGGCAAATCATTTCCAGATAATCTTCCATCGCATAAGTGACTCTTTTTAATTCAAGGATATCATACCCTTTCAGGGTATAAAAATGAGGTTTTGACATAGGCATTCCCCTTATTTCCTTTCTTTGTCTTTCTCATAGGATAAAACAGAAGGAAAAGTTTCCTTTCTCTAAAAATATACGTTGGAGGAAAAAATGATGTCTGTCCCCATACCTATGTCAAAAATGAATCTTGGTGATCGCGGTGTGGTCACCGCCATGAATGTAAACGGTTCGATCCGCCGAAGACTGCAGGATATCGGACTATATGAAGGCTGTGAATTGGAATGTGTACTAAAAAGTCCCGGTGGAGATCCGATTGCCTACAACATCAGCGGTGCTATCATCGCGATCCGTCTTGAGGATTGCCGCGGGATCCTTTTAGCAATCAAATAAAAAGGAGGGAGCATCAATGGGCCTCACTCGTGACTCTGTCGGTCTGCATGCCCTGGATGAAGGGCTGAAGATTACCCGAACGAAAAAGGAAGATCGAATCATTGCCTTAGCTGGAAATCCCAATGTTGGAAAAAGTACGGTATTCAATGGGTTGACCGGTCTTCATCAGCACACAGGCAACTGGCCTGGAAAAACCGTCAGCAACGCTCAGGGAATCGTGCGAAGCAAAGGGAAAAACTACATTTTTGTTGATCTTCCCGGAACCTATTCCTTGATGGCACATTCAAAAGAAGAAGAAATTGCCCGCGATTTTCTATGTTTTGGCCATCCTGATGCCGTCGTTGTCGTTTGTGACGCCACTTGTCTGCAGCGCAATTTGAATCTTGTCTTACAAACGCTGGAAATCACCGATCAAGTGCTTGTCTGTGTCAATCTTTTAGACGAGGCGAAAAAAAAACAGATTCAGCTGGATCTGGCCGCCCTTGAACAACAGCTTGGCGTCCCTGTAATAGGAACCATCGCCCGAAACAAGAAAAGCCTTGCCTTGATTCTGGACAAAATTGAAACGCTGCTGCAAACCAAAGAAAGAAAGCCTTTTCTGGTGCGCTATGATCCTTTGATCGAGCTTGCCTTAACCAAGCTCGAACGGAAAATCGCCCCTTTGAATTCAACGCCGCTCTCTTCACGCTGGATCGCTTTAAAAATGCTGGATGCAGAGCCAACGCTGCTCGCTTCTTTGAATCAAAAAATGAATCCTTCTTTTCAAGAAAATCCCGCTTTTCAGCTTTGTCTTCAACAGGTCAAGGCAGAATTGGCTCAGGCCGGGTATTCTTCTCAACGGTTCAAAGACGCACTAACTGCCGCAATCAATTTAGCGGCCAAAACGATTGCCTCGCGCTGTATCCATTTTAAAAACACCAATTATCAAGCCCGTGACCGTCGAATCGATCGAATCCTAACCAGCCGGATCTTCGGCATACCCCTTATGCTTCTGCTTCTAGCCGCGGTGTTTTGGCTCACCATCAGCGGAGCCAATTATCCTTCTTCCCTGCTTTCTTCTGGCTTGTTTTGGATCGAAGATCAACTGATTGCTGGAGCAGACTGGCTGCATCTTCCGCCTGAACTCAGTGAAATGCTGATTCTTGGAGTCTATCGGGTGCTTGCCTGGGTCATTTCAGTCATGCTGCCGCCTATGGCCATTTTTTTCCCGCTCTTTACCCTGCTGGAAGATCTCGGCTATCTTCCTCGGATTGCCTTTAATTTAGACAAAACATTCAAAAAATGCGGCGCATGCGGAAAACAGGCCCTGACGATGTGCATGGGGTTTGGCTGCAACGCTGCCGGCATCGTCGGATGCCGGATCATCGACTCGCCACGCGAACGGCTGCTTGCCATGATCACCAACAATTTTGTCCCTTGCAATGGCCGATTTCCCACGATCATTGCTATCATTACAATGTTTTTCAGCTTCTCTTTCCAAGGCTTTTCAGCCACCTTGTTCTCCACGCTGATTTTAACAGGGGTTGTCCTTTTGGGAATCTTGGCCACCTTTGTTCTATCATGGCTGCTTTCCAGAACGCTCTTAAAGGGCGAGGTCAGCAGCTTCACCCTGGAGCTTCCTCCTTACCGCAAGCCCCAGCTTCTTCCGCTCCTGCTTCGTTCTCTTTTGGACCGCACGCTGTTTGTTTTAGGACGGGCAGTAGCTGTTGCAATTCCTGCTGGAATGATCCTCTGGCTCTTTGCCAACATCAAGATCGGCGATCTTTCGCTTTTACTGCATTGCAGCCGGCTGCTGGATCCCTTTGCCCGGCTGTTTGGAATGGATGGGATCATTCTTATCGCGTTTATTCTAGGCTTTCCTGCAAATGAGATCGTAGTTCCAATTATGATCATGGCTTATCTTTCCAACGGAGTGTTAATCGAGATGACATCGCTCAGTGAGCTGCGGTCCTTGCTGATTGCTAATGGATGGACCTGGATTACCGCAGTAAGCACGATGCTGTTCTGCCTTTTTCATTGGCCCTGCTCCACTACCTTTTTAACCCTTTGCAAAGAAAGCGGAAGTCTGAAATGGGGCCTGGCTGCTTTTTGGATCCCCACCCTGACCGGATTGACAATTTGCTTTATTTTCACTTTTTTTGCCCGATTGCTTTAAAAGCGCTTGCTGCGCTTTTTTTGTTTTTCAAAAACGTTTATAATAAAAAAAAGGATGAAGAACATGAACATAAAGGGTGTCATTTTTGACTTTAATGGAACATTGTTTAAAGACAGCGAATATCATATAGCTGCCTGGCAAAAGATCTCTCAAATGCTGACCCACTCACCAATGAGCCGTGAAGAGATCCTGCAAAAAACACAGGGAGTTTGCAACGCCATAACCATTGATCGGCTCACACAAGGACGCTGTTCAAAAGAGGAAAATCAAGCCTGGTCCAGAAAAAAAGAAGCGCTTTATCGGCAGCTGGTCGTTCAGGACCGCACCAAGGCCGCCTTGGTTCCCGGAGCCGTGGAGCTGTTCGAAACGCTTCGCGATCATGGCATTCCTTTTGTCATTGCCAGTGCCTCGATTGAAGAAAACATTGATTTTTTCTTTGATTTCTTTCAGCTAGATCGCTGGTTTGAGCGAAAGCAGACCATCTATGATGATGGATCTTATCCCGATAAAGGCGCAATGTTTGAAGCGGCATTAAAAATATTGGGCTGTAATCGGCAAGCGGTCTTGATTTTTGAGGATTCCGACAAAGGACTGGATTGTGCAGAGGCAGCCGGATTTTCCAGGATCTGCATGCTGGAAGAGGATTCCCAGCGCGTTTGGACTTTGCTGCAAAGACCATCCGTGTGCGCCTGTTTGCCGGATCTAAGCGAAGCGGTTTGCTGGTTTAATGAAACAAAGAACCCATGTGCAAAAATGAAAAGGAACATTGAATAACCCAAAAAAGGAGGCTTTTATGGATTTTCGAGATCTTTCCTATGTCCTGGCCATTGCCAAATATCAAAATATGACCAAGGCCGCCGAGGCCTTATACATCACGCAGCCTACGTTGACCAAGTTTTTGCAGTCCTTGGAAAAACAGATGGGGCAAAAGCTGTTCCGTAAACTTGGTCATCGTTTTGTCTTGACCTATGCCGGAGAACGCTATGTCAAAAAAGCCACAGAAATTTTAAATCTGAAAAAAGAGCTGGACCAGGAAATGAATGATATCATCAAAAACAACTTCGGATCATTAAAGATTTCTTTTCCTACCATGCGAGGCACCTACATGCTTCCTTGTACGCTTCCGATCTTTCATCAGCGTTATCCTCATGTTCGGCTTGATGTCATCGAAGATCATTCCAGTCAGCTGGAGGAGCTGCTTTTGCAAGGAGAAACCGATCTGGCATTTTTCAATCTGCCAATCAAAAGTACCGATATTGATTATGAAATTATCAAACGTGAAGAGCTGCTGGTCATCATGGCCTTTGATCATCCCTTGGCCCAAAATGCTCAGGAAAATCATCCGCGCTGGATCGATCTGCAGCAGCTAAAAGAGGAGCCTTTTATCATGCAGATTCCCGGTCAGCGTACCCGTGAAACTGTCGATCAGCTGTTTAAAAAAGCCGGATTTGCTCCTACGATTCGCTTGGAAACCAGCAACATCCCGGCCGCAGTTCAGCTGGCCGCCAAAGGATACGGCTGCTTCTTTGTGACCGATACCCATCTGCGCCATCTAAGCCCCAGAGTTACCAGCTTCTCCATTGGTCAAAGCGGAGTGACCGTCGATTTTGTCGCCGCTTATCGCAAAAACAGCTATCTGCCTTATCATGCA
Organism: uncultured Erysipelotrichaceae bacterium; assembly: GCA_944327135.1. Taxonomy (GTDB): domain Bacteria; phylum Bacillota_I; class Bacilli_A; order Erysipelotrichales; family Erysipelotrichaceae; genus CALVGQ01. The sequence continues at coordinate 29,982 of CALVGQ010000117.1, read as the reverse complement.
CGGGAATATATCTCCATCGTAAAGAATTTCACTTAAAAAAGCACATTGGAAAAATCCATTGTGCTTTTTCTTTACAAAATCGCCATTCCCTCCAGCAGCAAATTGGCTGTGCGAAAGCCAAAAGTATCCTCGATCACTAGTTTGCCATCCTGCTTTGAATAGTCGACCCCGCATTCTAAGATCCCGCTTGGATGGCCGATTCGAAGAAAATGCGGATTAGCTCCAGGTGAAAGCATCTGATTAACAAGGCTTCCTGGTATGACGGCCGCGGCCGCGGTGCACATTGCCCCGGTCATCGCATAACTGGGATGCGCTTTTTGCATCGACATCATCCTTGAAACAAGATCAATGCTTTCTTTTGTGATTATTCCGCCTTCCGCAGTTGGATAATCTTCCGCCTTCGCAACAAATGTCATCTTCGGAATGCCTGGCGTATCCCATGCTGAACGAGTATAATCGTCAATTAATCCAAGTTTCACTGCAGCCAAGCCACGAACAGTCTCCAATAAAGCTAACTTTTCCGGATCGCCATTTAGCTCTTCGGGAAGTTCCATCCCCGTTAAGCCCAGATCCTGTGCTCGTACAAAGACAAGCGGATTAGCCGCATCGACAATGGAGGCTTCGACCGTTTTGTATCCGGGTATTTCCAAGTGATCGATGATCTTTCCTGTAGGAAGCAAGCCGCGCCCCAATGTACCGGCCGGATCCATGAACTTCAGCTTGATCGGACTTGCCGTCCCAGGAACTCCGGCAATCGCAAAATTTCCCTGATAAACGACCTGTCCATTTTTCGTCTCGACCTCTGCTACGATGATCTTGTCCGTGTTGGTGTTGTAGATCCGCACCGGCGTCATCCCCTCTTTGGCCTTCAGCAGCCCGCGCTCAATCGCAAAAGGTCCGACCCCCGAGGAAATGTTTCCACAGTTTCCTTTGTAGCTGACCAGAGGTTTATCAACACTTACCTGGGCAAAGGTATAATCCACATCGGCATCCTCACGCTTTGATTTTTTGATGATCGCGACCTTGCTGGTGACAGACTGGGCTCCTCCTAATCCATCGATCTGTTTTTTATCAGGACTGCCCATCAGTCTTAATAACAGCGGCTCCCACTGCGTTTGATCCGCTGGAAGATCCTCTTCCAAAAGATAAATTCCTTTGCTTGTTCCCCCACGCAGGATCATGACTGGAAGACGCTTTCTTCCTTGTATCTCCTCCATCGTTTTCCTCCTTGCTTCTGTCTTTAAGCATAGTATAAGGGATAAGAAATTATTTGTAAAATTCATGTTTCTTATTTAATAAATAGCTTGAATGAATAATTTCAACTATTTTTTGAGATCTACTATTCTTATTAAGCATAATAATCATAAAAATCATGCATTTTACTTCCTATTTGAACCATGATATGATGAAGCTGGAAAGAGAAAAACAAAGGAGAATGGCCATGATAAAACTTTATGAGAGCGGCGTCTACCTGATTCATGGGAAACAGCTGATTGCTGAACCGGAAGCAACAAATCAAATCCCAATCAGCCGTAGTGAAGCCAAAAAAGGCACGATCGCTTACCGGATTCTTCAAGCGCACAACACCAGCGGCGATCCAGATCAACTCAAAATTCGATTTGATGCCATTACCAGCCACGATCTGACTTATGTTGGCATCATTCAAACGGCTCGGGCTTCCGGTCTAGAACAGTTTCCGGTTCCTTACATCTTGACCTGCTGCCACAATAGTTTGGGGGCAGTGGGCGGAACGATCAATGAAGATGATCACGTCTTTGGGCTGAGCGCCTGCAAAAAATATGGCGGAATTTATGTCCCGCCCCATATAGGAGTCATCCACCAGTATATGCGTGAAGCCTATGCCGGCGGCGGAAAAATGATCCTCGGTTCAGATTCCCATACCCGTTATGGAGCCTTAGGAACCATGGCCGTAGGAGAAGGCGGCGGCGAGCTGGTTAAACAGATCCTAAATCAGACCTGGGATAATCCTTACCCGGAAGTCGTCTGTGTCTATCTGGACGGAAAACCTCGTCCCGGCATTGGACCGCAGGACATTTCGATTGCCTTGATTCGCGCTGTCTTTGAAAAAGGCTACGTAAAAAACAAAGTCATGGAATTCGTCGGTCCGGGCGTCTCTGCCTTATCCACTGACTATCGAAATGGTATCGATGTCATGACCACTGAGACGACCTGTTTGTCTTCCATCTGGCAAACAGATGACGATACCCGCCAATATCTGGCCCTGCATGGCCGGGAAGATGATTTCCAATTGCTGGAACCAGAAAAGATTGCTTATTATGACGGCTGCATTTATATCGATCTGTCAACCATTCACAGCATGATCGCATTGCCTTTCCATCCAAGCAATGGCTTCGAGATCCGTGAGCTGAATGCCAATCTCCACGAAATTCTGCATCAGGTAGAAGAGAATGCTAAAAAATTGATCAAAAACCCGGATTTGCAGCTTCATCTTCAAGAAAAGATCCACGATGGCGCCCTTTATGCCGATCAGGGAACGATTGCCGGCTGTGCCGGAGGCACCTACTCGAATCTTATGGAAGCCGCTTATCTGCTTGATGGAAAAAGCACAGGAAAAGATGCCTTCAGTCTAAGCGTCTATCCAAGCAGTCAGGCCGTCATGCTCGATCTGCTTCGAAAACAGGCACTTGAAAAGCTGATCACTGCCGGTGCAACAGTTCGCACAGCGATCTGCGGTCCTTGTTTTGGCGCCGGTGAAACCCCTGCTCACGGGGCTTTATCGATTCGTCATACGACCCGAAACTTTCCAAACCGGGAGGGCTCCAATCCTGGAAAAGGCCAGCTGGCCTGTGTCGCCTTGATGGATGCGCGATCGATTGCCGCAACGGCTGCCCATGGCGGACGAATCACCGCAGCCGACGAGCTCGGCTATGATTTTGTTTGTCCAACCTATCATTTTGATCCTACGGTCTATGCGCATCGGATCTATCAGGGATTCAATCAAGGTCACAAAGAAACATCCTTGATCTGCGGTCCGAACATCAAAGACTGGCCAGAGCTGCCTGCGTTAAATGACCACATGCTGATAAAGGTCTGCGCGATGATCCATGATCCGGTCACGACCACTGATGAACTGATTCCTTCTGGAGAAACCAGCTCTTATCGATCCAATCCGATTGGTCTAGCCGAATTCACATTAAGCCGACGGGTTCCTACTTATGTGGCCAAAGCCAAAGCGGTCATGGCAGAGGAAAAAGCCCGAAAAGCCGGACAGCCTTCATCTGAAATCAATCAAATCCTGGACCGGATTCGCACCCTGCCTAATTTTGAACAATTAGACGAAAGCACGGTGAATCTTTCCAGTACGATCTATGCCATCAAACCGGGGGACGGAAGCGCCCGCGAACAAGCAGCTTCCTGTCAGCGCGTCCTTCTGGGCAGTTCCAACATTGCACAAGAATATGCTACCAAGCGTTACCGTTCCAATCTGATCAACTGGGGGATGATTCCTTTCCTGCTAAAAGAAGAACCTTCTTTTGAAGAAGGAGATTACCTTTTTGTTCCTTATATTCGTCAGCATCTGCAGGAAGATCTTGCTTCCATCCCAGCTTATGTTCTCACTAAAAATGAAATCAAACCGATTACCCTCTCCATCGATCCGCTTAGCGAGGAAGAAAAAGAAATTCTTTGCAGCGGCTGTCTGATCAATTTCAATCGTCAAAAAAAGCAGTCATAATTCTCCCGTACTGCTTGGACCTATTCGTAAATTCCCTGTTTTGCCTACCAAAACAGGGAATCTTTTTATTTTCACCGCTTCTTATTTTTTCCTCATTGCACTCGACGAACGAGCTCATCTGTGATATAATTCTCCAATCTTTAAAAAGGAGGGATCTTGTGAACGAAAGCTTAGAGAAAAAAAACTGCTGCATGGCGCTGCTGGCCCATGTCGATGCCGGCAAAACGACGCTTTCCGAAGCCCTGCTAAAAGAAGCCGCGGTCATCCGCACACTAGGGCGTGTCGATCATCAAAATACCTTTCTGGATTATGATCTTCAGGAACGTCAGCGCGGGATTACGATCCTTTCAAAACAAGCCCTCTTTGATTGGCATACGACCCACTTTACTTTGATTGATACCCCTGGTCATGTCGATTTTTCCGCAGAAATGGAACGGACCCTGCAGATTCTGGATTATGCTGTCCTGCTGATTAGTGCTCAAGATGGCATCCAGCCGCATACCCGAACGATTTGGAAGCTATTGGAAAGCTATCAGATCCCTGTTTTTCTTTTCATTAATAAAATGGATCAGACCTATCGCAGTCAGGCTGAACTTCTTGAGGAGCTAAGAAACAATCTCAGTGAAAACTGTCTCGATATCGAAACGATCCTTCAGCGAGAAGAAAACGTCGCACTATGCAGTCCAGCCTTGCTGGAGATGTATCTGACAGAGGGCAGGATCCCTGATCCTGCCTTGGCCAAAGCTATTGCGCAGCGCCAGCTGTTCCCTTGCTTTTTTGGCTCAGCGTTAAAACAGGAAGGAATCCGGGAGCTGTTAGATGGTCTGGATCAATTCACGCTAGCCCCCAGCTATCCTGCTCAATTTGGTGCCCATGTTTTCAAGATCAGCCGGGATCCCCAGGGAAATCGGCTTACCCATGTAAAAATTACCGGCGGTACGCTGCGCGCCAAAAGCCTTCTTCAAGAGGAAAAGGTGGATCAGATCCGAATTTATTCTGGGAATAAATTTATCCTCGTTCAAGAAGCCAAAGCCGGTACGGTCTGCTGCTTAAAAGGGCCCCAAAAACTTCAGATCCATGATTCGTTAGGAATTGATGCCCGGCATTTTCCACCTCAGCTGGCTCCCTGTCTGGATTATCGAATGATCCTGCCGCCAAACAAAGACCGCTTTCAAGTCTTCCGTCAGCTAAAACAATTAGAAGAAGAAAATCCTGAGCTGCACTTGCAGTATCTTCCTTCTTTTTCCGATATCCGCGTCGCGGTCATGGGGAAAATTCAAATTGAAATTTTACAGCAGATGATCCTTGATCGCTTTCAGCTCAGCGTCACTTTTGATCAGGGAAAAATCAGCTACAAGGAAACGATACTGGAACCAGTCGAGGGCGTCGGTCATTATGAGCCGCTGCGCCATTATGCAGAGGTCCATCTTTTACTAACGCCCTTAGAGCGGGGAAGCGGATTGATCATTGATTCTGACTGTCCGGAAGAAATGCTGGAAGCCAAATGGCAGCGCATCATTCTGGACTGTTTGGATCAAAATGAGCTGACCGGTGTTTTAATCAATGCCCCGTTAACCGACATGAGAATTACTCTGCTAGGCGGCAAAGCGCATTTAAAGCACACCCAATCTTCCGATTTTCGAGAAGCTGCCTTGCGTGCCTTGCGCCATGGTCTGACTTTTACCCGTTCCCTTTTGCTGGAGCCGATCTATCATTTTGAGCTGGTTCTTCCCAGTGAATTTTTAAGCCGGGCACTGCATGATCTGGAACGGATGCATGCTGAAACAACTCTCCAAACACTGGAAAAAGGAAAAAGTCGGATCGTCGGCACCGCGGCAGTGCGCATGATGCAGAATTATCAAAGCGAAGTTCTGGCCTACACACGCGGTCAGGGACAGCTCAGCTGGTTTTTTTCCGGTTTTCAGCCATGCAGCGATCAGGAAGCCGTGGTTGCTGAAAGCGGATATGATCCCCAGCGCGATCCAGAACATTCGGCCGATTCGATTTTCTGCGCGCACGGTGCCGGTTTTTTAGTCAAAGCTCAAGACGTGTATGAACACATGCATCTGGAACGGCTTTGGCAAAAAGAAAAAAAAGTCCAGGAATCCCCAATTCGTCAAAGCAAGGTCAGTGAGGAAGAACTCAATGCAGTAATGGAGCGAACCTATAAACGAAAAGAGCGCCCTGCCCCTCGCCCCATAGCTATTAAAAAAGAATTGCCGGAACACATTGAAGTCAAACCCGTCGAAAAAAAGACGGCCTGTCTTTTGGTGGATGGCTACAACATGATCTATTCCTGGGAAAACTTAAGTCTTTTAGCACAAACCGATCTTTTTGCCGCTCGAGAGGAACTGATTCGGATCCTTTCTGATTATCTTGGCCGAACAGACGGGATTTTGATTGTTGTCTTTGATGCCTGGAAAGTGCCCAACAACCCTGGAAAGATCATTCAACAAGGCAACTTTTATCAGGTTTATACGAAAACTTCTGAAACTGCAGACAGCTATATTGAAAAAACGACCCATCATTTAGCCAAAGAATATCAGGTAACGGTAGCCACTTCTGATGGCATGGAACAGCGCATCATCCTTGGTCAGGGGGCTCTGCGGCTTTCAGCCCGTGAACTGAAAAAGCGGATCGAGTCAGCCCGAAAACAATCCGGACCACTCCAGCCAAGCAAGCCGCATCCTTTGGCAGAATTAAAAAAACAAATGGAAAAATAAAAAACCGATTCCACTGCTTTTAAAGCAAATAGAATCGTTTTTTTTTAGAAAATCAAACCTCAAAAATCTTGATTAAACAGTTTTTTCAGCATCAAAACCGCTACCACAGAAAGGATCAGCTCTGCCGTAAATTGCGAATAGCCCAACCCATATAATGGAAATAACCAATTCAAAAGAAAGATGGCCGGAATCTCCAAAATGATCTTCCGCATGATTGCAAACAACAGAGAATATTTTCCCAATCCCGTAGCTTGGAAGACTCCCACTGCCATAAAATCCACGCAAAGAAACGGCAAAGCCAAGCAGAAACCTCTTAGCAGGATCGTTCCATGATCAATGATTTCCGGATTGTCCATAAATACCTGGATTACCTGCTTTGCAAAAACATAATAGATGATCACAAAAGCAAAAATGATCGACAGACTGACCCGCACCGCAAACAGAAACGCCTCTTTCATCCGCTTTCGATTTCCGCTGGCATAATTATAACTGATCAGCGGCATCACACCCTGCGAAATACCAGAAGAAATGTACCAAGGAATGTTGTAGACCTTCTGTACAATCCCCATGCTGGCAACCGCAGTAGCACCATAAGCAGAAGTAATGTTATTGAAAATGGTCATTCCGGTAACATTCAGCAAATTTTGAATCGAAGCCGGGATTCCCACTCCGCAAATTCCTTTGATGATCGTGCGATCCCAGGAAAAATGCTTGAAATTCAAGGAAATATAAGTATCTTTGCGCTTTTTATAAAGCAGTACAAAGAAATATAAGCACGCCATGCAATTTGAGATAAAGGTCGCCAGGGCCGCTCCTTCTGTCTTCATATTCAAAAAGTTGGGCAGAATAAAAATCGGATCCAATATAATGTTCAGTACACACCCGCTCATCGTTCCGATACTGGCATGCAGGGAAGCGCCTTCAGAGCGCACCAGATAAGCCAGCACCACATTCAAAATAGCGGGGATCGCGCCGCAAAGGACTGTCCATCTCAAATACTGATAGGTTGCCAGCTTTGTCGCGCTGTCAGCACCCAAAATCATCAGCAGCTGATCCATAAAAAGAAAACAAATCAAAGAAAACGCAGCACTGCAAAACAGCGCACAATAGAATCCAATCGAGCTTGTCTTTGCTACCGTCGTGTAGTCTTTTCTTCCCAACGCCCGGGCCATCATGCTGCTGGAACCCACCCCAAACAGATTGTTGATCGCATTGAATGCCAGCAGTACCGGTGCAGCCAAAGTCACCCCGGAATTCTGAATCGGATCGTTCAGCATTCCCACAAAAAAGGTATCCGCCAAATTGTACAGCACCATGACCAACGAGCTTAAGATCGTTGGAACCGCCAAGGCCATGACACTTTTAGGAATGGCCTCTTTTTCAAATAAATAGACCTTATCGTTCATGATTCTCACTCTTTTCTAAAACAAACTTCATTGTATCACGCTTTCTTGCTTTATTTAACCTTTGATTCAAAATCGGAAAATCCTTTCTTTTCGATTAAAAAACTCTTCTGCTTTTTAATTCAGAAGAGTCCTTGCTAATAAATCATGATCTTTGAACTGTCTATTCTTCCTCAGCAGCTCTGCGCTTTTTCTTGCGAACCCCAATTACTCGGCTGATCTGCAGGCTCAATTCAAAAAGCAAGCACATCGGCACGGCACAAAGCATCTGTGAAATCACATCCGGAGGAGTAATAATGGCAGCCAGAATAAAGATGATCACGATCACAAGTTTCCGCAGTTTGACCAGCCATTCATAGCGAATCAGTCCCAACTGAGTCAACAGCGTCGTAACCACCGGCAACTCAAAAATTGCACCAAAGCAAAGAAAATTCGTCATCAGAAAACTGACGTAATTTTCCACCGAGATCGACGCCATGATCTCACTGGTTTGATTGATGTTGAAATAAAACTGAAGCATGAACGGAATGACCACAAACAAAGCAAACAACGCGCCCAGCACAAAGAAAGAGAGTCCCATTACCATGGATATAAAGACAATGAAATTCTCATTGGACTTTAGTCCTGGGCGAATAAAGGCCCATACTTCATAAAAAATTACCGGAACAATAATCACGATTCCCGCAATAACTGCAACCTTAATATATTGCATGAACAGTTCTGACGGCGATAAATAAACAAAGACATAGCCCATGTCCGACGCAATACTGATCAAGTAATCCACAATTCCCTGCGAGTAATTGAAGGCAATAATGATCGACGCAAAAAAAGCGACCACCACCACCACGATCCGGTTGCGGAGCTCTTTTAGATGGTCAGTCACACGCATCACATCTTGATCTTCCGCGTTACCCTTTTTCTTTGCCATAGTTATGCTTTATCAGAATCGTCTTTATCTTCCTTGCTTGTTTCTTCCAATCCATCTTTAAATCCCTTGATGGATTTTCCAAACATTTTGCTCAATTTCGGCAGCTGAGTCGGACCAAAAATCAACAAAACAATCAACAAGATGACAATAATTTCCGTTGTTCCCAATTTTCCAAACATATCCTATTCTCCTTTTTTACTTTCTTCTGCACTTTCATTTTGTACTGCTTCCTGAGTAGTTTCAGTCTTTTGTTTATTCTCAGTCAGCGCCAGGATTTCCTGGATCTGAGCGTCGCTGTACCCCTTTTCTTTTAAGGCGGCCACCACACCGTTTTGCTGACTTGCCGAATTTTCCGGCATCTCATTCGTGCTTTCCGCCTGCGGCGCTTCCTTTACGGAAGGCTTCGGTTTGCCAACGCTCTTGATTGATTTCTCCACCTCTTTGATCGGCTGTTCTATCTCTTTTTTCAAAGAAGTCAGCGGCTCAACAGCGTCCTTTAGCGGAGCGGTCGTTTCATCCAGCGGATCGACGATATTTTCTCGAATATCCTCGGCCAGCTTGTTGCTGTAACCCTTCAGCTGCCCCAGTGCCTGTCCAAGTTTTTTGGTATAATACGGCATCTTTTCAGGTCCAAGAACAATCAAGGCAACCACGAAGATCACGACCAGTTCCAGCGTTCCGATTTTCATTTTTTCACCTTCTTCTTTTTATTTTACATGAAATCCCCATGACTTACAACAAAATAGTCCAGATAAAGTCCAAATTCTTACAATTTTCTTCCAATCACTTCTGCAATTTTTCGTCCTTTCTCAATTACCCGTTTAAATTTCTCCGGTTTTAAGCTCTGGGCTCCATCACTCAAGGCCCATTCCGGATGATCATGCACTTCAATAATCAGGCCGTCTGCCCCTGCAGCAATTGCCGCCAAGCTGACCGATTCAACCAGGCTCCAATCCCCAGTAGCATGGCTGGGGTCGATGATAATCGGCAGATGTGTTTTCTGCTTGATCAACGGAATAACGCTCAGATCCAAGGTATTGCGGGTATATTTTTCAAAGGTCCGGATTCCCCGTTCACACAGGATGACATTGGGATTTCCGCTTGCCAGAATATATTCCGCTGACATGATCCATTCTTCAATTGTATTGGCCATCCCGCGTTTTAATAAAATCGGTTTATTGACTTTTCCAACCGCTTTCAACAAATCAAAATTCTGCATGTTTCTTGCCCCGATCTGGATCAAATCGACATGCTGCACAAATTCCTCTAAATGGTCTGCGCTCATCAGTTCAGAAACGATCGGAAGGCCATTTTCCTTGCCGGCCTTTTCCATCATGCGAATGCCCTTGCTGCCTAAACCTTGAAAGGTATATGGGCTGGTTCTTGGCTTGTAAGCACCGCCGCGCAGCATCACTGCTCCGGCCTCACTGACCTCCTTGGCAATCCGTTGGATCTGCTCTTCGCTTTCCACTGCACAAGGGCCTCCAATCACGACAATGCGTTCCTTTCCCCCCACCGGGATATCTTGAACCATGATAACGCTGTCTTCCGGATGAAACATTCGATTTGCTTTTTTATAAGGTGCTGCAACCCGTGTGACCTCTTCGACAAAATCAAAGCTTTTCAACCAGTTGACATCCAACGCTGTGGTATCCCCCACCAGCCCCAGCACAATAAAATTTTCTCCTTCGCTGTAATTGATCTCCAATCCGCGGGCCGAAAGCTGATCGATCAAACGGTCCACCGAGAGCTTGTCTGAATTTTTTTTGACGGTTAAAATCATTTCCTTTTCCTCCTTAATAAAATAAAAACATCAATTTTCATTGATGTCGGCTTTTCTCAATATAACACAAAATGACCAAGTCTTCTTGGGTTATATTGAGTTATTCATAATAATAAAAACGTCCTGTTTTCAGTTTCACAAGGATCAGCTCCTGTAATTAATTTACACTGAAATTGAAGGCAATGCAAGAAAAAAATATTGCTGTCCTGTTCAAATTCTTTTTTTCTTTACTACAAAAAAAGACAAGCAGTCCTGCCTGTCTTCTATTTATAATCAATTAAAGTGCCGTAGTTGCTGCGATCCGGCCAGCGCGCCGGCCGAAGGTCATTGAACGACCGCAGGCCATTCCTGTCACCAAATTAAAATACGTGTTGCCAAAGAATCCTCCAGAAGCATCGCCGCAGACATACAGCCCCGGAATCGGCTCATTGTTTTCGTCAATGGCATTCATGTTGGTATCGATTCGGATTCCATCCAGTGTGGAAAGCAGCCACGCACAGGTTCTGGCTCCATAAAACGGCGGGGTATCAATAGGCGTGATCCGATACGCCACTTTTCCATATTCTTCATCCACACCGGTTTCAGCGTAATGGTTGTAGCGTTCGACCTGTGCCAAGAAAGCTTCCTTTGGAAGATTCAATCCGTCTGCCAATTCCTCCAGCGTATCGGCAACCACCAGATGGCCGCTTTCAATCAACCCGGCATTCATCCCATCCACAACCGTATCAATATCCATGTTGCTTGGCGCTCCATTATCAAACGGATACAACCGACAGCAGCCAACCATCTCCATCTGCTTGACATGTTCCTTCATGTTCGCATCAAAAATCTGACAATAAACGTGATTCGGCTGCAAGGAAGCGCTATGCAGCATATAATCATACGGCCCTGATTCATTGCAGAAGCGAACGCCCTTGGTATTGACCTTCATAAATGGCTGCTCTCCAAACCAATACCAAACCCCCGGATCACCGCCTTTTCCATTTTTCGGATCGACGGCCGCCCGGTTAAAGCTGCAGGTACTGTGGATCTGATCCATGTCTGCTCCTGCCCAAAGAGCCGCCTTGATTCCAGATCCATCATCCGCCGAAGTCATGTTGATTCCGGTGGCGCTGATGCGAACGGTTTCCGGCTGAAGGCTTTTCAACATTTCCGCATTGCCGCTATATCCTCCCGTACAAAGGATCACGCCTTTGGAGGCATTGATCTGAATCCGTCCTTTTTCCGCACTCTCCGCAATGATGCCACTGACCCGTCCTTCCGTCTTGATCAATTTAATCAGGGTTGTCTCCAGCATCGTTTCAACTCCCAGCTCATCCGCATATTCTTTTAAAACCTCAGCGGTCGTGCGCTCTGTCAATGCTTCCGGACTGTGTCCTGTTGCATAGGCCGCATCGCGAGCCCCACCGTCAACATTTCCGATGCCGCCTTCATGCCACATCTTGAAATCCCCTTTTCGCTCCAAAATCTCGGTATACCAGTCTACTGTTTCCCCGGATTCCTCCATCCACAGTTTCACCAAATCCGAATCGATGTAGCCATTGGCATAACGAACAGCATCTTTTAAAAGCTTGGTCTTATCGATTGCCAGATATGGATAATTTTTAATGGTTTCCTGCTGGAGCTTGGAATTGATTGCCCCAATATCGTCCTTTGGCTTATTGAGATAAGCATAGCGTTCGATCATCAGAACTTTAGCGCCATTTTCGGCCGCACTTAATGCTGCTGGCCAACCGGCCGTTCCTGATCCTACCACCAGGACCTCAGTTTCAATCGTTTCTGCAATTTCTCCAGTTTCCGGTTCCTGTCCCAGCCAAGCAGGCGTTTCTGAAATCGTTGATTCCACTGCCGAATCATTGTCAGATCCAGCGCCTTCCTTTGAAGAACAAGCCCCCAGCAGTCCCATAGCAGCAACGCTAAGCGCACCGGCCGCACTGCCCTTTAAAAAATCGCGACGTGTAATTCCATTGGTTTTCTTCATTTCTCTTCCTCCCTGTTTTGAATGATCTCATTGTAAGGCCGGGGGTTACAGGCAGGTCAATCCATAATGTGAAAATTAAAACATTATTTTTATGCTAAAATAAAATTAAAAAAGGAGCTTTTCTCATGTCAAAGCAATATAAAATCGGAGAATTTTCACGCTACATGGGGGTTACCCCTGACTTTTTAAAGCACTATGAGCAATATGACCTGATTCCTCCGGCCATCAGTGAAAACGGGTATCGCTATTACTCCTTTGAAATGGCCTCCGAAACCCTGGAATGCATCAAACTGCGTAACTGGGATTTTTCAGTAAAAGAAATCCAAACCATCATCAATACCATGAATCTTGGTGAAATCCGTGCGCTCTATGCCCAGAAAAGAACAGAAATCGAACACAAACTGCACTTTTATCAAGAACTTTTGGAAGACCAGGCCGCCACAGAACGCTGGTTCAACGAAAAGCTCGGTCCGCAGGACTGGACCATCGAACGGATCGAACCGCAGTATTTTCTGCCGCACTCCAATAACCGCGATTTTCTTTATGATGAACGATTATATTCGATCATGGAACAATGGATGCCCTGGATGCCCATGGTCCGCTCCTGCCAGCATCTTTTTGATTTCGAAAAGGGAAAAACCCAATTCCATTGGGGATTTCTTGTCAGTGAAAAAATCGTCCACAAGCACCAGCTTCCCTGCGAAAAGCCCTGTATCCATCTGCATTCCCAGCGCTGTCTGATTGTCCCTTTAACGCGCTATACGCAAATGAAGCCAGCCGGTCAGACCGACTGCGTCGGCCTGGTTTGCGACATTCTTCGCCAACATGGGCTGCAGTCCAAAGGCGACATCTATCGTGAGGTCTATCAGTACTCGCACGAAAATCAGCGTCGGCAGCAGCATTGCCGGCTGATTGTTCCGTTATCAGAAACCAAGAACGATTAACGCTCTATTTTCACACCCCTCTTTTTATATTATAATAAAAAAAGGAAGGGTGAGACAATGGCAAAGATCACATTAGGAAAAACCGGATATGTTCTGGAACAGAATGCATTCGGGGCACTTCCGATCCAACGGGTCGATCTGGAAACAGCTGTCCAACTATTAAGAAGAGCCTATGAAGGCGGCATGCGCTATTTTGATACGGCTCGCGGATACAGCGACAGTGAAATGAAACTAGGAGAAGCATTCAAGAACGGGTTACGCGAAAAAGTCATCCTCGCGACCAAAACGCCCGCGAAAACACCCGAAGACTTCTGGAAGGATTTAGACACCTCCTTAACCATGCTGCAAACCGATACGATCGACGTTTATCAGTTCCATTGGCCAAAACAATGCTATAAACCGGGCGATGGGACCGGCATGTACGAATGCATGCTGGAAGCAAAAAAACAAGGAAAAATCCGTCATATCGGATTTACGAATCATTCGATCCAGCTCGTTGAAGAAGCCATCGACAGCGGACTATATGAAGTCGTGATGTTCCCATTCAGCTATCTCAGCACTGAAAAAGAACTGGCCCTCACCGAACGATGCCGAAAAAACAACGTTGGCTTTGTGGCCATGAAAAGTCTGGCCGGAGGATTGATTACCAATTCTGCTGCAGCCTATGCCTTTACTGCCCAATACGATAATGTTCTTCCGATTTGGGGCATCCAGCGTGAAAGTGAGCTCGAAGAATTTTTAAGCTACATGGATCATCCGCCTGTCATGAATGAAGTCCTGATGAAAGTCATCGAACAAGACCGTCAGGAACTGATGGGAGAGTTTTGCCGCGGCTGCGGTTACTGCATGCCATGTCCGGTCGGAATTGAAATCAATACCTGCGCCCGCATGTCGTTGCTGCTGCGCCGGTCGCCTTCAGCGGGCCATCTATCAGAAGCCTCCCAAGCCATGATGAAGAAAATCGAAAACTGTCTCCACTGTGGTCAATGCGCTTCTCGTTGTCCATATGGTCTGGATACTCCTCATCTATTGGAACGCAATTATGAAGATTATAAAAAAGTCCTGGCAGGAGAAGTCAAGGTTTAAGCCTGTAAATCTTTGCATGATTCCTGATTTAAAAAGATAGGACATTTCCAAAGGCCTGATCCATCCGGATTCGGCCTTTTTCATTGAGTCCGCTTTTAAAAAAGAGTTCCATTTCGCTCCGTTTGATTCCTGGTGCCTCCTGAGCAAAATCTGCAAGATTAAAAACAGGATCAGCTCCATCTTCTACAAGATCATAATCCTGTATTCTTCGTTTTCAAGCTACATTTCGCTGTTTCCATAGTTTGATTTTAATCCTGAACGAGTCATCAGAATTGGCGAAGGGCCTTGATTTTCGACCGACTGAAATCCCATCTTTCGAGCCAGCAGACCGATCATTTTCTGATGAGGCTCCAGTTTCAGCATCAAAGGAAGCGGGCTTCGGGCAAAGCAATAGCATAAAAGATCTTTCACAAGCTCTTGCTGCTGCCGTATTGGAGAAATTCGAATCGGGCCTAGCCAAAACATACCGTCTTTTTGTTCATAGACAAAATCTCCAACTGCGTTTCCTTCTATCATGATTTGAAACGTCTCTTTTTGAAAGTCTATAGGAAAGACTCCTGACTGTTGCTGCTTTTTTTTCCAAGGAAAACAAACAGCGCTGCCGCACCCAGATTTCTTCCTGCCATAATCCGCTTGGCGCCAAAAGAGGGGCCTTTGCACGCACAAAAGGCCGTCCCGCTAAAGAAGGAAAAAAAGGATCTCCCGACACCGTCGTCAGCACTCGGGATAGCACCAAAAAATCCGCAAGCGGAAGCGCTTCTTCAAAAACCTGCTGTCCTATTGCAATATAACAATCCAAACCGCGCCGCAAAGCCAGTGCTTCTTCCAAGGAACCTGCGGTCTCCACGTTTTCCCAATGCAGATCAGGATTTCGTGTCAGTACGATATTCTGCCGATGCAAAAGGGCATGCCCCACCTCCTCAAAGCTTCTGCGTCCCATGATCACGCTCTGTCCCATCGTCAATCGTTTAAAACGCTGCTGCTCCTGCGGCAAATGCCATGGAATCTTTCCGTCTTTTCCAATCACCCCATTGAGGCTCACTGCAGCAATCAAGGCAATCATTACAAAACCTCTTTCTCTTGTGTTTTCTAATCCTATAAAAACGCAAAAACAGCTCAATGAGCTGTTTTATACATTATCCGGATTAACTTCACTGTCGGTGCTTGGCGGCAGAGAATCTTTCAGCAATTCTTCAATTTCTTCTGCCGTAATGGTTTCATTTTCCAGCAAGGCCGCCACGATTTTTTCCAATTCATTTTTGTGTGAAGCTATCACTTCATGCGCCTGAGCATGACAGGTATCAATAATTTTGCGGATTTCCTGGTCTATTTCAAAGGCAACCTGTCCAGAAACATTCATGGAGCTGTTGTAATCCCTTCCTAAGAAAACATTCTGCTGTCCGTGATCATACTGAACCGGACCCAATTCGCTCATTCCATACAAGGTAACCATGTCGCGGGCAGTCTTTGTCGCCCGTTCGATATCATTGGAAGCCCCTGTGCTGATATCCCCGATAAAAATTTCTTCGGCGACACGCCCGCCCATCAATCCGGTGATCTGGGCCATCAAATCGTTTTTCGTCACCATCATTTTTTCTTCTTTCGGCGTCATCAGATTATAGCCTCCAGCTGTTCCCCGCGGAATGATCGTCACTTTCTGAACCTGCTCCGCTTCCTTATGGAAAAGACCGATGATCGCATGCCCCGCTTCATGATAAGCCACCAGACGTTTGGAAGATTCATCATACTTACGAGACTTTTTAGCCGGTCCCATCATGACCCGGTCAATCGCCTCATCCAGATTGCTCATCTCAATTCGATCCTTATTCTCCCGCACAGCCAGAATAGCTGCTTCATTCAAGACGTTTTCCAGATCTGCACCGCTAAAGCCCGGGGTCCGCTTCGCCAAAGCATCCAGGTTGATTTCATCAGACAAAATCTTGTTGCGCGCATGAACCTGCAGGATCTCCCGACGTCCGCGGCGATCTGGAAGCGATACCGTGATCTGACGGTCAAAACGTCCCGGACGAAGCAACGCCGGATCCAGAACATCCGGACGATTGGTGGCCGCAATAATCACGATCCCAGCATTGTCCGTAATACCATCCATCTCTACCAGCAGCTGATTAAGGGTCTGTTCCCGTTCATCATGGCCGCCGCCCAAACCAGCTCCCCGCTGACGTCCAACGGCATCGATTTCATCAATAAAGATCATGCATGGCGCTGTTTGCTGAGCTTTTTTAAACATGTCGCGCACCCGGCTGGCGCCCACACCGACAAACATTTCAACAAAGTCCGATCCAGAAATCGAGTAAAACGGAACATCTGCTTCTCCGGCAACCGCTTTGGCCAGCAAGGTCTTACCAGTTCCCGGAGGCCCGACCATCAAAATTCCCTTTGGAATCCGAGCCCCCATCTTGGCAAATTTCTTTGGACTCTTCAGATAGTCAATGATCTCCGCCATCTCTTCTTTTTCCTCATCGCAGCCGGCAACATCACTGAAACGGACCTTGATGTCGCCTTCCAGACGGGCCCGTGATTTGCTGAACTCAAAGGCTTTCTGGTTTCCTCCGGCAGCATTGAGCTTCATCAGCATATAAATCGCAAAGCCGCCCAAGGCCAGAAACGGAATTGTTGAAATCAGCGTGTCCACCAGCAAGTTGGACTCATTTTCATCCTTGATCGTTGCTTCATTGGAATTTTTCAATAATTCCATCAGTCCATCTACTTCGGCATCTGTGCGCGGCAAACGGGTCGAAAAACTGATCTCATTGCCATTCTCTAGATAAACACCCTTGACATAGATGACATTATCCCCGACAGTTACCGTGGATTGGGTCACTTCCTGTGTTTCCACGATCGTCTTAAACTCATTATAAGACAGCGTCTTCACAGTATTTCCCGGATCCATATATAAGATAGCGGTAATCGTCAATGCCACGATCAAATACGGCACATAATTAACCCACTTATTATTTTTCATCCTTCACACTCCTTCTCACAGCTTTATTTATAACATTCCTCTTTTAAGACTCCAATATAAGGAAGATTGCGATATTTCTGATTAAAATCCAGTCCATAACCGACTACAAATTCATTGGGAATCGTAAATCCAACATACTCCGCTTCCAGCTCTACGACCCGTCGATCAGGCTTATCCAGCAAAGTAATCACCTTGACCGAAGAAGCTCCTTTGCTCAAAAGCAGTTCACGCACGGTTTTCAGTGTTCTTCCTGTATCCACGATATCCTCAACGATCAAGATCTCCGCCCCTTTGATCGGCCGGTCCAGATCCTTGATCACCTTGATTTCTCCAGTCGATTCTGTTCCAGCATAGCTGGAAACATCCATGAAATCAAACTCGATATCCAGATCGATATGTTTAATCAGCTCAGCCAGAAAAGGAACTGATCCTTTCAGCAAAGCAACCAGCAGCGGCGGTTCCTTTTGCGCATAATCCCGATTGATCTTTTGTCCCATTTCCCGGCAGCGCTGGATGATTTCCTCTTCAGAAACCAGAATTTTTTCTACGTTCTGATGCATACTTCTTCCTCCGTCATAGCAGTCTTATTTTACCACAAAACAAGTCGGATGTTGAGAATAATGTTTGACATCACACCCAATTTGCGGCACTAAAACAATTTCACCATGACAGTTTACCACAACTGGCCAGCTTTTGCGCGCTTCTCTTGGAATTTTTCGATCAATAAACCAGCGGAATACCTTTTTTGTACCAAATCGAAGGACAATTGCATCTGATTTTTGAACATTGCGGATACAAATCGGAAAATCCTCTTCATAAAGGGTTACGGCTTCTGTCCCTTTTCCACTATTTTGAATCACGAAATAAGGAGTTTTCAACAGTTCTATTTTATCCAGGACATAACAATACGATACCTCTGTTTTAGAATGAATTTCAAGCTGACCATACATTTTTGACAACTTCACACAATCGTCTAGATCAATTTCCACATTTCGCTCTGAATGAAGCTGACGAAGCACATCCTGAATCCTTCTTTTCCCCATGCGAAGCTGAGTTTTCTCAAAGATCCAGGCTTGAAGCAAACGACCCGGAAAAGGGAAAGCCCATAATCGATCGACTGTTAGTGGCTCTTTCAGTTCAGCTGTAATCCTGATTTGCTCCTGCTGATTTTTCTTATTCCTCGTCTCAATTTCCTGACACAAAGCCTGCCGTTGTGCAGGGTTCAATTTTTCCACCACCGCATGGCGGAGGCGATTGCGCTCATAATGATCGGTCAAATTGGATTCATCGATCCCATAAGCGATCCTTTCTGCATCAAGGAAACAAAGCAGCTGTTCTTTGCGAAAAGAAAGCAGCGGGCGAACGACCGGAATTCCCTGCCATTCGCTTTTTTCACGAAGTCCCCACCATTCTGGCTGGTTCCCGCGCTGTTTTTGAAGCAAATACGTTTCTAACAGATCATCCTCATGATGCGCAACGAAAATCGCTTTCGCCTGCAGCTGCCTAGCCAGCGCTGCAAAATAATCATAACGCACCTTCCGCGCCCAGGCCTGAAAATTGCCCTGTGCTATCCCGGCCTTCAAAACAAAGCAAGGAAAACCATGCTGCTGACAAAGCGCTTTTGCCAAGCCTTCATCCCGATCTGCCGTTGGACGGCAATGATAATTCACATGGGCTCCAATCACCTGGACCTGTGCCCGTGCTGCCATTTCCAGCAAAGCCATTGAATCCGGTCCACCAGAAATTCCAAGAATGACTTTTTCATTGCGATATTCTTCCAGCATCTTCCTCACCCGCCTTATTTTAGCATAATGAATAAAGAACTGCCAGTTTCCCGCTTTTTGATCATAAAAAAACAGTGTTTCTAGCGAGAATCGATCTCTGCCAGAAGCACCGTCACATCATCCTCCGCTTCCATTGTTTCCAAATGCTTTTTTAGCTCCTCAGCCAGCACTGTGCGATCGGCCGAAAGAAGCCAGCTTTCCAGTTTTTCCTCTGCAATTCCATCGCTGAACATCACAAAGACATCCCCAGGATAACACTCAATCTGATAACAATCTGGGGCCACCTGCCGTATGATGCCAAGCGGCAATGATTCCCCTTGGATCTTCAAAACCTGATGATTACGCAAAAGAAAGGTTGCACAGGCTCCTGATTTGGATAAATACGCCTGCCGCCCCAAACCATCCAAAACAAACAAATCCAAGGTAGCGAACGATTCCTCCTGATGCAGACGCAGCAAGGCGTTCATCGACTGCACTGCCATTTCGACCGGAATTCCGGCCGCAAAAAGACGCTGGGTCAACTGAGTAATGAATGATGAGGATCGCGCTGCTTCCTCGCCAGCTCCCATTCCATCGCTCAAAGTACAGATCGTACTGTGGCGAAACCGAAAGACGCTGCAGGTATCCCCGTTGGCCTCTTCCATCTTGCGTTTTTGAAACTGCTGGGTCTTCAATTGATACGGAATTGTGCCGCAAAGCTCTATCCGAACAGATGATCCCAATAACTGCGGCCGATAGCGGCTGACTACTTTCAGATTGCGGTCGATCAGGACCTGCAGCAAAGGAAGGATCACCTCTTCCACATCCTGACGGCGGCACTCTTCCAAAAACAGCTCAATCTGTTTTTGGCCCTTCTCTGTTTCTCTCACCTGTACCCGCGTAACAGGAAAATGATAGCCTTTTAAAAGATGATAGATCCGAACCTGCTCCTCCTGAGCCGTGGTGGCCGATTGCTTCAGCTGCATCGAAAGCAATTCTAAAGACTGCGCCATTCCTTGAACAAATTCCATTTCCGGCTCATGGCTCTTTTCAAAAAAATGAGCGATCGAATGGAAGATCTGAGAAAACTGCAGCAGCTGATGTTCCAGCAGCCGTTTCTGACTGGCCAGCTGCAAACGCTCATACTGCAGATCATGATCGGTCTGGGTCAGCTCCTGAAGCGGGCCAAAAAGCGGCGCCGCCGTCAGCAGAAACAAAAGGATCGCGATAGCCAAAATATCAAACCGCTGGGAAGCCAAGACCATCGGCAAGGCAAAACCAAACAACTGCGCTCCTTTTCCGCATTCCTTCATGCTATTCACCAGAATCATCGCAATGATCCAGCTAAAGCCATACTCTCCCATTGAAAACAAGCGGCTGCCTGCCATCAGCAGCAAAACCAACGAACCCATATCAATCGTCTGAGCCAGCAAAGCATAAATCCCAACAATCACCCATGTTTCCAAAGGCGATGGTAGAAGAGCTGCTATCTTTCCGCAGGAAAGCAGCAGAATTCCGAAAATTAATCCATTTAATCGGAATGAATCCGCAGAAACATTCATATGCTTGATTGAAAAGATACAAAGCACATATCCCAAAAGCATCGCCTGAAAAGCAATCAGAAAATCCTGCTGAAGCACCAACGCATGAATCAGGGTCGTCAATGCGGTCATGATCGGAAAAAAGAAATAAAGATTCCCCCGCAGAAGACGGACAAAAGCCAGCATCAAAGCAAAAATACAAAGCAAAACGGCATGAAAGTAGAAATTCCAAAAAGAAATAAAAAAGGATCCGATCAAAAACGCTCCTCCGGAAATCCAGGTTTTATTCCCATCACGATGATAAAACGCTGTCATGATGATCAGCGTAAAACATAACGCCATGCTTTCAGAAGAAAGCAGTCCCAGAAAAAAACTACCAGCAAAAATTCCGGCATCACTTTTTGAAACCATAAACTTCTCTTTTTGATGATAAAACAGGGATGTATTTTGCGCTTTCACATTCCTCACCTCATAGAATCATTCTAGAGTCCTGATCCAGCGAAATTTGTCGTAGACTGTCTTAAGAACTGACCAAACTGTCCACTACTCTTTTTTTTATGGCCTGAAAGAGCTCCCCTTCCACATCCAGGTGCGCTTTCACATCTATAATTCTTGCCGTATTGATGTACTTGCAGTCATTCAGAAACAAAACGGACTCCTTGCGCATGCCCTCGATTCGTCCCAGCCGCATCAAATGCTTTTTCCCACACGGGTATGCCTTTGGATCATAAGCCTGATGATAAGTAGCGCTGTTGCTGGTCATCGGAACAACAAAGGCCTTGCTGTTCATCATAGAAAGAATCAATCCAAAATGCTGAAACCCGGCCTCATTCAAATATGCAGGCCCAAAATCAATATAACAAATATCGCCAACATGGATTTTTACCCGAAACTGCTCACAGGATTTGGCCCGATTGCGAATCACCCAATTCACCTCAGAAATCAAATGGGCCTCCAGCTCTTTAGGATTCAAATCATTATAAGCCCGTTTTTTTAATTCCAAATACCGATTCCATTGTACTCCCTGAGAAGGATTTTCAGAACGCAGATCCAACATCGGTCTGATCAGATCCTGAACATTCGTTTTACTGCTCATCTTATCAGCCTCCTATTGTTATTTTGTCCACTTTTTCCGATTTCCTTCCTTTGAATTCTACTTTTGTACAAAAAGATTTCATATAAAAAGCCCCTTTTTCTAGATTACTAGAAGAAGGGACTCTGTCACTTTCAAAGATGCTGCAGCATCTTTCTTTGCCTGCACTTACCAGCCGTTTTGGTCCTCTGTACAATGATTTTCGATCCAATTGACCGTTTTGGAAGTCGACCAATTTTTAATCTTGGCAGTTGCAAGACTATTTTCCTCAAAGGTACACGATTCAAATTCAGCCGTTTCTCCACCGCCAAAAATAAACAGCGCTCCCTGCGTGGAACGATAACAGTTTCCGCTAAACACCGTATTTTCAAAGTAAGCCGTTCCATCATAGAGGCTCACGGCCGCCTCACTGCAATCCCGAATGATGCTGGAATACACCGCATAATCGGTCAAGGTCGAACTGATTCCGATCAAGCCGCAGCCATAGAGATCACAGTCAATGATCTTGATCTCTTTTCCGCCATAAAACAAAATGACCCCGCTGGTACATCCTAATTCCGGAGCTACATCATGTCCCATCGTCAATCCGACCAACTGAAGATTGGTACAATTGTTGGCAACAAGAATCGTATCCTCCCCGCTTTCTGAAATTAATTGAACCTCCCCATCGGCAATCAGGGTCAGATTTTCTACCTCATTCAAAAAAAGCATGCCCACATTATAAATTCCTTCTTCAAGATGGATCTCTGTATTATCCAACGGCTGATTTTCTGTGTAATCCAGCAAAGCTTCTGCGCTGGACAAGGTCACCGACGTACGATTGATCCCATCTTCAATCAAAGCCAAGGCCGCTTGCTGATCCAGTTGGGCCTGCAGACGCGCATCCTGAGTTGCCGCAATTCCCTGTTCAAGCGTTTTTTGGGCTCCCTACAAATCCTGCGCAGCGATTTGCGCAGCGCTTAATTTCAAATACACTTCTGCATCAGAAGGCATTCGCTCCAATGCCTTTTGATAATCTGCGATGGCTTCCGACAGCCGGCCGGCTTGTTCTTCTGCCGCTCCCTTTTCAAGATAAACGGCTCCTTCGTCTGGGCTTAAGGCGACCGCTTCCTCATAAGCCGCAATAGCTTCTTCCCAACGTGTTTCTTCTGCCAACAACCGGGCCTCTTCCAATTTCTGATTCGATGCCTCTTCCTGATTTTTCGAGCTCTGACATCCTGTAAACAAAAGTGCAAAAAGCAATAAGCTCATCCCTATTTTTTTCATTTTCTTTTCTCCCCCCCAAATTCAAATTTTAAAATTCAACTACCAGCCAAACCGAGACATGACCTTCTTTTCCATATAATCAGCAAAACCATCTTCCTCATTGGATTTCTCAGTGATTTCATCCGCGATTGCTTTGGTGTCCTCACCGCCGTTGATCAAACAGACTCCCCATCCGCTGGCCATCAGCATCTCATTGTCATTGGTCATGTCTCCAAAAGAGAGCACTTCTTGCAAATCAATTGCATTGATCCGACAAAATTCACGCAGCGCAACAGCTTTTGATACCCGTCGATCGGTAAACTCCAACATCGTCGTTTGAGTTTTGAAAGCCTTGTAATGCGAAGAAGGATGCTTTGCTACATAAGCTTCCACGATAGGCATCTTCTCTTCCGGAATCCGAAACATGATTTTTGCATTATCTTCGGCATACAGTTCAGAAGGATCGGATGCTACCCTAGCCGCCGTATGATTCCGTCGCGAAGAACGCTCAGTTGAAGCATCCATCCTTAAACAAAGCATCCGATCATGATGATAGATGAATGGATTTAAATCAAAAGGAACCATCATATCCATGATTTCTTTGATCCATTCCCGTTTCAGCTTATAATAATCATGCCGCTGATGATGAAGCCCATCATAAAGCTCAGAACCATTCATTCCAATCAAAATTTCAAAATCAAAATCAAATCCCCATGCAGCCGCCTGCTTGATCAATTGCTGCTCAATCGAGCGTCCGGAAGCAATTCCAAAATAGACCCCCTGACGATGAAGCCGTTCTATGATCTGCTTGGTATGCTCTGTTGGCGGCTGATGATCCGGGACCAGCGTCCCGTCAATATCACAAAGAACCAAACGAACTCTTTCAATCACCGAAATCCCCCATTTCTGCGTGAAAACACTAATCTCTTATATTTTATCAGAAAAACCAGCAAAAAAACAAAAAACAGCAGATTTCCCTGCTGTTTCATTTTTCTTCAATTTTCATCGGATTTTTTCCGAACGATCTCCTTTTTTTTCGGCCATCCAGTCAGCCGGCGCATTACGCCAATCACCGGATGAAACTTCGGATTGATCATTTCCGTTACTTCTATAAAAATCTCAGCAAAAAACAAAAGAATCAGCAAAACAATAAATCCAATTTCCTGATCAAAAAAATTCAAAACCGCACAAGCTGAAAAAATTCCTGTGACCGCATAAAGGATCAACACTGTTTTTGTATGACCAAAATGCAGCTTATACATCAAAATATGATGCAGATGGGACCGATCGGCATCAGAAAACTTTCTTCCCGACAGCTTTCTCCGCACGATCGCAATCAAGGTATCCGAAATCGGCACAAATAAGATCATGATGGGAAATCCCAAAGAAATAAAGGCCGTGGTCTTAAATCCCAGCAAGGAAACACAAGCAATCACAAAGCCTAGAAACAAAGCTCCGCAATCTCCCATAAAAATCGATGCCGGATGAAAATTATACGGCAAAAATCCCAGTGTCGCTCCAGCTAAAATCAGCGTCACCACACAGACATCCCGTCTTCCTTGAAAAAAACCAATCAATCCGATCGTACACAAAACAATGAAACAGACCCCCGAAGACAATCCATCCAGACCATCCAAGAGATTGATGGCATTGGTCACTCCCACAATCCAAATAAATGAAATAAAGAAAGAAACCAGCGTGGTATCGATCGTGATTCCAAACGGCAAGGTAATCAGCTCCAATGAAATCTGACCGATCAGGATCGCAATCAATGCGCCCACCGACTGGAAAATCAGCTTGGTCACGGGTTTGATATCCAAACAGTCATCAATCAACCCACAGAAAAATACGATGGATCCGCCCAGCACGATCCCATTCCAAGTATAATCGGCTTCCACAAAGATGGCCATTGCAATCATAAAGGCCAGATATATCGCCACTCCTCCCATTCGAACCATCCGGCCATGGTGGACTGTACGATTGTTTTCCAAAGCATAGATTTTCAGCTTAAAACCGAATTGCTTACAGATCGGAACCAAAACAACACTCAGAATGAATGGAACGATGAAGTAAGGGAAGGCACCCCTGATCAGTTGAACCATGCATTCACCTCCCGGAACGAATTCAGGCTCTTAGCGGGCTTTATCCAGATTTTCCAGCATGACCCCGGTTCCGATCGCAACACAGGAAAGTGCATTTTCAGCAATATAGACCGGAACATTCAATTCATTCATCAGCAGCTGATCCAAACCACGCAAAAGAGCCCCGCCGCCGGTCAAAACAATTCCACGGGAAACGATGTCGCTCGACAGTTCCGGAGGTGTCTGTTCTAGTACCGTCCGGCAAGCACGAACGATATCCTGAAGACTTTCCCGCATCGCCAGCTCCGTCTCTTCGGAATTGATCGTAATCGTATGCGGAAGACCATTCACCAAATCTCGTCCGGAAACATCCATCGACTCCGAAGTGGTTCCCTTCCAGGCAGTTCCGATCCGCTTTTTGATTTCTTCTGCCGTTCTTTCTCCAATCAGCAGTTTATATGAATTCTTGATGTAATTGATGATATCCCGATCCATTTTATCGCCAGCAATTTTCAGTGAGGTGCTCGTTACAATTTCTCCCAGCGATAAGATCGCCACATCTGTCGTTCCGCCGCCAATGTCCAGGACCATGCTTCCCGAAGGCTTGGAAATATCCAATCCTGCTCCGATTGCGGCCACTTTAGGCTCTTCTTCAATATAAACCTTTTTAGCTCCGCAGCGATAAGCCGCATCGCGAATCGCATTGCGCTCTACCGAGGTAATGTTGGACGGGCAGCAAATCAAGATCGTCGGCCGGCTAAACATTCCTTTCAGCTTCAGCTTACGGATGAATTTGCTCAGCATGATCTCCGTCACCTCAAAATCGGCAATGACGCCGTCTTTCAATGGCCGAATAGCCAAAACCCGTCCCGGTGTTCTTCCCAGCATTTCCTTCGCATCCTGCCCTACTGCCAGACAGCGCTTGGTTTCTGCATCTAACGAAACCACGGAAGGCTCATCCAGTACGATTCCCTCTCCGCGGACATAAATCAATGTATTAGCTGTACCTAAATCGATACCCACTTCTTTTGAAAATAACATATTGGTCCTCCACAAAAATATTCAATCATTAGATATTATAGCACAGTTCATAATTATTACACCTCTTTTCTTGCTCAAAAAAGAAAATCGCCCATCCAAGGATGGGCTACTCCAATTCACTGATTTTTAATCCGATCAGACTGGCCGGATCGATTAATTTTCCCTCTTTTTCAGCCACCACATGCAAATGGATTCCTAAAGAAGAATTATACAGATTTTCTCCTGCCAAACCAATCAGCGCATGCTGGGCAATCTGCTGTCCTTCCTCAACTGAAACGGCCGAAAGACTTTGATAGGTAATCAAAACCTCTTTGCTTTGCACGGTCACACTTTTTCCCATCAGACTGTCATCACGAATCTCAATTACTTCTCCTGAAAGCATGGCATTGACCTCAAAAACCTGATTTTCAAATCCGTAATCAACTCCTTGACTGGGACGATAGACTCCCTCGAATTCTACTACAGCATTTTCAAGAATGCTGGGATCCTTGGAAGAATCGAAAAAATGGGTCAGTGTCGTGGCATTGATCGTATACGGCAAAACAAAAGCCTCCTCATAAGAAATTCCAGGCAGCTGAAGCCGAACATTCTCCTCCTGTTTGGAAACGCTCAGGATCCGTTCCTGATTCTGCTGCCACAAAAAGAATGCACAGACAAATAAAAACACCATGACAAACCCGATCGTGATCAAGCTTTTCGCTTTGTTGTTTTTTCTCTCATAAACATACATAGATTTCACCTCTGGTAGTGAGTATGTCCGGATCAGAGAAAGTTATACTTATCCAAGAAAAATATTGCGATAAAGCAGGCCCATCAGAAACTGAGCGACCAGATAAGCAATCGCCATCGAAAGCAGAAATAAAATCACCTGGGCCTGACGTGTTCTTCCGCGACGGATCAGCCGTTCAAAATCCAATCCCATCAAAGCCCAGAAACTCACAAAAAAACAACTAAGATAAAGGATCGTTCGATACACATATTCTTTCATAGGATCACCCCTTTCAGTATACGATGTTTCCCTCTTCTTGTGGATAAAACCTGAAAAAAACTTGCTTTTTTCTTTCAAAACAATGATAAAATGAAAAAAAGGAAGCGATAAGATGGAAGAAATGGAACTGCAGCGTTTTTTCTCGGGTCATCCGGCAGAACGAGCCTTGTTTGATGCTTTATATGCTGAACTGCTAAAACAATACCCTACGACTCGCCTGCGAGTCCTGAAGACCCAGATCAATTTTCTGGATCCGCTCAGTTATGCTATTGTCTCTTTGCCCCGAAAAAAAGCCGACGGGACAGCTTTGATCTTTACATTAGGGATGGCTTATCCCTGTACTTTCAAAAAGATCTTTGCCTGCACTAAAATTCATGAGCATCGCTGGACATGGCATATTCTATTAAAAGACGGAAAGCTGGATGAAGGGCTATTAACGTGGATTGAACAGGCCCGTCAATTTGCCGGCATCCCAGCATCATCCATCAATAAAGGAGGAAAAGACGTATGAATCTTGCCGTTTTAACTGAAGCCCAATTGGCTTCCATGTTCGATCACACCTATTTGAAAGCAGATGCAGATGAAGCGAGGATGAAAAAGCTTTGCCAAGAAGCAAGCGAAATCAAAGCCGCTATGGTCGCAATCAATTCTTCCCAGACAGCTTTTTGCAAAAAGCTGTTGGAAGGGACCGGGATTCATGTAGGAGCGGCCATCAGCTTTCCATTAGGTCAGACATCCTTGGCCGTTAAATTGTTTGAAACGATCGATGCCATCAAAAACGGTGCAGATGAAATTGATTATGTTGTCAACCTCACCGCCGTCAAAGAAAAAAAATGGGAAGCCGTTACTTTAGAAATGAGACAAATGGTTGAGCTATGCCACAGCCATCAGCGGATCTGCAAGGTCATTTTCGAAAACTGTTACTTGAGCGAGCAGGAAATCATCCGGCTGGCAGAAATCGCGCGGGAATGCAAACCGGATTTTATCAAAACCAGTACTGGATTTGGAACCGGAGGAGCAACGGTCAAAGATGTCCAGCTGATGAAACGAATCGTCGGCAGCACGGTCAAAGTCAAAGCCGCTGGCGGGATTCGGGATTGGAATACCTGCCGCGCCATGTTGGAAGCCGGTGCAGAGCGAATTGGAACCAGCAGCTCACTGAAGATTCTGGAGGAATTCCGCCATGCCAACGCTCATTGAAAATGTTCATCTTGTTCCCGATGGAAAACATGCCTTCAAAGGCAGCCTGCTTTGTGAAAATGGAAAGATCATCCAGCTTAGTCCTGAAAAGATTCTTCTTTCCAATGAAAAATCAGTTCAGCGAATAGATGGCCACGGTGCCTGGCTGCTTCCCGGTCTGATCGACCTGCATCTGCATGGCAGCTATGGTGCTGATTTTATCCGCCAGCCGCAAGTATCGATCAATACAGTCGCCGCTGGGCTGATCCAAGAAGGGACCACGTCTTTTTTAGCCTCTTTAACAGTAGTCAGCCATCCTGAACTATGTGATCTGCTGCATCAGTATTCCTTTTGTCGCTCTCCTGAGAAAACCGCACATTTTCTTGGAGTCCATAGCGAAGGCCCCTATCTTTCTAAGGAATACAAGGCCCTGATGGATGAACGCTGGCTGCGTGATCCGTGTGAATCAGAATTTCGTGAGATGATGGAAGCGGCTAACGGCTGTTTAAAAATGATGACCGTTGCCCCTGAGCGAAAAGGGATGAAGCAGCTGATTCCCGCTTTGAAACAAGCCAAAGTCACCGTCATGCTGGGCCATACCGCCTGCACCTGCAAGGAAGCCCTGGATGCTTTAAGTCAAGGTGCTCAGGGATTTACTCATCTCTATAATGCCATGAGCCAGCATAGTCATCGCGATCCAGGAGCAGTAACGGCTGCCTTTCTTCATCCGGATGCCATGGCAGAGCTGATCGTTGACGGCTTTCATTCGCATCCAGATATCGTTCGTGCCACCATGAAGATCCTTGGACCGCGGCGGCTGATTCTCATTACTGATGCCATGCTTGGCAAAGGAATGCCGGATGGGGATTATTGTTTTTCCAATCTGAACTGTCGAAAACGCGGCAATACCGTTCAAGTGATCGAAACTGGAAGAATTGCTGGCAGCGCGATTACTCAATTGGATGCGCTTCGCAATTTGCGCCAGTTCACCGGCTGCTCCTTTAACGATCTGGTCCAAATGGCTTGCGTCAATCCGGCAAAATTGATCCACGCCGATCAGAAAGGTTCTCTGGCACCAGGAAAAGATGCAGACATGATCTTGGTTGATGCCGAGCTGCGCTTACTGATGACGTTCATTGACGGAATCCCGGTTTATTCTTCTTCCTTCCCTGCATGATTTACATGCAGTTTTTTTTTATTCATTTTCAATATTCGGAATATGTTAAAATTTCGTTAACAAAGTGTTAAAGAATGGTAAAATTGAAATAGAAAAAGGGGGAAAAGGATGAGAACATGGCTAAACAGGGAATCACAAAATTGACGGAAGGCAATATTCAAAGCCAGATCCTGCGCTTTGCCTGGCCGATCTTGCTTTCCAGCATCTTTCAAAATTTCTATAATATTACCAATTCTTTTATCGTCGGCAATTACATTTCCACAACAGCGCTCAGTGCAGTCAGCGCAACCAACTCCATCTGTAACGTCTACAATTTTTTATCTTATTG
>CALVGQ010000116.1 GCA_944327135.1 uncultured Erysipelotrichaceae bacterium | reverse complement strand
TGTTGGCTATTCGCCCTGCTGTATCTGAAATCAGCTTCATCAGCTATGATAAAGTGTTGCTGTCCTATGAGGCACTCCGCAAAATCGTGTACAACAAAGCAGCTTATAAGGAGTGGGAAGAAAAGCTGTCCGCCGTAGCCGGGGTGTATCTTATTACGGATACCAAAACAGGCAAGCTCTATGTCGGCTCTGCCAGTGGAGAGCAGGGCGGTATCTGGGGCCGGTGGAGTGAGTATGCCCGGACAAAACACGGCGGCAACAAGCGCCTCAAAGCGCTTATCACCGCCGATTCTGACTATTGCAACAATTTCCAGTATTCAATTCTTGAAGTGTTCCCTATCAAGAGAGACAGAAAAGAGATCTTGGAATATGAGCAGTTGTATAAGAAAAAACTGAGGTCAATTCAGTTTGGGCTGAATGACAATTGATTACTCTGATTAGATGTTATGTTTCCTATGAAAAATCTTTAATTCTTTGCACTACAGTATCGGGATCAATTCCAAGCTGAGTTAAACAGAAAAACTGCAATAACGAGGACAACTGCTCGGTGAGGTTGTCCAGTTGTATGTGGTCACTCACCGCATTTATATATCTCGTTTTATCATCCCTATGGGTAAAATAATTTCTCGTGTCTATAATTGTAGATATGAGTTTATTTCTATCCTTTGAGTTCATTTCTCCAAACAGATGTACTGACAGTTTTGCAGGAGTCAATCCTAAAAGAGTTTTTAGCCGCTGTCGAAAATTCTGCTCGCCCTCGTAACATACCCTTTTTGAAAAATACTCTCTGTTTGACTCCGATATATTCTCGTTGATAAAAGACAATATCTGTTCACATTCTCGGTTTAACTCATCATTATGTGAGGACGAAACCTGTTCTTCTGCCTTATTTTCGATAAAAAATCGATGATACGTTTCAAGGCCACGCACCACATTTAGGTATTTGCTCTCTATATAAGAAGGGAAATACAAATCACTAATGTAAGGACTCGTAATTTCAGAAAGTTTTTCCTGCTCATCAAACCAATAATTGAATACAGAACTCATTTTTTCTCCCAAATCATGCCGTTTTATCAGCATAGAATTCTGCCTAATTCGTGTCAATCGTTTAACTTTAAACATATCTCCAACTTGATTAAAAAACAGTTTACAATGTTGTTTAATTTCCAATTCCTTACCATTTGGAATGGTTTCTTTAACACTCGGAAAATTCAATTCTATATACGAAAAATACATTGCGCTTCCAATCAATAGGGATAATAGCCTCCGAAACTGCTGCATGCTTTCCAGTAAATGCGTGGGAGATAGCAGAGCTACAGTTGCAGAAGAAAAGCGATAAAATCGACTTACGATAATCTCTGTTTTTTCATTTAAGAAATACTCTTTAGGAAATTTGAGACTATAGCCGATTTCTTCATTCAGCACCAATGATTTTGAAGGTATATCTAATTTTTTTCTATCGCAACTAGGCAAAGCCAGATCAATGGTAAACGTCGTTTTTTTCGTATTCCATTCCTCGCATCGCTCTATTATATTATAGTCAAGCCATGCATCTAGATTTGTGAATGAGAATATTGCGTTTTCGACGGCATCTTCACTCTGGACAATTTTTGTACCTGCATAAAACTGATTAACAATATATGTTACTGTATCAAATCCGGGAGCGCTCATTCGTGCTTGTGTGGGCAAGCAATCTAATAGTGTAAACCACTCACCCACTTCGGAAAAACCGTATATTGTTAGTTCGTGAGGTGTTTCGGCATTAGTAAAGGGGCTTACTTGGTTGAACGTTCCAATAAGTTCTAATGTAATTCTACTTGGCGAGTACCGGAGGGTTCCTTTAATACCCTCTTTGCTCATATCACTTTCTGGCAAAAACCAGATTCCTTTAACATCAAAAGTGTCGGTAAGCAGCTTTTCACGTACCTTGCTCATATGCTCCTCCGTGTGATACGATAAATTGATATTCCCAATTATATATCGATAATACAAGCTTTTACAATTGCTTCGACTGATATATTTATTGGACCATGAATATCTGAGACAGCATATATACGATATTATTTTGGTGCTCGGTTCAAAAGCGGAGGTACCGTATGAAAGAAGGAAAATACACTGCACTTGCAAGATGGTTGAATCAGCGCGACTGTGATGTCATCCACATCTCTTTTCCTGAACTGAATAAAATCATCTCATTGCCGAATCACGCCTACAAAAATAGATCATCTTGGGCTAACCTCAGTAAACCAATGTCGTTTTGTTCTGGATGGCTCGCCGCAGGATACATAGTAAGTGGTGTTGATTTGTCTGAGCAATGGGTTGAATTCAGCAAAGTTCAAGTTAAAGGCCGTAGAGCAAAACCCAAAATATGCAATCATACGAAGAAAACTGCGGTGGAATCCCCAAAGAGACACTTCTTTCCAAAATCCTTTTGGGGACATTAGGGTGTGTTCCAGCGTATGGCCGATATTTTAGAAAGCTATGTCTGTGTGACCAAGGCGGCTACACAACAGTGCTCCGCAAAATCTCTTGTGATGCTCGGAAAGCTGTATTTGAAATATGAGGAGCAATTTGATGCGCTCCGCAAATATTGCAGTACAGTTAGTGTTGAATACCCAGCAGCCAAAATCATTGACATGTGTTTTTTGAGTATGAATTGCAATTTGAAGGCGGCGTTTATGAAAAGGAGTGAACTACTACTATTTTGGATTTATACAAAGAAAATGGTACTTGCTAATCCTCCCGCAAAACACCACAAGTTCGTATTTGGCCCGCTTAGGTCCACCAAAATCAGGCAGGAAATCAACTGATTTTCTGCCTGATTTATTTGCTTTTGCAATTTATTTTGAGAAAATGCAAATTTGGCGGCTTTTTGACAGCAGTAAATGGCGGATTTGCAGATGATGTCATACATGGGGATCTCTTTGGCACTGGCAATGCTGGCAAAGCTGTGGCTGAGGCCGCGAAGAGTCAATTGTGGCAGATGTTTTTTGCGCGATGAAGCTTGTAAAGAGTTCGGAGGCGTGGTTAGGACGCATAAGTCTTCCGTCCTCATATGTAAAGATGCAGCCGCTGTCCCCATAGGTATCTTCCAAA
>CALVGQ010000115.1 GCA_944327135.1 uncultured Erysipelotrichaceae bacterium | reverse complement strand
TTATACCCGTTAGGGTGTAAAATATATGCAATTCTGTGTGAGGAGGCCTGGGTATAGTGAATAAAATTGCCGCATTTATCAAAAAATGATATGCTCCCCATAGAGTAGACAAAGCGAGAGAAAACTCGAGCACTACTCAAAGGGGAGCATTATTATGGCAATGATCAGCTCGGATACGAAAATCCATGCAGTGAAACAGTATTATGTCGGATCAGGAAGTCTCAATGAGATTGCGGCAAAATTTGGGGTACACCGCAGCACATTGCAGAAGAGGCTGCTGAATTACGAATTATTTGGCGGGAAAGGACTGTGCCATCGCGCCGGGAACCATCACTATCCCGCGATTGTGAAACAGCAGGCGGCAGGATCGTATCTGTCCGGTCAGATGAGCATAGAGGAAGTCTGTAAAAAATACCAGCTGCGGTCAAGATTGCAGCTGGAACAATGGGTTAGGGAAGTATTCATAAGGAACCACGCCAAACCCCATGAAAACACACATTTTATTTGTAGTCACCCGATGGGAACGGTGACTTTCGAAAAAAATAACAGACATGAAAAAGCGTTGTCCACCAAGGACGGCGTTTTTCATGCATAGGAAGGGAGTGCAAAACCATCGCCACTGAGACAGCGTTCGAATAGTTGTTTAGACAGCCTCTCATAAAAACTTTGCAAGTGAATTTCTCTGGCCGCCATATATCACCGTTTTCTGTTTTTTTGATTTTTCTCTCTAAATTTCCACTCAAAATCCTATGTTTTTTCGTGACTGTGGAAGTTATATTGCATGTCGCCCGTATAGGAGTCTGGCCATTACATCACTGTACATATTAAATATCTTTCCGAAAAAGCAATAAATATTTAAAGAGAGGAGAACATCTGTAATAAGTCTTGTCTTAGTTAAAGAAGTGTAGTATTTTTGAATGTGTTACTAAACTATGTCTTATGAGGTGATCTACACGATGGAACTGCTACAGCTACGTATTTTTGTAAAAGCCGCAAAGACGCTAAGTTTTACAAAGACATCACAGGCTTTATTTATCTCGCCTTCTTCAATTTCAAAATATATTACTGCGCTGGAATCTGAAGTTGCGCAGCCTCTTTTCGTCCGCATTGGGAACAAAATTGCCTTAACTACTTTTGGATACACATTTCTAAGCTACGCGGAAGATCTGCTGAAGAAAGAAGATGATATTTATCGTTTTTTGGGAAAAACACTTCATAGCCCAAATGTGTTGCATATAGGCGTTTCATACAACTTTCATCAAGCCCCATTCCAATTTTATTCGGAGCTATTCCACGCAAAACAAGCATATGAGCAGGAATATTCTTCTACAGAAATAATGTATCATTTTTATGGTGACAATGAATTAGGGGCAAATTTTGATCAATCAAATGTCGACTATATTTTGCTTTCTATAAATAACTCTGAGGTTCCTGGAAAAATTGCTCCTGGAGTAGCTTGGGAAAAAGTCAAAAACATCAATTATTATTTAGCGGCCATGCGTCCATTTGATTCCTCTATATCTATGCAAGAAATTGCTTCGCAGCTAAAAAGCGTTGCATACGTCGATTCGCCTGCATCTCGTAAATTGGCACACTACTTTGTTGAAAAGTATAATATCACTCCTAAAATTACTCCTCTTATGCATTTTGGCGATGGGTTTTTTAAGATGGCAGCTGGAGAATGTTCGTTTTTCGTCTTTGAAGATGCGAAAGAAACTGTTGAGAAGTTGGGCGCAACGACATACCTGCTGGACAGTAAGTTGTTTTCCAGTGGAATTTATATATTTTGGAAAGAAGCTAATTTAAAACCTAATATAGAAGAATTCCCCAAATTTTTGATCCATTCTTTTTCCAAAGAGCACTGAACGAGGTTCGTTTTTCGAACATTTTTATCGAAAAACGGACCTCTCATTTTTTGAAAGCCTTGCAACAGCAGGGCTTTTTCTTTTTGCTTTCTTTCAATACTCTCATGAAAAAGTAAAAAATGCAAAAGAATTTTTTTCGCAAGGTCAGAATTTGAACACAGCTTTTTCGTAAAAAACTCATCTTCGAATGCCTGCGGCGTCTTGCTTTCATTCAATCTTTACACTCAATTGTTGCACTTATTCTCTATAGCCATAGTAATACAGATTTGGCATAGTAAAATGTCTAAGCATGTAAGCGCATTCGATTGCAAACAGAGCGGCTCTAAGCTATAATATTTTTGTCATAAAATGCGCTTTTTGCGATTAGGGTAGTATGGGGGAAAATAAATGCTTATTGACAGAGTGATGGGCTTTTGCGATTCAGAATATAGAACCGCACACAGAGATGCCCGATGTGAGGATTGCTTACACACAGGGGAGTGCTCCAGAAATTGCAAAGATTGCCTTGAAGAAATTCATTATCCAACACGGCATCCGAATGGAAAGAGATTTTATGATTGTCCTCATTTAATAAACTTTTATGTGTGTGACTATACATACAAATATGCTACGGAAATCTATTATCTATTGCAAAAAAGCGACGCTCTTACTGAAATAGAGCATTACAGTATATTTTCGATTGGCTGTGGAGCTTGCCCTGATTTGATGGCGTTTGAACTCTATTTGCAAAGGAATGCTCCGGGTAAAACATTGGAATACCGGGGTATTGATAAAAACCCACTATGGGAGCCTATCCACAACCAAGTGCTACAATATACCACAGAGGACATTACATATATCAATTTGTCTACCGAAGATGCGTTTACATTTCTTGAGCAATTTACGGTCGGAGATATTAATGTGCTGATTTTGCAGTATATTATTTCAGCGCTGTACATTTCAGAAGGTCCAGCGGCGATAGATAGGTTGTTCGATTTGATTGTCGATAGCATTGTAACGTATAGAAACGCTTCGGAGCCGGTTGTCATTCTGATCAATGATGTTAATAGCAATAATATGGGCAGGGACTTGTTTCTTAGCCTTGTAACAAAATTGCGATTGGCAGGATTCCATGTAAGTTACGATCAATATTATTTTGATAAAAACATTCAAGTTGAAGCGCAACGTTATGGTACAAGTCATGAAAAAAGTGTTGCAATGAAAGAGGAAACGGCGAGAAGATATGGCCAGTATGAGCCTTGGAGGTTTTGTACAAGTGCTCAATTGTTGATTGAGATAGGGGGGGATGACGAATGATAGTAAGCGCAAGCCGCCGTACAGACATTCCTTCATATTACTCAGAGTGGTTTATCAACCGAATAAAGGAAGGATTTGTATATGTAAGAAATCCGATGAACATCCATCAAATAAGCAAAATCTCTCTCTCGACCGAAGTGGTTGATGGTATCGTTTTTTGGACGAAAAATCCTTTGCCAATAATGGATAAACTCCACCTTTTGGATAAATACATGTATTATTTTCAGTTCACTGTTAACTCGTATGCCCAAGATATTGAGCCCAATGTGCCAAATAAAAATGATATAATCATTCCGGCATTTAGGGAATTATCAAAAAAGCTTGGTTCAGACTGTGTTATTTGGCGTTATGATCCCATTTTGCTGACAGAAAAATATACTGTTGACTACCATGTAACATACTTCGAAGAAATTGCAAAACGCTTATCTGGGTACACAAATAAGTGCGTTATAAGCTTTGTGGATATGTACCGTAATACGCAAGGAAATATGAAAGCATTCGGCTTGCTCCCTTTGGGGACTAAGGAAATGCTTGAATTGGCACAGCGTTTGGTAGCAATTGCGGAAAAGTATCATATAATAGTTGAATCCTGCGCAGAAAAGATTAACCTGGAGCAGTTCGGTATTGCACATGGGCATTGCATTGATTGTGGATTGTTTGAAAAATTATTGGGATGGAAACTGGATCTGGATAAAGACAAGTATCAAAGGGAAGAGTGCGGATGCATGGCGAGTATTGATATTGGTATGTATAATACCTGTAGAAATGGTTGTCGATACTGTTATGCAAATTACAGCGAAAAAACAGTTAAGCGATTGAGCTCATTGCACGATCCATTATCTCCACTGATTTCTGGTATAGTTGAACCAGATGATGTCGTGAAAGAACGATTGGTAAAGTCTTGCAAACAGTGCCAAATGGATTTGTTTTGAAACATAACGCTATTACGGAAGAATGGTAATGTAGTTTTACCTGTTTGAATGCTCGTTTTCAATGAAATCTCCCGGCATCTATAGTGTTGTGTTATCACAAAAGCCCTCTGGATCGAGTTCCAGAGGGCTTTTACTTTGTTTTATGCGGCGCAATTCTTGAAACTATTTCAGTCCTGTCTTCAGAATGGCGATCTTTAAAATTGCCCATAGTCCTATTCAGTTGAATTTACAATCTATTATTTTACATTTTCCATCAGATGTGGTATAATAAAAATCGTCAGTACGAGCAGTCAGATCAGACTTCGTTTGGCTCGCGATAAAAAGCGGGCGGCGTCGTACCTACGGGTATAGATGCATTTTTCCGGCAGAAGTGTCATTAGCACCCGTCCACCCCGACACTGTGACACACGGACACGGCGACACAGTAGCTGTCCATGTAGCCAGTGTGTATGCGTGTCTCGTTGTGGCGGTGTATGGTGATTGGGTGTTAAGCTGAACAGGACAAAACTGTTTGGGAAGTCGGATTTGTGCTGGTGCGAATTAGGATATAAGGCTGCAATATCTCCTTGTTATTGGCGGACGGGAAGTCCCCTCAGTTTTGGGGGCCAATAATAACAAGGAGGTGAATTCCGTGAAGAAAGCGGACAAGCCCAGTGTTGTCATCAAGATCTATGGTGACAATAACAAGGTTTACCTGACTGAGACTCGCTCTCATATCCCTGCTGTCGCAATCGGTGTGATCATCGCTGCGTTGGTTGCGGCAGCCGTACTGGCTGTATTCTTCTGCTGCCCTGATCAACTTCCCGATTTTGTCCGTTCTATCGGCGAAGTGATCAACAGCTAGCACCAGCACATTTTAAGAATTGAGGTGTAATGCCTTTTGAAATATACCGATTGTCCGCTGTATGGAATTCAATCCAAAAAAATGTTGAAATATGTTCTACATATTAAAAATGGTGATTTATTGAGACAGGACTGCGTTGTTTCAATGATTAGTCCCTATATTGATAAAACTAAAAAACCTCGACTCATTGAGCCACCGCAGGCTGAATTGAAAACTGTGCAAAAACGAATGAAAACATTATTGGGAAAAATCCAAGTGCCCGATAATGTTTTTTCTGGTATTAAGGGGAGATCATATTCTGATAATGCGCGTCTCCATTTGGGCAGGAGTAAGCGAAACTTATACAAAATTGATTTGACCGCTTTTTTCCCCTCGATCAGTAGAGAAACAGTCTACCGTTTTTTCTTTGAAGATTTGTGCTGCTCTCCTGATATTGCTGAGATATTGACGAATTTAACTACCGTCGACCTTAAAAAGCTCAACCAAAGCAGTCTGTTGGAAGTTTATGATTTCTTGGCTAACAAAGGAGTTAAATGCTATAACCATTTGATTTCCGGGGCACCAACAAGCCAAATCCTTTCATACTTGGTTAATCACAAAATGTTCGATGAATTGCAGTCTTTATCAGATAAAAACAATGTGACAATGACGATTTATGTAGATGATGTGGTATTTTCAAGCGAACATAAAATTTCATCAGCATTTAGGCAATCTGTACTGTCCCTTATCAAAAAATATAATTACCAAGTATCTCGGAATAAGGTAAAAGGATATTCCAAAACATATCCCAAATTAGTAACGGGGGTTATAATCAATAGCGAGGGCAAGGCTACAATCAAAAATGCGCTCCGAAAAAAGATTATGGTAGAATACGAGCACCTTCGCAATAATCCAGATGACATTAAGAGTCGCCAGCGGTTGCGAGGTTTGGTAACTGCTGCCCGTCAGGTTGATAAATCAGCTTATCCTAATATTCGAAAATTTGCCTTT
>CALVGQ010000114.1 GCA_944327135.1 uncultured Erysipelotrichaceae bacterium | reverse complement strand
GCAAAAATACTGATTAATGCTCTAGGTCATAAAGCGTTTGAATCGTATTCGGAGGAACAACCCAATAATCAAGGCGAGAACCCCGTATTTTCGGTTTCTGCCGGCTCCGGAAAAGCATACGGGATGCGGACAGCTGATGGCTTTGTATTGCTAAAAGGATCTTCTATTCATGAGGTACCAGCTGATTCCTTAAATAATGGGATCAAAAAGAAAGTCGAGCAAAGTCGGGCTTCTGGTGAAATAAAAGATAGCATACTTCAAAACGTTAAATTATTTTCAAGTTCTTCTGCTGCCGCTGCTTTCGCTGCTGGCTATAGTATCAGTGGCCCCCAGCAATGGAAAACTGACCAAGGGAAAACCCTAAAATCGTTTGAAACAGAATCTACATAACAAAAGAGAGCTAACTGACTAATCAAAATCAGTTAGCTCTCTTTTGATGAATAATGAAAAACTGTTGCCAAATCGTTGCCACGGAGGGCATCAAGTCTTGAAAAACCCAGTAATCACGGGCTTTTCCGGGCCCCTGAAATCATTCCCACTCATTTTTAGGATTCTTCTATGGCTTATTTATGCCCTAAATATTATCCTAAGCAACAATTTTAAACCCACTTTTCTACCCATTATTTCATTTATCAAAATTTTTGTTGCAGAAAATGTTGCAAAACCGCCTGTGGAATAGTGCCTGATGGTTATTGGGTTACTTAGCACGTTTCCTCTTTGAGCAAACTGGGCAACCGTGCCCATTTGCTCTATGAACAATACGTGTTTCCCATTCATAACCACACTCACGGCATTTCCACCATACCTTTTTATTATTCCGACTTGTTATTTGACTTGGAAGTAAATCTCCATTTTTCTCATGGTTCCATTCTTCTGCGATTAATGGATATACGGTGGCTAAATCGTTCATTCCTGAAAGCAATTTCCTTCCACTACAATAAGGACAGCCATTACCCCTATTTCGACTTGATATTACCGCTTCCCATTCGTGTCCGTTTTGACATACCCACCAAACTTTTTTATTGCTTCCTTGAGTTATTTCCTGTGGAGATAATCCTAAATTTCTTTTATAATTCCATTCTTTTGCTAAATTAGGATTGGTTGTAGAAAGATCGTTATATCCTACAAGGACTTTTTTGTTGCTACAGTATGGGCATCCTCTGCCGCTTACGCGATGTGCAACATCAGCATACCACTCGTGTCCGCATTTTCCTAACCACCAGATTTTCATATTGCTTTGATAGCTAACCATTTCAGGCGTAATTCGTCCGTTTTTTGTAGGATGCCACTCCTTTGATAATTCAGGGAATTTATTTAACACACTATTAGCTTTTTCCCATTGAATATATTGTTCTTTAATTTTGATTTCATCTTTTGGTATATTTACATTAGTATCATCAAAATATAAGAATTTCAACAATTGTGATATTGCCCACTCCAAATTGCTAAAATCTCGAGAATTGTATTTATAATAAATCACATCATCTACAACTGTATTTTTGTCGGATTCTTCAACAACAATTAATCTTATCCCCTGATTTCGCAAGAACTCATATTTTTGCTTATCTTTATTTTTTTGATCTTTATGAAAAAAACTTCCGTTGTACTCAACGCCCAAATTATATTGGGGAACAAAAATATCAATTTCCTTCCCGTGCACTTTTTCTCTATTCGTTGCATGTGTTTTTTGGGTAATATAGAAGAAAATGCATTGTTCTGGAAAACTTGTATGTAACTCACTGCTACATATAGGACATCCCGTTCCCTGTATCCTACTATTAGGAGTTGCCTGCCATTCATGCCCCTTTCTACATATCCACCATACTTTCTTATTGTAATTCGGAAAAATATCTGATGGATGAAGATTAACATTCTTTGCATAATTCCACTCTTGAGCCAATTCTGGATTTACAGTAGCTAAATCATTATATCCTTTCAATAATTGCTGGTTGCCGCAAATCGGACAATTATTACCTCGTGTTCTATTTGCGACAGAAGATTTCCATGTATGTCCTTCGTTACATTTCCACCAAACGTTTTTTGTTGAGCCATGTGAAATATGCTGTGGGGTTGTGCCTTTGTTCTTTTCATAATCCCACTCTGCCGCTAAATTGGGATGTGTTGTCTGTAAGTCATTAAATCCCTCTACTACTTGTTTTCCCACACAAACCGGACAGTTTGTTCCAGAAGTTCGTTCACAAATTGCTGCTTTCCATTCATGCCCTTGTTTGCATTTCCACCAAACCTTTTTGTTTGACTTCGGCAACACATCATGAGGAGTAATACCAATGTTTCTCTCAGTATCCCACTCCTCGACCAATTCAGGATTTACAGTAGCTAAATCATTGATCCCTTTGTTAGCAATTCTCCCACTACAATAAGGGCATCCCGATCTACGACTTACTCGATGATTACAATCTTGCAACCAAGAATTCCCACACGTTTTACATTTCCACCAAACTTTTTTATTGCTGTGAGAAGAAATACTATTAGGCAAAATCTCATTTTTTTCATAATCCCATTCTTTTGCAATGTCAGGATTAAGTGTTTCAAAATCGTTAACTCCTATGATGACTTTTTTGCCACTGCAATACGGGCAACCGCGATTCAACACAGTTCTGTTAGAAATTGAAGCATGATAACTATGGTTGTTTTTACACAGCCACCAAACCTTTTTATCTGAACCATAAGAAACATCAAATGGCGTCAATCCCTCATTTTTAGTAGGATGCCATTCTTTTGCAAGTTCGGGGAATCTATACGCTAAACTTTTTTCTTTATCGTTCATATTTTCCTCCTCCGAACTTTACATATTAGCCACTTGCAACTATTCCTTTTTGTACTTTTTACATTGTGCGTTGCAAAAGTGTTGCAATGACGTTTTCGTCAAAGCGCAAAGTGCCCGAAAGCCCTTTGTTTCCAAGGGTTTCCGGGCACTTGTAAGCCAGTAGATATCATTCCCACTCGCCGAGTTAAATCCATTCCTAAACTTTTTTGTATAGAGGATTTAATTCGACGTGATTTTATTTGACGCAGATTATCCTTATCCTAAGGTCTATTCGGACTTTTGCTATCAAAAATCTATCTGGGCCATCCTATCAGAGGTTTTGCTTGAGATGGGCGATTGGGTGGCTTAAAAGTATTATAGCACTAGCAGAGCACTTTGACAATCTTCCCATACACTATTAGTGTGTCTCCATCATGAATTTCGATAGGCTTGTATTTAGCATTATTCGAGCAAAGAAAAACCTCGCCATCCTTATGTAGAAGTTTTTTACAGTAGACTTCCCCGTTAAGAAAAAATGCACCACTTATGCCATCCGCTATTTCACTTTGTTTTTTGACAAAAACGATGCTTCCGTCGGGAATTTCCGGCTCCATACTGTCACCAGATACATGAAGCGCAAAATCCCCATCCTCAATATCCGTTTCATATTCTACAAAAGGTGTGTCGCTATCTAATATGTCCTCGCCTAAACCGGCAGACAGAGGAATATCATATAAATGGATAATCCGCTTTTGGGGATTATCTTTTATATCAAATTCTTCGTTTGTGCTAATGTCTGCCATCCATTTCTGAATCTCACGGATTGCGTCCGGAATGTGTGATTCGATATGATCCGGATTCAAACAGTACATAAAACATAAAACTTCTTTGCAGGTACGCTGTTTTTCTTCTTCCGAAATAAAACGGTAAAAACTGAGATCGTCTTGCAGCGCATAAACGCGTGTTTCAAAATGGCTTTCTCCATGGAGTACAAGACGGTACATAAGGTTTTCAAAATACCTGGAATGATTGCCCAAACTTTTTACAACCTTCGGATCAAAAGAGACTTCTGCAATTCCTGTCCCATAAATGAAAGTCGAGAACGCTTCCAATGCGCGTCGCATAGAATTACCAATCACCAAACTCAAACCCTCGGTATTGCCCATTGCATAGCTAAAAATCATGTTTAGCAAATCACGATATTCGTTAATGGACTTTATCGGATCTGACAAAGTCCGCCCTTGCAATTCGAATGCTCTACCCTTTATAGACACACCAAGCTTCTGCTTTTTAAAAGATTTCTCCATTTCGTCAGCTATTTTTTGCAAATCAGAAAACGTAGATAAATCGTGTGTCAAAAATAGGATTTTACTTTTGGCATTACCTTTAATAATTTTATGTGTCTGGTACCTCAGGAAGGAGCTTATACCGACTTTGTTCTCAAAATCAAAGCTAGAAATAGGATCATCAATAACCACTAATTCTTCATCCTGATATAGTCTTCCAATATCCTGATTTGACAATATCTGAGTAAAGAAATAGCATAAAGCAATAATGTTTCTCTCGCCTAGGGAAACGCTTTTAGGCTTAACATCATTGCCGTTTGATTTCAAGTAGTACTTGTCATTTTTCAACTCAATCGAAAGCCGACCATGCGAAAAAAACACATAATCGAGCGCATTGTTTATGTTTTCAATGGCCAGCCCCACATTTGACTTTTGCAACTCAAGAGCCTTTAAATGCTCTGAGGTTTCGTTCACCTCTTTCTGCTTGGTTTGCAGTTTGGCCTCTGCGGCTCTCATTTCGCGCTGTTGCTTCAGGTAATCTCGATACGCTTGCCCTATCTGCAGGTGTGCAATTTTTTTGTTAATCAGAAGCAAATCTCGCAAGATTGCTTTTCGTCGTTGAATGGCATCTACAAATTCTTGCCGTTTTGACTCAAGTTT
>CALVGQ010000113.1 GCA_944327135.1 uncultured Erysipelotrichaceae bacterium | reverse complement strand
TCCCACCGTTCATCTTCTGATATTTCGCAATAAAGAGGAATTCCTAGCCGAGGCAGTTCAATTTCAAGAAACGCCTCATTATTCACTCGTTTTCGAAGAAGAAAACGCCTTATCCTTAAGCGACGGTCCGCTTTCACAAGACAGTTCTCTCTATTGGCTCAGCAATCAATTCGACTTACAGCAGCTGTTTCCAGACAGCCAAAACACCTCTGTTTCCATCGCAAGATGGAGCCAGCACCGAATGAATGAAGACGCTTTCCGCCAATGGATCAGTGAGCTACAAGAAAAGGAATATCCTCTTGCCGCGCGCAGCCGGCTCCCTTGGATCCGTTCTTGGAAATGGATTTGGCCTGCACGCCGGGTTTCATGGCAAACAATCTGGGTAATTGATTATACGGAAAATGTCCAAGATCCTTTGATTCAACAAAAAAAATAGCATCGCTATTTTTTTTGTTTCGGCTTAAGAATGTATTCCTGAATCAGATCATGACTGAAATTAACCACTAGCGAATATGGGAAACGGGCTTCCTCAATCAGCGCCAATGCCAAATCAATATCCCCTACCTGAAAGCTGACATGGGCATCAGTATTGCATATCACGGGAACCTTTTTTTCGGCACAAAGAGATAAAATCTTCAGATAATTTTCTCTTGCTCCTTGACGAAAACTGGTTGGTCGAAGCGAAGAATTGTTGATTTCAATCAAAACATGCTGAGCGGCTGCCGCTTCGATGACAGCCTGTACATTCAGCGGAAAACGGCTGTCATCCGGATGGCCCAGCACTTTTACAGCCGGATGTTCCATCACCCGAATCAGCGCCTGCGTATTTAAGGCTTCACTTTTCGGCGAGAAACAAGGCATATGCAAAGAAGCAATCGCATAATCAAGTGAAGCTAAATCACGATCCTCCACATCTACTTTGCCATTTTCATCCAAGATATTCAATTCAATTCCTTTTAAAATCCGTACCCCTTCGATTGTTTCCGGAATAATCCTCAGATTGC
This sequence comes from uncultured Erysipelotrichaceae bacterium, assembly GCA_944327135.1. Taxonomy (GTDB): domain Bacteria; phylum Bacillota_I; class Bacilli_A; order Erysipelotrichales; family Erysipelotrichaceae; genus CALVGQ01. The sequence goes on along the minus strand of CALVGQ010000113.1, from coordinate 1,905 downwards.
TGACAAAATAAGGATGTACACCTCCCGGCATAGCCGGAGCATGATCGCTCAATCCATAATAGATCAACCCTTTTCTTCTAGCCTCAAAAACATTTTCCTGAAGCGTGCTATAGGCATGACCGCTGCTGATGCTGTGAGTATGAATATCAATTAAATTTTTCATTTTTTCACCCTCTAATAAAAATTATTATACCTCACAGCAAGAAAAAAATGAACAAAACGATTGATTAAATCAACCTGCTTAATTACTTTTTAAAATTAATTTCCCAATCTCATTGATAGGAATAATGCTCATCGAACAAAGCCACACGATCAGCCAATGTGTCCTTGAAAGTGAACAAGTCGAAAGGACCGTCTCAAAAAAAGGAAACAAAGCTGTTGTTATTTGCAAAGCCAGCAGCAACAGAAAGGTCATCATCAAAGTGAAATTGCTCAATAAGGATTTACTAAAACAGGATTGTGATAAGGTCCGGCAATTAATACTGTGAAACAGCTGGCTCATCGATAAAACCAAATACCCCATTGTGCTGGCAGTCTTCATATCCGTCTGCAGTCCGAAACGAAAAGCAATCAGACTGGCTAGACCAATCAAAAAGCCGTAAAACAGCAGCTGCATCCAAAGGATTCCGCTTAAAATCTTTCCCTTTCGATTCTGCGGAGCCCTTTCCATCACATCCGCGTCCGGCTGTTCCTGCGCTAAAGCCAAAGCTGGAAAGGCGTCTGTCACAACATTGATCCAAAGGATCTGAGCTGGATTAAAGATAACCGGCAAAGCGGGAAAAAGCAATGTGGCACCAAAAATAGCCACGATTTCTCCCAAATTGCATGATAGAAGATAAAAGATCGCTTTTCGGATATTGCTGGTAATGGCCCTGCCTTTGCGGATCGCCTTGACAATCGTGGCAAAATTATTATCCAGCAAAACAAGATCAGCGGCCTGTTTGGTCACCTCGGTCCCGGCTCCCATCGCAATTCCCACATCCGCTGCTTTTAAAGAAGGAGCATCGTTGATTCCATCTCCCGTCATCGCCACAACTGCTCCTGTAGATTGCAAAACCTTAACAATTCGCTGCTTGTCTGCTGGTGTAACCCGTGCAAAAACTCGAATCTCATGGATCCGCTGAGCTAATTGCTGATCATCAAGCTGCTGCAGCTGACGTCCGGTCATCACTTCACTGTTGCTGACACAAAGATGACTTTCCCGACCAATTGCCAAAGCGGTATTGGGATGATCTCCTGTAATCAGGATCACATTGATCTTCGCTTTCCGGCAGCACTGAATTGCTTCTTTTACCCCCTTTTTTAACGGATCGATCATTCCTACAAATCCAAGAAAGCAATGTCCTTCTTCTAGCCGTTGTTCCTCTGGTCGAAACATCATTTTCCGACTGCAGGCCAAAACCCGATATGCTTTGGATGTAAACTCATTCACCCCGCTTAATACCAGGCTGCGCAAAGAAGGCGTCAAAGGAACGATGCGATTCTCATAAAGAATTTGCGTGCATTGGGCCAAGATCACCTCCGCAGCTCCTTTGCTTACTGCGCAATACCAACCGTTTTGGCGAAGCAAAACAGTCATTTTTTTGGTTGCGGAACTAAATGGGATTTCTTTGATTCGTTCTGCTTTCTCCATTCCAGCGGACCGTCCCCAGTTTAATAGCGCAATTTCTGTCGGATCTCCCAATAGCCGCCCCTGCTCCCAGGAAGCATTGTTACAGAAAACCATGGCCTGTTGACAATCTCGCTCCGAATTTTTCAAAAGAGCCGCACTGGTCGCAGTGACACTAAGCTGATTTTCTGTCAAAGTTCCGGTTTTATCAGTACAGATCACCGAAACGGATCCCAGTGTTTCCGTTGCATGAAAATGACGGACAATCGTATTTTCCCGGCTCATCTCATTGACTC
>CALVGQ010000112.1 GCA_944327135.1 uncultured Erysipelotrichaceae bacterium | reverse complement strand
TCATCTACTTACATGTTTTCATAATGCTTTCTTCGAAAAACATTTATGAAATATCATGTTTTTTTTGTTATTTTTGTTTCTATGTGATTTTAAGAACTTTCCTATTAGATAAAAAAATGATTTTAAGTTCTGTTCACTTAAAATCATTTAAAATTCTTTTAGGGACATTATTGAAGCGTCATTCCGCTGTATTTAAATAGAAAGCATAGATCGAATCCTTCAGTTTCATCCATTCTTTCATATCTAAAATCCAAATCTCATCTTCCGGTTCAATGATTTCTTTTTGAATCAGCTGAATAAATTCTTCTTCCGTAAACGCTCCCTCTTTTTTTCTTTCATTTCTATAATAAAAGATTGCGTTGCTTGTGCTCACTCGTCCTCTCCTCCTTGTTCATTTCCCGATTCTGTACCAGGATCCGGGGTGGCCGTTGGCAGCGGACTGGAAGTGGGTTCCAAAGTAGGACTTGGAGTCGGGCTTGGGGCCAGCGTAGGTTCTGGAGTGGGGCTCGGACTTGGTGTCGGCGTAACAATCGGAGTTGGACTTGGGGTCGGTTCTGGTGTTGATACAATAAACGTAAACACTGTCAAATATTCATCCGATGATTCTTTTTTTTCATCATTAGAACAAGCGACAATTGAAACAGAATAATCTTTTCCATTTGTAAACCGATCCGCAGGAAGACTGAACGTTGTATCGCTGACATTATACGTCCCCAGTCCTTCAATCGTGATGGTGTAATAATTCGCACCTGCAGAAGCATCCCACCGGAAAAGCACATTCGTTCCCAATGTTACTGAAACGTTGCTTACCATAGCCAGTTTTGTCTTCTCTATTTCCTCTTGCGGAAATGACTGAAAGGAAGCATCTCCCTGACCTATCAGTTCTCCATCCCGAGTCAGCATCACTACATAACCTTCTCCCAGAGCAATGGCAATGGCATCATTCCAATCTTCCGTATCGCATTGATTGAATGTGTTGTCTCCACTGACAAAAACGCTTCCAGAGGATGAAAGTGCCGCCACATTTTCTCCATAGCTAACAATCATGCTGATATTTTTCCAGCTCTCTGTATTACACGCCGCACTTCCGCTTTTCCCCGTGCATACTACACTTCCGTCCTTTTGAATTGCGGCAATCTGGCTTCCTCCATTGGCGATGGCAATAATATCTTTCCATCCCGCTATTGTTTCCAGATCGCCGTCGATTTCTCCGGCAATTTGAACGGTGCCACCCTGCATCAAAGCTGCTGTACTGCGCTCTCCAGCTTTGATGGAAATTACATTTTCCCAATCTGATACTTCACACTGGCCGCTGCTGTTATCCCCCGCGCAAACAACTGCTCCTTCTGCCGTCAGCCCTACAGTATGATTAGCTCCAGCTGAAATCGCGACGATCCCTTCCCATAAACTGACACTGCTTTGACCATAACGGTCCGATCCTGCTGCTGTTACTTTTCCGTTTCTTAATAAAGCAACCGAATGATTTTTTCCGACTGACACCGCTACTACATCTCTCCAATCGCTCGTGTTGGCTTGTCCCTCGGAATTGTCTCCCAAAGCGCTGACAGTTCCATCTTCATTCAGAAGCAAGGTCGTATGTCCGCCGGCAGCTAAACGGTTCTGATTCATCATTTCCAAATTTAAGTTCAGTGGATCGGTCTGTTCTCCAGACATTCCCCAAAAAAAGAGGATGATCAAAAAGACAATCAATCCCGCTGCCGCACCAAAAATGATCTTTTTTTTCTTTCCTGCCTGTTCATTGACTTTTTGTGCATTTGTTTTTTCAGCTTTATTGATGGAATCGGCAAGCTTTTTTCCTTGAACCGGAATGACCCGCGTTTTTTCGAGCTGCGGATCTTCTGAACTGGAATCTAGCGGTTTTTGTGTCAGATTCTTCCAATCAGACTTCAATGGCGGAATGGAAATCGTTTCCTCATCCGGATTGGTTTTCATAAATGGAATTTCAATTTCGGCAGTCGGATGTTCATAGAGCGGGATGTCTTCACTGTTCAAAAGCATTTCATCCAAGGTCAAATGAAAAATCTCTGCCAGTTTTTTTATTTGTCCGATGGCGGGAATGCTGCGCCCATTTTCCCACCCCATGTATTCCAGCAAATCGACCTGACACAGGTTGGCCACATCCTGCTGAGAATAATTAAAATGTTTGCGAAGCTTCAACAGCTTTTCAGGATAGTGATTCACCATTTCATTATCCTCCTCAACCTATTTTGTGGAATTATTATAGCATTATTCACAAAGAAAAGAAAGAAAGCCGTAATCCGATCCTGATCCTAATTAAAAAGGCTGTTTCTCACAGCCTTTATTTTCTCTCAGCCAACAGCTTCCGTGTTTTCCACTTTCCGCTCATAAAGTAAGCAAAACATAATAGCCCCGGCAAGGTTCTAGCAAAAGCAGTTCCCCACCAGTAGCCTTCGGCTCCCAAATGAAACCCATACACAAACAGTAGACTGAAGCCGATCCGGCAAATCACGCCATCCAGAATTCCTATTAAAAATCCCAGCGATACAAATCCGCATCCAGTAACCATCGCCTGGAACGTACCGGTAATGGCCGACATGTAAAAATGCATGATCATAATGCCCATATACACTGATCCCATTTGAATAACGGCTCCATCCTTTGTAAAGACAGAAAAAATTTCCTGTGGGCAAAACAGGGCCAAACCAGAACAGATCGTTGCGAAGACCAAACAGCATCCCAGCGTGGTCCAAACGATTTGTTTTGCACGCTGATGCTTTCGAGCTCCCAGATTCTGGCCGATCATGGCACCAGAAGCCGTATCGATTCCCTGAACATAAACCTCCAGGAATTTGTTGATCTTGGTTCCTACACTGTTGCTTGCCGAAATTACCAAACCATAAGAGTTGATATTTGAATTGACCCATAGCATGGAAAAGCGCACAAACAAGGAACGAATCAGCTGCGGGATTCCCAAAACCAAAATAACACGCAAAGCACTTCGATTCAATTTAAAATAAGAAAGCTTCATTTCAAAATCAAAATGCTCCTTATGCTTCAGCATGTAATAAAATGCTGCGGCAAAAGATCCAAACTGCGACAGAATCGTCGCTATGGCCGTTCCGGCGGCTCCCATTTTAAATGCTGCAACCAAAACAAGGTCCAAGACAATATTGATCATTGCGGCAATGAGAATAAAGATCATCGGACGTTTGGATTCTCCCAATCCTCGCAAAACTCCGCAAACGGCGTTATAGCCGAAAATAAACGGCATTCCCAACGCCGTGATCATCATATACGCCGCAGCTTCTGACAATGCTTCCGGCGGGCAATTCAGTAATCCCAAAATAGACGGATGAAATAAAATTGCTCCCGCTGTACAAGCCAAAGAAATCATCAGCATGATCGTAATCAGAGTGCCAATCGTCTCCTTGATCCGGCGAATGTCCTTCATCCCTGCCAGCTGAGCAATATAAATCTGCCCGGCAGTTGCAAAAGCCGTGGCGACTGGAGTAACCAGATCAGCCATTTCTCCTCCTACGGAGACGCCTACGGTTCCAATACTGCCGACGTATTGTCCAACGACCATCAAATCCACCATCGAATACAGCTGTTGGATCAAGTTGGTCAAAACAATAGGGATTGCAAAAATCAACAAGGTTTTCAAGATCTTTCCTTCGGTCAGATCGGTTCCCACCTGATTTTTCTTTTTTATAACAGCTTCCATGATATCCCCCCTTCTTTTATTTTCTAGTCTACAACAGATCATCAGTCATTGAACTTCAAAAAATTCGTTTAAGAGGAGTTAATTTCTGCTGTTTAAAAGGGAGCAGATACGCTCCCTTCCGTTTTCAAAATGAATGCATGACAGCCGCAAAACGGCGGACTTTCTCCTCATCCACCCGTTCATAACCATCATGGTCATCAATCCGATAATTGACTTCTTTTCCGCTGGTGGTCGGATCAAGCCGCAAGCCTTTGCAGGAAGAGTGCAGCTGCCAAATTCCAGTCTGTCTAACTAAATCCGCAGCATTCTCATAAGAAACCCCTGATCCTGCCACAAGCTCCATACGGTCCTGAACCTGATCCTGCAGCTGTTTCAGAAGCGCAATCCCTTTTATCGCCTGGCTTTGCAATCCGCTGGTTAAAACTCGGTCAGTTTTCAGGCGGATCAGCGTTTCGATCGCCTCAAATGGATCCTTTACACAATCAAATGCGCGATGAAAAACCGCTTCCTTATTATAAGAATGAATGAGTTCGATCATCGCCGCCGTTCGCTGTTCATCAATTTTTTTCTGCTCTGTCAAAAATCCAAAGGCTAAACCATCAGCCCCATGCTCCAAAAGGATTCGCGCCTCTTCCATCATCTCTTCCGTTTCTTCTAAGGTATAACAAAAACCTGCCGGACGAGGCCGAACCATGGCAATCACTTTTAGATTCGTTTCCCGTTTTGCCAGACAAAGAGCACTGAAAGAAGGCGTCAGTCCTCCCAATGCCAGCGCAGAATTCAGTTCGATTCGATCTGCGCCGCCGCGGGCTGCGGCCAGACAATCCATCCAGCTTCCACAACAAATTTCTGCAATTCCTTTTTTCATTCTTCTTCCTCCAATGGTGCCATTCGGCTTTCCCGATATGCTTTCTGCCAAAGATCACTGGCAGGACTGATCTTGCAGCCATGAGCGCTCTTTTGACAAAGAAACACTGTGGCTGAAACAGTTGGAGAAGCCACAACAAAAGAAAACTCCTGAAGATTGGTGGCCGCGCCCCAATCGCCCTTCGCGCTTAATGCGACAACCGAAAGATCCCCAACATTTTTTCTTCGGTTACGCAGCTTCTGTTCCAGCTCCAAGATAGCCTGATCACAGGCTTCCTGTGCCGAGTATCCCGTCTTCATCAACCGAACAGTTTCATAAGCGATGCAGCCTTTCATCAGATCCTCGCCTAATCCCGTTGCGCAGGCTCCGCCGATTTCAGAGTCCGCATAAAATCCGCTGCCAACCAGAGGTGAATCCCCTACCCGACCGGCTTTCTTCAAAAACAAGCCGCTGGTACTGGTTGCCGCGCACACTTTGCCAGACTGATCCAAACAAACCATTCCCACGGTATCATGACCACGATAGGCTTTCAGCTCATCTTGTGACTTCTGCAGCTGACGGCGATACAGGATCCGTGAGCGCTCGGTTAGCATATTCTTCCGCTCAAAGCCTGCTTGATGCGCAAATTTTTCAGCCCCCCGACCCACCAGCATACAATTGATCGTTTCCTGAGAAAGCCGGCGGGCAATCTTGATCGGATTCGCAAAATCCCGCAGAGCCGCTACTGCACCCACATCCAATGTATCTCCATCCATGAAGGCTGCATCCAGTTCTACCTCCATCTCTTCGTTAGGAAGTCCGCCATAGCCCACCGATTTATAATATGGAAAATCCTCCACCGCGCAAATAGCCTGTTCCAGTGCCTCTGCTGCGCTTCCCTGGGCCTTTAGCTGCTGTGCCGCCTGCTTTACTCCTTCCTGGCTCATGCACCAGGTTGCAATCATTGCCCACATTTTGCGTTCCTCTTTTCTTTTAGCTGCTGCAAGGTGATCAGCGCGATTTCTGCCATTTTTTGATGACCGGCCGAACTGGGATGCAAATGATCTCCGCTATCCATTTCCCTGGCCAATCGGGTTGGATGAAGCGGATCCCGCAGCGCTGCATCAAAGTCCAGGACACCCTCGATCCGTTCTGTCTGACGGATCCAAGCATTCACCTGCTGCCGCAGCGTCTCCCGAAATGGCGCGTACGTCCGCCAGCCTTCCACCGGGGTCAAGGTTCCCACCAGCACCGCCATTCCTTTCTGATGTGCTATGGAAATCAGAAATTGCAATCCCTCGATCAGTTCTTCCCTGCTTGGCAAATCGCTCCATGGCCGAAACGGATTCACTTCGATGCCGATGGGATGGATCAAATCATTAATGCCCTGCAGCAGGACCATTGTTTGACAGCCGCAGGCTTCCAGCTCATGCTGGATCCGCGTTTGCGCTTTTAATCCATAAGAAGCGTAGGCCAAGCAATCATATTGGCGAAGCACCCGGGAGCCGCTGACGGCCCGACGGACGATTCCCACCGGCTGATCGTTTTCCATTAGCTTCACCTGCAGCCATTCCGGCCAAGGCTGGGCAGTAATCGAGTCTCCAAAACAAAGGATCGACTCGGCCGGTGCTTCACAGCGAAGATCCACTCGGCTCAAAAAATAAAAGGCCTGGATTTCCCGGCTTTTTTCCAAAGAGAACCGAGCTTGCCGAGTCTGATTTCCCAACGCATAAGCTCCCTGGCTCAGCGGTCCCCAAGCCATCACCCCACAGCGCATCGAGGTAAACTCTTCAAAATAAAGACTGACCGCTAACTGATCTCCTTTTTCTACAGGCAAATCGATTGCCTCACTCAGTGCTTTTTGCCCTGCCTCCAGTTTCAGCGTTTTTTCCTTCCCGAATCGAACTGTCTGCAGCGTCTTGGGATCTGCTTCGTCCTGTTCACGGACTTTGGCCAATGTCACTTCAGTAAAAGACACCGCCTCTTCGCCAGTAAAATTATCCAGCTCAATTCGAATCGCCGTTCCTGACATTGGAACCGTGATTTTATAACGCAATGTGATCTTTCTGGCATAGCTCTCCGGTCGGTTTTCCATGATAGACATCGCATTTCCCCAGATCGAAACCCAATGTTCCATTCCCTTGCCCCCTTTTAAGTTGGTGTCATTATACAATGAAACCGAGTACAGATAAAGCAGGAAATTCCATTCTTGTAAAGATTGAAGAGCGAGCTTTGATGCTAAAAGAATCACCTCTTTTTTATTCCTCCATACCTTGGTAGGGGAGGTGATTTTTTTGAAAACCCGATTTATGCTTTCTTTGATCTTTGGAGCCCTCTGGTTCTTCTTCTCCTTTTATTTCTCCCTTTTCTGGGCTCGCGAAATAGCCTGTCTTTTACCCAAAGCTTATATCTGGTGGGTCATTTCCGGCATTGCCCTTTTGCCTGGTTTTTTTATGAGCAGCCTGTTTTTTTCCAATCTGCTGCATTGGAAGAAAAAAGAATATCCCACCACCTCAGTCCCAGTTACCGTTTTAATTTGCGCCCACAACGAAGAAACCATGATCAGTCAATCCATTCAGGCCATCCTACTGCAGCATTATTCAGGTCCGATTGATCTTCTTGTTGTAGACAATGCTTCATCCGATCAAACTAAACAGGAAATTCAAAAGTGGATTCCCTGCTCTTTTTCCAACCGCTCTATCCGCACTCTTTACTGTCCTGTACTAGGAAAAAGTCATGCCTTGAATACTGGTCTGGCTCATATCACAACAAAATATTTCATTACAGTCGATTCCGATACATGTTTAGAAAAAAATGCCGTTCAAAAAATAATGAATCACATTGTTGCGACACAAAGCAGCTGTGTTGCCGGAAATCTGTTTGTTCAAAATACAACGGACTCTTTTTTCACAAAGATCCAAACCTACGATTATCTTTTAAGCATCGCCGCTGTCAAACGGTATCAGGGCAGTTACCGTTCTACCTTGGTTGCCCAGGGAGCCTTCAGCGCCTTTCAGACTCAGGCAGTCCGAAAACTCGGCGGCTGGAAACCAGTGATGGGTGAAGATATCGTTTTGACCTATCAGCTGATGCAGCATGGGCTGTCCTCAACTTACGAGCCTGCCGCAGTAGGCTATACCCAGGTCCCTGACACTTTTTTTGGGCTCTACAATCAGCGTAAGCGTTGGGCTAGAGGCATGCTGGAAGGACTCTCTTTGATTCCTCCGTGGAAACAGCCTTCCTTTTTCACAAAATATTTTGCTCTGGTCAATTGCTTTGTCATCGATCTTGATCTGAGTTTTCTATTCGGCTTCATTCCAGCAATTCTGCTGGCTCTTTCCGGTTTTCCGCTTCTTGCTGGGATCCTGACGCTGATCACTCTATTGGTTTGCGTCTTGCTTTTCTATTCCATGTTCCTTTATCAAAAGAAATTAAATATTCCTTTTAAAAACAGTTTTTTCGGCTTTTTGGCTTTTCTGCTTTGCTTTCAAACCATTCAAAGTATGGCTGCCTTGCATGGATATCTGACCTTTTTTTTGCATCGAAAGGGGGAATGGAAATGAAATACCGTAATATCGGTTTTATTCTTTTCATCAGCTTATCCTGTCTTTTGATCTATCTGATCCTTCTTTTTTCTCTTCAGGCCCGGTTACACCGAACCCCCATTCAGTCTGAGATTGACCCTCAGCAGCCGATGATTGCCATCACGTTTGATGACGGTCCCAACGCTTCCTATACCTTACCGCTTTTAGATCTTCTTTATAAGGAACAGGTTCCTGCCACCTTCTTTGTAGTAGGAGAAGCCATTTCAGGCAATGAAAATATCCTTCGTGAAATGGCCGCCAGTGGTCATGAAATCGAAATCCACTCATTTTCTCATCCAGATCTGACGACGCTTGCTCCTCAGCAAATCCGTGAGGAATTATGGAAAACCGAAGAACGGCTGCAAACTATTCTCCCGGACTACCATGCCCGTTATTTCCGTCCGCCCTATGGAAAGTACAACCAGCAGGTCCAGCAGACGATTCCTCTGCCATTGGTTCTTTGGACCTTGGACAGCGGGGATTGGGACCATCCCCAAGCTAGTTCCATTTATGATCAAGTGATTCAGCAGGTTCAGAATCAGGACATCCTTATTTTTCATGATGATAATCCGGAAACAATCAAGACCTTAAAAAAGCTGATTCCCGAATTAAAAAAAGAAGGATTTCAATTTGTCACGATTTCGTCTTTTCTAGAACATGCTTCTTCAGCCTCGGTACTGCTTATAAAATAGATCTTCAAATTGGAACGATCAAAAAAAGAGGGCAATCCCTCTTTTTCTTTTCCCAGATAACCGCTGTCCGGGATTCGCGCTCTTTCAGAAAAAGTGATTGTTTTTTCAAGATCACCACTCTTTTTCACAATAAAAAACGGGCGAGAATTCGCCCATTTTTATGACTTATTAAGAATTACAGTTCAGCAAAATATTTGATTGTACGAACCATCTGGCTGGTGTAGCTGTTTTCATTGTCATACCAAGAAACAACCTGTACCTGATAGGTGTCATCATCAATCTTGGTTACCATCGTCTGCGTAGCATCAAACAGGGAACCATAGGTGATTCCGATGATATCGCTGGAAACCAGTTCTTCTTCCGTATATCCGAAGGAATCATTGGAAGCGGCCTTCATTGCGGCATTGATGCCTTCCTTGGTAATGTCCTTACCCTTGACAACCGCAACCAGGATCGTGGTAGAACCTGTCGGAACCGGAACACGCTGAGCAGAACCGATCAGCTTGCCATTCAACTCAGGAATAACCAGACCGATTGCCTTAGCAGCACCGGTGCTGTTTGGAACGATGTTGATCGCAGCCGCACGAGCACGACGCAGATCTCCTTTACGCTGAGGTCCATCCAGTGTCATCTGATCTCCTGTATAAGCATGGACGGTGGTCATGATACCGCTCTGGATCGGAGCATATTTGTTCAACGCATCAGCCATCGGAGCCAAGCAGTTGGTGGTGCAGCTTGCTGCAGAGATGACTGTATCTTCTTTGGTCAAAACATTCTGGTTTACACCAAAGACGATCGTCGGCAGATCATTTCCAGCCGGAGCGGAAATAACGACCTTCTTAGCTCCTGCTTCGATATGAGCGGAAGCTTTTGCTTTAGAAGTATAGAAACCGGTGCACTCCAAAACAACGTCTACGCCCAGTTCCTTCCAAGGAAGTTCCTTAGCGTCAGCCTTGGCATAGATTTCAATCTCATGGCCATCCACTACGATCGAGCTTTCTTTTGCTTCAACCGTATGTCCGCTGAAAGGTCCCTGAGCTGAATCATACTTCAACAGGTGAGCCAGCATTTTAGGACTTGTTAAATCGTTGATTGCGACAACTTCGTAACCATCTGCTACAAACATCTGACGGAAAGCCAGACGACCGATGCGCCCAAAACCATTAATTGCTACTTTTACTGTCATTTTATAAGTCCTCCTTATGACACGCATTTATTATAAGTTTTTACGCTTGGATTGTCAATCATTCCGACCTGTTCTGACAGTTTTTTCACAATATAAAAAAAGCTCTCCTGCGTCTTTTTTCCTTCTAAAATGATTCGAAAAAGAGGCCTCTTTTCTATCCTTAAAATAAAGTTCATAAGGTATAAAGAAGCTTTCTTTTATCATACTGTATAGAGAAGGATGTGAGAAAAAATATGGTAGTCATTCCGACCATCATTGAACGCGGCAATCAGGTTGAACGAGCCTATGATCTTTATTCTTTGCTGCTCAAAGAACGAATCATTTTATGCACCGGAGAGATTGAAGACAACATGGCCAGCAGCATCTGCGGACAGCTGCTCTATCTGGCCTCTTTGAACAGTGATCCGATCCAGCTTTATATCAATTCTCCCGGCGGCAGTGTTTCCGCCGGATTGGCTATTTATGATACGATGCAGTTTATTGACTGCGAAATCTCCACGATCTGCATGGGCTGCTGTGCCAGCATGGCATCGATTTTACTAGCCAGCGGAACTTTCGGAAAACGCATCGCTCTTGCCAACAGTGAGGTCATGATCCACCAGCCTTTGGGGGCCATGCAGGGGCAGTCCACCGATCTGACGATTGCCGCAGCCCATCTTCATCGTGTCAAGGAAAAAATCGCCCGCTTGCTATGCCAGCATACCCATCAGCCTTACGAACGGATCCTGCAGGACTGTGAACGGGATTATTTCATGGAAGCACAGGAAGCACTGGAATATGGACTGGTCGATCAGATCCTCTAAGAAGCCAAGGCTTCTTTTTTTCTTGTTCAAAATGCGAAAACGATGGATAATAAAACTACAAAAGGAGCAAGCCGCATGAATGCCGCTTGAATAACAGGATGAAAATTCTCATTGCCCCGGATTCCTTCAAAGGAACCTTATCCTCTCAGGAAGTTGCCTTGACCCTAAAACAAGCCTTGCTGGAAAGCAATCCAGAACTTGAAATCGAAACGCTGCCGCTGGCTGATGGCGGAGAGCACTCGCTGGACTGTATTTTTTCTTTGCCCGCTATCGTGCGACAGACCTGTGTCGTTCACGGGCCTTATGGAAAACCCGTTGAAGCAGCTTACGCCATCTCAAAAAAAACCGCTATTTTAGAACTGGCCCAATCCAGCGGTCTAATGCTGGAGCCGGATACCCGGGATTTGATGCAGGCCAATACCTATGGTTTTGGCGAACTGATACTGGACGCTTTAAACCATGGCTGCCAAACTTTTATCCTGTTGATAGGAGGCAGTGCCACCAACGATGGCGGAGCGGGCATGATGGCCGCTTTGGGAGCCCGCTATTATCGGGGGGAGCAGCTGCTTGAACCAATCCCTTCCCGTCTGCAAAGCTGTGAACGCATCGATCTGACCTTGCTTGATCCTCGGCTGAAACACTGCCGATTCATCTTGGCGGCTGATGTCAACAATCCGCTGCTGGGGGAGCACGGGGCCAGCTTTGTATTTGCTTTGCAAAAAGGGGCCTCGCCCGAGGAGCTTTTGCTGCTGGAAGCTTGGATGACGCACTGGGCCGATCTGGCCGAATCGGCTGCCGCAGTCTTGTGCCGTGATCAGCAAGGAGCTGGAGCAGCGGGAGGAGTAGGTTTTGCACTGCTTTGTTTTCTTCATGCAGAAAAACGCAGTGGAATTGAAATCATGCTGGAATTGACCCACTTTAAAGAAAAGGTCCAAACCGCTGACTGGGTCATTACCGGGGAAGGACAGACTGACGCCCAGACTGCATTTGGAAAAACTCCGCTGGGAGTGGCCAAAGCTGCCAAACAATTTCAAAAACCGGTCATCTTAGTCAGCGGTGCAATCCTTCCGCAGGCCGAAGCGCTGCGTGAGCACGGCATCGATCTTTTTTTCAGTACCGTTCAGCACTGCTGCAGCGTTGAAGAGGCCTTGCTGCAGGCTCGAGAAAACCTGGTCCGCTGCGGCTATAATTTAGGGATCTGGTTTAAGCTCAGCGAAACGTTCCAAGCTTGCGCCCTGACCTTTCAGAAATATCAGAAACAGGCCATGACCACGCTCAATCCCCGACTCGATCCAAAAGAAAAACTGATTAACAGCGTCATGGGACTATGCGGAGAATCTGGTGAGGTCATCGATCATGTCAAAAAATGGCTGGCTCAGGGACATCCGCTGAACAAAGAAGCACTAAAAGAAGAACTGGGCGATGTCGCCTGGTATTTAGCTGAAGCGGCATCCGCCCTGGATCTTTCTTTGGAAGAGATCGCACAAGCCAATCTCAATAAATTAAAAAAGCGTTATCCGGATGGATTCAGCGAACAGGCCTCTCAAGCCCGTTCTCATCCTTCCAAGACCTCCCTTTAATCTTGACAATCGGCGCAGGACGTTGTTTCATTAAAGAAAAAGGAGAGAAATCATGACCATCCATTTTGAAGAAGACCGGGAGAAGACCCGCTTTGAATCCGATCATGTCCTGCAGCTTAATGGACAAACGATTCCTTATCATACCATCTGTGAAGACAACTTTTTCTACAACCAAGAAGGAAAAGCCGTAGCTACTCTCTATTCCTATTCCTATTTTCGTTCTGATGTCTCTCAGCCGCAGCAGCGGCCAGTGTTGTTTGCCTACAATGGAGGCCCTGGTTCGGCCAGTCTTTGGCTGCATCTGGGATTGATTGGACCCCGCCGACTCAAGCTTCCCGATGAAATTCATCTTCCGACTGTTCCGCCTTTTGAGCTGGAGGACAATCCCAACTGTCTTTTAGACTTCTGTGATCTGGTCGTTGTGGATATGGTCGGGACTGGACTCGGACGGCTTTTTGATGAAGAAGCCAAAGATCAGTTTTATGATTCTGACGCTGATATTCGTCAGCTTGCTTTGTTTGTCGATGGATGGCTGACCCGGTACCATCGCCGCAACAGTCCTATTTATCTGGCCGGAGAAAGCTATGGCACCGGACGTTCCTGTCTTTTGGCCGCAGAGCTTTTAGGCGGCGGAGCTGAAAACCAGGAAACGCTCGGGATTTCGGTCAGCGGTATTCTTTTGCTGGGATGTTATTTCTATCAGGAAACGCCATTCAGCCAAACCGCTTTGGCTTTGCCTTCGATGGCTGCCACCTATGCCTACCATTTCCCAGCTGGCAAGCCTGATCTGAAAACTGTTGTCCAGCAGGCTTATCGCTTTGTCGAAAATGAATATTTACCGGCTTATTATGAAGGAGATGCTCTTTCATCAGAACGGAAAAATGCCTTGTTAGAAAAAATGGCCGGCATGACAGGCCTTTCCAAAGAATTCCTCGATGCTCGATGGATGGATCTGACTGCAATGGACTATGCCAAAAAACTGATGGAAGCACAGCAGAAGGTTGTCGGCTACTACGACAGCCGTTATCTCTGGAAAGCATTGCCAAGCGTACCGGATACCAATGTCATTGCCGATGATCCGGCCATGGGCCAGTATACCCCGGCGTATACCAGTGCGTTTGGCCTATTGCGGGATGAGCTGAACATTCAAATGCAGCGCAGCAGCAGAGGTCTTTCCCATGGCGTCAACCGGCAGTGGAATCGCAAATTCAAGCTCTCCCCCGCTCGTGCTTTAGCCGGTGCGATGCGACGCAATCCAAGTCTTCGGGTATTCTTTGCCTCCGGATTATTTGATCTATGTACCACAGCCGGAAACGCCCGTTATCTTGCCACTCACAGCCACTTGGATCCAGCGCGTGTTCTGATCCGGGAATACCCATCCGGGCATATGGCTTATCTGGGAGAAGAAAGTGCCCGTCTGTTAGGTGAAGATCTGCGCCAATTTATATTAGATGGACAAAATCATTCCTGATTCACAAAAAAACAAGCAAAATCAATGGGTTTGATTGAGCAGAAAAAGATATTATCTGGTATGATTTTTCTGAAAATAAAGCACGCTTTATTTCTCTTGCTTCCACTGAGATGAATAAAGGGGCATCTTGAATCAGAAATGATCCAGTTGAATGAAAAAAAGCCGTTCTTAGAGAAATCTCTGAAAAACGGCTTTTTTTTATAGTTCAATGGTTCAGCTTATTCCCAACCATCATATTCGATGGCAAATTTAACGGCCTTCTTCAGTGCTTCTGAAGTCTTGGTTGCTCCGGAAACGGCATCCACTGCATCCACATTGTCCTGATTGGCAATCAGTGTCTGGATGAATTCAGAATTTTCTGCCGTCAGCAAGCCGCCGACATTTTCAGTTTCCTGCGCATCACGGACAGAGATCGCTGTGATCTTGCGGTCAGCATCGAAGGTCACATGAGTTTCGATTTCTCCGCCATATCCCTGTGTTACCACTTCCACCTTAACGCTGCCATCTTCATTGGAAGTATGATTGGTTACTCCTTCAAACAGATCTCCATACATTGCAACATAAACCATTCTCTGGAAATCTCCGACAAACGCAATCGTTGCTCCGGAAATCGTATCCCGATCCTCGATCGGAGTGCTCTGCTGGTTAACGGTTCTAAACATTTCATAGACGTCTTCCAAGGTCATGCTGTTGGCCAGAATATAATCCACGATCGCATCGATCTGTTCCCCGTAGCTTCTTCCGCCGTTGATTCCTGCAAAGGAAACCCGCGATGTTCCTGCCTGGAAAGCGCCATCCTGCACCAGACCATGGATCGCCAGCAGATCTTTTACCGGAGTTTCTTCGGTCAGTGTCAATCCGCCTTCATCTGCCAGATGCTGATAAATCTCCAAGGATTGTTCCATCGTCATCACGGTGCCATCATAGTTCTGGATCGTCAGATCTTTAAATAGTGTTTCCTCTGTCAATTCCGCACAGGTTGCAGTAATCATATACTGGCCCAGCTCATTGTTAAAGCTGTTCATGCTCAGCTTGATCAGCTCAAAACCATTGTCCGTTGCTGTAATTTCTGCATCAGAAACATTCATCTGATAACCCATCAGATCTTTTTTGGAATACTCATCTTCCATTCCCTTGTTACGAACAATGTCAAAATTCAATTCTGTGATGATACCATCCGTCGTGGTTCCTTCAAAAATGAACGTATCATTTTTTGGAAGACCTGCAGAAGTGGTTCCCTTCATTTCATATTCTGCTGAAAAGGTTTCAACAACCGGTTCTGTGGTGTTTTCTGGCTGTTTTTCCTGGCTGCTGCAGGCACTCAGTGCACCCACTGCCAACAGCGCTGCCAGAAGGGCAATAACGCTTTTTTTCATTCTCTTTCTTTCCTCCTTATTGGACGACTTCATCCTCCAATATTCTCAGATAAATCTTCCAGACAGTTCTCTAGGACTGTCTGGCTCCAATATCCGCTACTATTATATCCTTTAAGAATGTTTTCACAATATCCAGATTTTTACTGTTTTTTATATCTATCGATACATTCAGTACAAAATTATCTTTCTTTTCTTATTTTTTCCAGCAACGCCCGACATCCTTGATCAATTTGCTGATACGTCCGTTCAAAATCACCGGTATACCAAGGATCCGCAATATCCTGCAGATGATCGGTAAAATCCAACAACCGACAGCACTTATGCTTGGGATCCTCTTTAAGAATTCGAAGCATATTGCGAAGATTCATCGAATCCATCCCAATCAGATAATCATAAACAACATAATCCTTCCGACTCATCTGGCGATCTCTCGACCACTTCAAACTCCTTCAGGATGATGCGGTCCTCGCAGGGGCGGCCGTTGGACAGCGCCACTACTAGGTCATAATCCTGATACTCGTCACCGAGAAAGCCCCGCAGCCCATCCTGGGCTTTCTTACATTCCCGCAGGATGT
>CALVGQ010000111.1 GCA_944327135.1 uncultured Erysipelotrichaceae bacterium | reverse complement strand
AAAGAAGCCAGAAAACTGCCCAAAGGGCCCATTTTGCATGCACCAATCACGGTAATCATGATCAAGATTCCTGCATAAATATAAATCATCGTATCATGATCGATCAGTTTTTCCGGTTCCTGCTTTTGTCTTTGTTTCTTTTTCTCTGCCAAAACCCATCACTCCTATTCCTGAGTATGAATCTCCACAATCGCCGGCAGGATCATCGGACGTTTTCCCGTCTCTTTCATCACATATTTGGTGATTTTTTCCTTGATCTCCTGACGCATGGCCATATTCTCATATCGATGCTCAAGAACAGCCTCATTGATCGTATTTTCAATAATGTTGCCGATCTCTTTCACGATATAATCAGCATCCTTCAAATAGATAACCCCACGGCTTTGTACATCCGGTCCGCCAATGATTTCTTTGGTTTTAAAATCGACCACTACTCCTACCACAATGGCGCCATCCGTCGCCAAAATCTCACGATCACGAAGAACCATTCCGCTGACATCCAGACTGTCATTTCCGTCTACCAGAACCTGCTCCAATGGAAGAATCTCCTCGGTTGATTTCAATTCTCCCTGCTCAAAGCTGGCGATCTGGCCATTGTCCAGAAGAAGGATCCGATTGACCTGAAAGCCCATATCAAATGCAATATTGGCATTCGCAATCAAATGACGATACTCTCCCTTCATTGGAATGTAATATTTCGGTTTAAACAAATACAGCATCATCTTCAGATCCTCAACGGAAGCATGCATCGAGAAGATCTTGCGATGGTCCAGTGATCTGACTTTGATTGTTTCCTTATAGATCTCATTTTCCATATTGGAAGCTTCACGCTCGGTTCCCGGAACAATCGGTGAAGCAATAATAACGGTATCTTCCGGACACAATTCCAACAAAGGATCTTCTTTCAAAGCAATCTTAAGCATCAGTTTAAAAACCTGAGCTCCGCTTCCAGAAACAATCACTACGACATTGCGCAGATCCTGCCGGAATTGGCTGCGGGTAATTTCCAAACCAACAGGGATCCGATAATATCCTAATTTTTCTGCCATCCGCAAAATATCACGCAGATGTTCATCATAGAAAAATACCTTCTTCTTGTATTTGTTGGCCAGCTCAATGATCTCAATAACCCGATACATGTTCTGAGCATACGTTGTTACAATAATCCGCTCATCTTTGGCATCCTCAAAATACGGCTCAATTTCATTGGTAATACGATGGTTGGGAGCTGTATGACCGCTGCGTACTGCCCCAACCGACTCGGTCAAAAGCGCCAGCACCCCTTTCTTACCCAATTCCGCTAATTGTGTGATATCACAACTGAAAGCCTCATTGCGGATATCGTAGTCAACGATGAATTCGCTGGTATAAACGACATAGCCTTCCTGACTCTCAATGGCCAAACCAAAACCATCCGCAATCGATTGGGTCATGCCAAAGGTCCTAATCATGATTCCGTCAATTTTAAATGAAGATCCTCGTTTGATGCGATGAATCTTCGGCCGGGGAACACGGGCCATTTTACATTCCTCTTCAATAATCATCGCTGTCAGGGGGGTTGTATAAACCGGAAGACTGACCTGCTTCAAAAGATTGGGTAACGCAGCCATGACATCATCATGACCATGAGTAATAAAAATTCCCTTAACACGGTCTTTATTTTCAATCAGATATCGAAAATCGGGAATGATCATATTGACTCCATGCTGATCGACTTCCGGATATTTCAATCCGGCCTCGATCACAAAAATAGCCTGATCTATTTCTACGACAAGCATGTTCTTGCCGTCTTCATCCAAACCGCCAAGGGCGAAAATGCGAACTTGACTCATTATGATATTTCCTCCTTTAAAACGCTGGTATTATTATACCTTAAAGGGGCGGGGAACACAATCAGATGCCCTGAAATTTCGATCTGACATAATTCGTCAACATTCTTCATAGAATGGAAACGGTGATCAATATGTTGAATCAGATATGGATGCTCCTTCAGGCCTTCTTTCCCTTTCTGGTCGGTTTTATCCAGACCGGTTCCTATCCCCATCCGCTGGATGCCAAAGCTGAGGAAGAGTGCCTGCAGCGCATGGCTAAAGGAGACCGCACGGCACGTGACTCTTTGATCGAGCATAATCTTCGGCTGGTTGTTCATCTTGTCAAAAAATTCGATGTCCGCCGCGAGTCTTTCGAAGATCTTGTCAGTATTGGAACCATCGGACTGATTAAAGCCGTAGATTCTTTTGATCCCTCCAAAGGTCATAAGCTGACCACTTATGCCTCTAAATGTATTGAAAATGAAATTCTGATGGCCCTTCGCAACATGAAAAAATCAGCTGGAACCTGCTCGCTGGATGATCCAATCGGGCACGATAAAGATGGAGAATCAATCCAGCTCATCGATGTCATCAAAGATGAATCACAGCCAGATATCCTAGATCAAATGCTATTAGAAGAAAACAAAAAAAAATTATACCGTTATCTTGATACCCTTACTGAAAAAGAACGGCGAATCCTGGCTCAACGCTATGGTCTTTTCAACCAGAAGAAAAAAACACAAAAAGAAATTGCAGAAGAAGAAAACATTTCACGCTCTTATGTCTCCCGAATCGAAAAAAGAGCTTTTATCAAGCTTTTACGCGCTTTCAAAAAAGATGAGGGATAACTTTACTTTCCGTATGCAGCCTCTTATAATACTCCTAGGATCGGAGAAAGAACAATGAAAATAGAATGTCTTATTTTTGACTGCGACGGTTTGATGTTTGATACAGAACGACACGCCTGCAATACATGGCGACGCATCCTAAAGGCTCATGACACCCCCATTCCTGATGGTTTTTTTGAAGCCATCATTGGTGCTGGTTCCCATCAATTTCAAAAAGTCATGCAGGCCCATCCAGAAATCCAGCAATGGTTCCCAGAAATTCAACAGCAGCGCCGCCCAGATCTTCAAAAAGCCATCATGACCTTAGGCAATGTCAATAAACCGGGGTTGATCTCCCTGCTGCAATATCTGAAAACAACCTCTTTGAAAGTTGCAGTGGCATCCAGCAGCCCACAAGAATATGTTCGCTGGATGCTCTCCACGATTGGATATGACTTTGATTTCGATGCCATCCTTGGCGGCGATCTGGTTGCCCAAGCCAAGCCCAATCCTGAGATTTTCCTCACCGCAGCCTCCCTTTGCGGAATTCAGCCAGAGAACTGCTTGGTTCTGGAAGATTCCAAAAATGGACATTTGGCTGCAAAAGCCGCTGGAATGCATCGTGTTTTCATTCAGGATCTGGTTATTCCCGATCAAGAAATGAAAGAAGAATTGATCGAATTTCAATGTTCTTCTTTGAATCAGGTCATTGATTTGCTTCAAAGCCTGAAAGTTTAAATCATGACTTTATAATAAAAAAATAAAAAGCATAGCAAAGCTAAGAGTAACAAAACTATGTGGGCTGAGGCGGACTGTTCGATAGATTGAACATCACAGCCCTTTTTCATAATGTCAATAACACTATCCCAAGTCTAAGCATAGCAAAATAAATTAGAGTAGCAAAACTTATTTTATGTTTTATTAATTTTTCTTTATGTCTAAGCATAGCAAAATAAATTAGAGTAGCAAAACTTCCACCATCATTGGTTAAATATTCATTTTGTCTAAGCATAGCAAAATAAATTAGAGTAGCAAAACATCGCTTGCGAACGTTACGAGCAACTGAAAGTCTAAGCATAGCAAAATAAATTAGAGTAGCAAAACGGTCAAGATAAGGCACATTGGAAGCCATTAGTCTAAGCATAGCAAAATAAATTAGAGTAGCAAAACGGTTATTCAAATTCCTTGCCTAGATTAATAGTCTAAGCATAGCAAAATAAATTAGAGTAGCAAAACACTCCACCAACAACACAACAAACACTTCCAGTCTAAGCATAGCAAAATAAATTAGAGTAGCAAAACCGGCTGATTATTTATCTTAAAATCCAGATCGTCTAAGCATAGCAAAATAAATTAGAGTAGCAAAACAAACCGAAAAACGTTTT
>CALVGQ010000110.1 GCA_944327135.1 uncultured Erysipelotrichaceae bacterium | reverse complement strand
TAATAAATTTCATCGGAACTAGATCAATCAGTTTCAAGTCAACATAGCCAGAAAAGCCGTTGAGCTTGACATACACCCGGCCATTCCCATTGCCATCATAGGAATCGGTCTGTGCCGAATTCATTTCGCGATGCTTCACCACATAGGTTGTCTTACCGCCCCCGCCAGCTTCTGCGCTGATCGTTAATGTCGTGGATCCTCCGCGCATCGGATAGGAAATCGCTACGCCATAATTAAGCGCAATAATGCCCGTCGGTGAATAACTGCTCGCATGCCGGATCACGGCATCATCTCCGCTTTGCCACATGACGTTGCGCGCTTCTTCGAAAGAAGAATAACAACCAATTTTATCAAATTTCCCGCTGTCATTCACTAATGAAACTTCATACTGCGTTCCGCAAACCAGCGGATAATCAGCCTCCACAGCCGATACTGTTTGAACAAGCGTTTTCGGTGCCCCGCTCAGCAAACTGCAAGCCATGAAAAAAGCTAAGATTCCTTTGCTTAATCCTCTCCTCATTCTTTTCCTCCTTAAAGATCCACATTAATTACAATGGTATTGTCCTGTCCTTTGATTTTTAGTCTTAAAACTCCCTGATAGGTAATAGGACTTTCCGAAGGGTTCAGTGTCTCAAAGAACAAAACACCACTCCCTGTATCCGTAATCGTCTGATTGATTAAATTTTCATACTTCTCACAGGTAAACTGCTCATTAAAAGCTTCAAACTCTTCTCCGGTAGCGCTAACCGTATAAGTAGCACTTTCAATGACAACTTCATCCCCCCAAAGCGAAACCGCCTCTACTTTGAAGGCATGGATCTCCGCCGTGGAAGCAACCAGGTACTCTTCACTGTATCCATCCGGATAAACTCTTGTTATTCTGTCCCCAGTCATTTTAAAAGCACTGGATACTTTCATCTGATAAGTCTTTCCATCGGTAATGACATCCTCTGGAAGATACATCAGCAACTCTTTGGTTCCTTTCGGATTCTTTAAGTTAAATTCCATCGTTAGATCATTAAAATCGGCGGATAGCGTAACTTTAGAAGCACTTTTGTCTTTGACTGGAATAAAAATATTAGAAAGAACTGAATTCTCCTGAGAAACAATTTCAAACCATACGTTCTGTTTCCCTAAAAATAACGCCTGCTGCTCAAGCTGATCCACATAGGAATCGACTTGATCCAATTGAATTCCTTCACTTGTAGAAAAATGACTCAAATCCAGATTGATCGCAGAATCCGCTTTAACCCGGATCCGGGCAATCACAAACTGAAAATCCAGATCTGTCAAATTGTATACCGTATAATCCACCAGATCGATCTGCAGCGCTTCACGGTTTTCCGTTTTATCCGGCTTAACCTGATTACCAATGGTGGCCATTTCTGTTTCTTTGGAAAGGTCATTCTGGCCTGAAGAACGATCATTGAATTTCATAAAAATATACCCCATCGTTCCTACCAGGACAAGGCAGAGAAGACTGACTACGACAATCACTCCGACTTTTTTAGGATCAAAATTCTTTTGATTTCTCATGGAATTCACCTCTCTTTTGTTATTATATCATTCTGAATTTAAAAAAAGTAGCTTTTTAAAACGTTAATATCTTCCTGTAACTCTTACCAAAGCCATGAATCAAAAAAGGAGTTAATCATAACTCCTAACCTGTGCGGTATATTCTTTAATCCATTATACTAGGATCTTTTAATGTCGCTACAATCAGTTCTTCATACAAGGTTCCTTTCAGAAGTGACTGAGCTTCCTTCAGCAAAGCAGTGGATTCTTTTTTCTGTTTATTTAAATGATAGGCTTTGGCCAAAGACATACAGATCATTCCCCGAGCGGCTCCTTCATTTTTTTCACGCTGTTCGTTCAGCTCATCAATGACCGTGGCATCAAAATCAAAATACAATTTGAAATTGATCTCATTTTCTTTCACCATCGCCTGAATCCATTCTGAATGCTGCTGATCTTTCATTCCTTTTAAGCTCTCCTGAATCTTGCCATAAAGTTCTTTGTCTTTTTTATTCAACGCAAGCATTGTCATCGTCTGATAATAATTGATTTTCTGCTCAAACGGCAACTTTTTCACTTGAACCATCTTCAGATATTTTTCTGCTTCTTCCTGACGATTGGAAGCGATGCAATATCCTCCGCGCATCAAACAAATGCTGTTCGGGTTTAAAAGAAACAAAACACGCTTTGAAAAAAGCAGTTTTTGATAAGTCTCCTGATCTCCTTTAGCCATCGCATTAGCAATCTTATTAGCCAGATGTCTTCGATATAAAGCAGTCCCTCCCCAATAAACAACCATCACCACAATGACAAGGATGACCGCACCTATATTTTCCATTGTTTTTCCCCTCTTTCTTTTTTTGAACAATCTTATTCTATCACAGAAACCTCCTTCCTGACCTCTCACTTTTCGTTTTCCTCCTGGTATATTGTAAATGACTCATATAAGAGGTCATTACAGTATACCTTTTCCTTTCTATCAATCGATTTACCGAGATTGATTTCGGTTTCGCTTGTTTGTATCATTTGAAATATGTGAATGTGGATTTGTATTCCTCCCTGTGGCTTTGACTACTTTTGAAAGGTTTCTACCACTCCGTATTCCAAAATAATGATCAGTTAGATGAGTCTTTGAATTCATATCACGTACCAGGATTTGTGGAATCCGTGATGTGGTGTATCACTTCACATGTATTTTGAAAGGATGTGTTTTTTATGATTCTTGTTGGTATCGATATTGGCAAAAACAGCCATATGTTCTGTGTGATGGATCAGTCTACCGGTGATATTCTTGTCGATCCTTCTTCATTCAAAAACAATAAAGATGGATTTGGACTGCTGATCAAAGCTATCGAGCCTTATCCCAAAGAGAGTATCCTCATTGGAATAGAGGATACCGGTCATGATCACTTCAATTTGTTGAAATACCTGCTGGATGCCAAGTATACAGTCGCTCTGATCAATCCAATCACGACCGATCTGACACGCAAGATGCAGCTGAGCTCAACAAAAGATGATGACCTTGACACATTGACCATATGTGATGTGCTGGCTTCCGGTCCTCGTCGGAAAGGATACCGCATTTCAAAGGTTAATTCTTTTGGTCTCTACGAACAAAAACGATTGACTCGTGAACACCATGACTTGAAAGAACAGCAGAATGTCTATACAAACAAGCTTCAGAAATGTATCGATATCGTATTTCCTGAATTCAATAGCTTATTTAGATCGAAGTACGGAATAGTCTATATGAACATCCTTAAAACCTTTGGTAGTGCAGATGCCATCGCACATGCCGATATTCGTACGATCCGTAAATGTTTGGAAGTGAATACGAAAGGGCGCAAGATTTCTTTAACCGCTGAACAGCTTAAGGAAACAACGAAGAACTCTATTGGGTTTCCTTCTGCAGCAGAAACGATCGAAATGAAACATTTGATTGAAATCATTGAGATGCTAGACAAACAAATCGAAGAAATCGATAAAAAAATAGAAGAGCTCGCCCACAACAACGACTCTCCTATCCTAAGCATCCCAGGGATTTCATATTTCTCTGGTATCTCTATTTTAGCGGAATTAGGAGATTTGCACAACTATTCAAAAGCTTCTCAGATCATAAAATTTGCCGGAGTAGCTCCAAGCAAGTACAAAAGCAGTCAGTTTGAAGCCCAGCATACAGCCATTACCAAGAAAGGTTCACGTTATCTTCGCAAAACGCTCTACCAAGTCATTCTTCCTGTGATCCGTTTCAATCCCGTTTTCAATGCATTCTATACACTCAAGCGCACACAAGGAAAAAGTCATCGATGTGCACAGGGACACTGTGTTCGAAAGCTGTTACGGATCATTTACCATTTAGAAATAACAAGTCAGAAATTTGATCCAGCTTTGATCAAATAAGCAAACAATCGTTTAAAGCAGAACCTCAAAAAGATCTTTTCGTCATGCCTTATTATTCACAATTTCAAAGAACGATACTAAATCAACTAACTATATTCGAACCTGCAACATTTTCATACTTTTTCATCTAGTTCACTTGATTTTTATATAGTTAGCTTTCATTTTTTTGTCCGCTTAAACACAGTAGAATTCAAAGGGAGACTTCATTATAATAAAAATGGGAGTGACCGGCATGATTAGTGAATTAGATAAAAATATTCTTCAAAAAATTATTACTTCTGATTCTTATTTAAGCGGTTCTTTTTTAAGTCAGCTTTGCAATGTATCCATCAATACCATCCGAAAAGAAATCGATATCATCAACGATTATCTAAAAGATCACGGCTGTCACATCGAAACTAAAATTGCGATGGGGTACAATTTGATCATCACCGATCCGGAAACGGCCAATCCATTTATCGAACAGCTGCTGCAGGATATCCGCTGTTTCCGCTATTTAAATCTTTCTGAATATGCCAACGCCTATTATATTCTCAGGCAGCTGCTAATTACCAATGATTATTTGACTGTAGACAGTTTTACCGAAGCGCTGTACTGCTCCAAAAGCACGATTCTTCGCACCTTAGATCGTGTACGGGATTACTTATCCCTTTTTCATTTGGAACTGAAGTCACGGCGCAATTACGGAATTCGGATCGAAGGGAATGAGTGGAATCGGCGAGTCTGTCTTCTGTTTCAGCACAAGGTTTATATTCATAACCTAGATCAAAGTGAACGGGAGCCAAAATTCGAAGCCGCTTTTTTAATGAACAGCGAATTCCCACAGAAAATTCGTAAGTCCATTCTGGATTATTTTGCCAGTCACAATGAAGTCAGCCTTCCAAATATCGATTTCGCTAAAATATTCAATCTGATCCTGCTTCAAAAAACTCGCCGCAACTGCAGTGAAAAACAGACCTTCAGCCCAAAACAGCTTGCAGCCGCCGAAAACTCGCCAATGCTGCCGATCGCTCAAGGAATCATCTGCCATCTGCCGCGATATTTTAAAGAAGATCTGCATCCCAACGATCTTCTGACTTTGACCATGATTCTGTCCGCTTGTCAAACGATGGATGATTCTTCCAAGATCCAAGAAAAAGACCGTCAGGAATGCAAGGCTGAAGTTCAGAAAATGCTCCATTTCTTTTCTTTATATTTTGATATCAGCGGCTTGTTCGATCCTTTGTTTCATGAAGACTTTGCCTGTTATTTGTACTCTCTGAAACTGCGGCTGTTGTTTGAAATTCCAGCAGATGAAGAAATGATTGCTCCGCAAACCAAACTTGGTCTTTTTACCAATGATCTGTGCGCATTGTTTGCCCTGTTCTTTTATCATCATCATGGCATTCTGCTACACGAAAGCGATCTGACCGGAGCTTATTCCATCATCAACCGTTCACTATATGAAAATCAGATGTTTTATGATAAAAAAAGAGTCATCGTTGCCAGCCGTTACGGACTATATTTCGCCAAAAATTTAGCACGGCGGATCTGGGATAGCTTTCCAGGAAAATTTCTTAGCGTCTCTCCAGTGGAATATACTGACCTTTTCTCTTTGGACTGGGATCAAGTCGATTTATTAGCCACTGATGTGCGAGATGCCAATTTACCACAGCCAAAGTCAATTCCACTCATCAATATCCAATTTTTTCGCACCAACAATGATCTTAAGCCCTTGAACAGTTATCTAAGCAATCAGCTGCGCAAAAATGCTTTGGCTATTTTCACGGAAGAATGTTTGCATAAAGGCAATTTTCAGACCAAAGAAGAAATTTATCACGAATTTTATTCGTTCTTTCAAGAAGAAGTCGGAGACTATGAACGGTTTATTCGTGATTTGACCTTACGTGACAGTTTCATCAGCTTTGAACGAGAAAAAGGCCTGGTTCTGATTACTCCTTTAGCTATTCGCCTTGCTCATCCAGTCTTCCATGTTCTTGTGAATCACAAGCCGCTGATATGGAATCAACAACGCTCCAGTGTCTTCATTTTCTATCAGCAAGGAGACGGATCTCATCGCAATACCCAGTTGATTTCATTTCTTTTAAAACAATTTCTGCATCAGTCTGACAACATGATCAATTCCATGGTTTTAAAAAGCTATCGGGAAATCATCAAGGAATTTCATAACCTCGATCAATGATTGAGGTCTTTTTTTATGAAGCCATCTCTAAAAACTATTCTTCTACCCCCAAATTAATTAAAAAACAAGCAGGATGCGATTCAAAGAAAGCAGCAATTTCAATGTGGATTTGAGCTTTCTATTTTTTCTTCATTCGCTTTTTTTATTCCACTTTCGTATAATAATAAAAACAGGAGGAAGTCGCATGAAAAATGTTGCTGCTTTTTTTGATATTGACGGGACGCTTTATCGTGAAGGATTGATTACAGAAGTTTTTAAAAAATTCATCACTCATGATCTGGTGGAAGAAATGCGCTGGCATGATGAAGTCAAGCCCGCTTTCATGAAATATGATCGAAGACAGGGTGAATACGACGATTATTTGATGAAAATGACTGAGATTTACCGATCAGCCTTGATTGGAATCTCCAATGAACACATTCTGCATATCGCCAACGTCGTTATTGATCAAAAAGGAGAACGGGTCTATACATTTACCCGGGATGAAATCCTTCGTCACAAAAAGGAGAATCATTATATTTTCGCCATCTCCGGTTCACCAATCGAACTAGTCCAGGCAATGGCCCGCAAATATGCCTTTACCGATTGCCGTGGAACGATCTATCAAACTGATGCAAGCGGCCACTATACAGGAGAGCTAATTCCAATGTGGGATCATAACAGCAAACAAAAAGCACTGTTGGAACTCACCGAACAATATCAATTGGATCTGTCTTCCTGTTACGCCTATGGCGATACGACCGGTGATTTCACCATGTTTCAATGGGTAGGACATCCCTATGCGATCAACCCCACCAAAGAATTATTGGAAAAAATCATGGCAGATCCAAAAGTGCGCAAAAAAATGACAATCATTGTAGAAAGAAAAAATGTCATCTATCAAATGAATCCGGAGCAGATTTGTTTTCGCTAAACTGATAAAACATAAAAAAATCCCATCAAAAAAACAGGATGGAAAAAGCATTCATTATCATCAAAAGAAACAAAAGGCCCTATTGGGCCTTTTCAATACCATTGGGATTTTTGCTTTGAAAGTTCCAGCTATCCCGGCACATTTCATCAATGCCATAGCGTGCATTCCATCCCAGCAGTTTTTTAGCTTTGGCTGTATCCGCATAACAGATTGCAATATCCCCTGGACGCCGTTCCATGATCTGATATGGAATTTCTTTTCCGCATGCTTTCTCAAAGGCATTTTTCACTTGCAGCACGGAATAGCCGTTCCCAGTTCCCAGATTGACTGTTTCTGCACCGGTATGGCTGAACGCATATTCCAATGCCTTAAGATGGCCTTGTGCCAAATCCACAACATGGATATAATCACGAACACCGGTTCCATCTACCGTGTCATAATCGTTGCCCCAGACCCGTAAAAATTCTCGTTTCCCAGTAGCCACCTGAGCAATATAAGGAACCAGATTATTCGGAATTCCGTTCGGAGTCTCGCCAATCAATCCCGATGGATGGGCTCCAATTGGATTAAAGTAACGCAGCAGCAGCACGCTCCAAGAAGGATCAGAGATGCAAAGATCCTCTAAAATCCGCTCATTGAACAATTTTGTGGTTCCATAAGGATTGGTCGTACTTAACGGAAAATCTTCCCGAATCGGTACAGATTGAGGATTGCCATAGACAGTTGCGCTAGAACTAAATACCAGCTTTCGACATCCGGCTTCCTTCATTGCCTCATATAGATTCAGCGATCCAGCAATATTATTTTGATAATAAGTCAGCGGTATTTCAACAGATTCGCCAACCGCCTTGTACCCTGCAAAATGGATTACCGCATCAATCGCATTTTCTTTAAAAACCATTTGGAGCGCTGCTGGATCAAGAAGATCTTTTTCATAAAATTTTGGAAGGACTCCGGTAATCGCCTGAATTCGTTTCAAAACCTCACGACTTGAATTATAAAGATTATCCAAGATGATGACCTGATATCCTGCCTGAATGAGCTCGACGGTCGTATGGCTTCCAATATAACCCGTTCCACCTGTTACAAGAATTGTTTTCATGATTTCCCTTCTTTCTAGTTAAAAATTGAGGAGAGTGCCCCAAACAAACCAGCCGAAGCCGCTCCCATGATCAGTCCTGCCAGAACAACGCCGCCTAACACAGCAATCACGCTCTTTTTAAAATCCATATCCAGAATGCTGGCTGCTAATGTTCCAGTCCATGCCCCGGTGCCTGGAAGCGGAATTCCAACAAACAGGAACAAGGCCCAATATAACCCTCGTCCGGCTTTCTCCTGCAATTTTTTTCCTCCTGATTCTCCCTTTTTCAAACACCAGCTGAAAAATCCTCCAATAAAAGGCTTATCTGCTCCCCAGACTAAAACTTTACGGGCAAACAAATAAATAATCGGAACCGGAAGCATATTGCCTAGGATCGCAATGATATAGGAAAGCAAAAGCGGCAGTTTGAACGCGACCGCATACGGGATCGCCCCTCTTAGCTCGATCAAGGGCACCATCGAAACCAGAAAAATGATCAGATATTTCTCAAACATATTTTTCCTCCATTATTTGACAAAAAGACGGGTTAAGTCCTGCCAGGTGGCAAAAACCATCAATAGAAGAATCACGGCTAACCCAAAAGCCATCATTCCCTGCTCCAGCTTTTCGCTGATCGCCTTGCCACGAATGATCTCCAGCACAGCCAGCAAAGCACGTCCGCCATCCAGAATCGGTAGCGGCAGCGCATTGAAAATCGCTACATTCAAGGAAAGCAAGGCAATCAGCCAAATGTAATTAACCAGTCCCAGCGAGGCCTGCTTCTCTGTTACCGTATAAATTCCAATTGGCCCAGCCAGCTGATCAAGATTTCTTCCGCGAACCAGATCCAACACGCTTTGAACAATCAGTTCAGTAACCGTCCCCATGGTCTGAATTCCTAACATTGATGCTTCAAAAAGATTCGGATATTCTGTGACTATCGGCTCATTGATTCCAATCAGATAACTTCCCCGTTCCGCATCGTAAACCGGGGTCACCGCAATCGTCAAAATCTCGCTACCACGACGAACCTCATAAATGCGCTCGCCTGTCTGCTGATTGAGATTAGCAGAGCTCATTTCCGAGAATGTTTGAGGAATGATAAGCGTCCCATCACTGTATTTTACAGAAAGGATCTCATCGTTAGCTTGAAATCCCGCCTGTTCGGCCGGACTTTTTGGAAGAACACTGCCAACGACCGGAGTATTGGGCGCATAGCTCACTCCTTGATTCATCAAAATGCCGGTAAAAAGGACCCAGGCCAATACAAAATTCATAAAAATCCCGGCCAGCATGACCACAATTTGCTTCCAGCGTGAGATCCCTTTGATCGTTCGTTCAAAAGGAACTTCTGCCGTGCATTCTCCTTCTAAAGCATTGTCCACTTCGCCTGCCATCTGAACATATCCACCGATAGGCAGAAGCCGAATCGAATACTTTGTTTCTTTCCCCTGGATACTGAACAATTTCGGTCCCATTCCGATCGAAAACTCCCCACAATAGACTCCGAAAATCTTGGCAGCAACAAAATGCCCAAGCTCATGAATCGTTACAATAATCCCCAGCAATACAACAAAGTAGAGTATTCCCATTGTTTATTTAACCCTTTCTAGCACAGCCTGTTTTCCCCAGGCATTGGCTTTGATGCAATCCTGCAATGTCACCTGTTGCTGAAACGGACAACACCGGCAGACTTCCAGAACCAGCTGCTCAATTTGCAGAAACTGGATCCGGCCCTCTCGAAAAAGCTGATTGGCCATTTCGTTGGCGCCATTCATGACCGCCGCAAGATTTCCTTTTTTCCTGCCCGCTTCATAAGCCAATGCCAGAAGCGGATAGCGATCAAAATCAGCCGCTTTGAAATTCAGTTGTTTTAAACGAACAAAATCCAAACTTTCATCATTTAGCGAAAGCCGCTTTGGATAACTCAGCGCATACTGGATCGGCAGACGCATATCAGGAGTTCCAAGCTGGGCCATGACAGCATGATCCTGATATTCCACCATCGAATGAATCACGCTTTCCGGATGAAGCACAACTTCAATCCGATCATAATCCACATTAAACAGCCAATGCGCTTCAATCACTTCAAAGCCTTTGTTCATCATGGTAGCACTATCAATCGTGATCTTTGCTCCCATTTTCCAATTGGGATGACAAAGCGCCTGTTCTAATGTAACCTGCTGCAATTCCTCCCGGGTACGATCACGAAAAGCCCCTCCGGAAGCGGTAATGATCAACCGCTGAATATCGGCCGGATCATTGCCCTGCAATGCCTGAAAGATTGCTGAATGTTCGCTGTCGATCGGAATCAGCCTGACATGAAACTGACGGCATGCAGCAGTCACAATTTCGCCAGCCACGACCAAAGTCTCTTTGTTGGCCAAAGCGATATCTTTTCCTGCCTCAATGGCTGCCATTGTCGGCTGCAAGCCAACAAAACCAACCAATGCGTTAACTACAATCTGACCAGGAGCATAAACTGCCACTTCCTGAAGGCCCGCCTCTTGTGAAACAAACCGAATTTCCGGAAACTCTGGCGCAAGCTGCTTAGCCTGTTCAGGGTCAGAAATTGAAACCAGTTCGACCGTCTTCAGCTGCTTAAGAATCTGACGGCATCGATCGATATTTTTTCCAACACTTAAAGCTACAATGGAAAACTGATCCGGATGCTGCAGACAGACATCTACCGTCTGCATTCCGATCGAACCACTGGCCCCTAATAAATTAATGTTTTTCACTTAAATCATCACCCCCTGCAGATAGAGCTGAATCACCATCGACCAAACCAAGAAAATCAGAAGATTAAAAATCAAAGAATCAATACGATCCAGCACTCCGCCATGTCCAGGAAAAATCGATCCAAAATCTTTGACTGAAAAATGACGTTTGATGGCACTAAATGCAAGATCACCAAGCTGTCCGACTGCCGGTGCAGTAAAGCTCACCAGCACCAGAAAAAGCGCAGAAAATTCCTGAACAAAACACTTTCCGAACACAAAGGCGCTGGCTGCCCCCAAAATATAGCCGCCAATTGCTCCTTCGATGGTCTTTTTCGGCGAGATCCGCTCATTCAGTTTATGCTTGCCGATTGCTCTTCCTGCAAAATAAGCTCCTGTATCGGTCATATAGGTTGCAATGACCAAATACAGCATGACATGATTTCCAATCGTATAAACCAAGTGAATGGCCTGAACGGTCATCGCCATAATCAGCATCATCACCATCAAATAAGCACAGTTCTCAATGCTGTAATGCTCATTGAAAACAGAAATGGAAAAAAAGATCAAAATCATCACACCCAACCAGATCAGAAAGCTGCTCTGATCGGCATAGGAAAGTCCCAGTGCTAAAATCAGACATAGAGCATAAAGCGATAAAGAGACCCGTTTAAAACAAACCTGGATCGTTTCCGCCAAAGCCAGACCAACAAATGCCAAAATTAAGATTTCCAGGGCGATTCCCCCCAAAATCAGCGGCGGCAGAACACAAGCAATGATCAGCAACGCTGTAATCAATCGCTGCTTCATCTACTTTGCCCCTCCAAAACGGCGGTCCCGCCTTTGAAATTCAAGCAGGCACTCATCCAAGGTGTCACTGGTAAAATCGGGCCACAGCACATCCACAAATATCAGTTCTGCATAAGCCAGCTGCCACAGCAAAAAATTCGATAAACGATATTCCTTGGAAGTGCGAATGCACAGATCCACTGGCGGAAGACCCGCAGTCATCAAATACTGCTCAAATTGTTCTTCCGTACAATCGTTCGCAATTTTCCCGCTTGCCACCTCTGCGGCGTAGGCTCGCGCGGCTTCTGTGATCTCACGGCGTGAACCATAATTCATCGCAAAATTCAAGGTCATCGCCGTGTTGTTGCGGGTCTGTTCCATCGCTTTACGAAGAATCTGAGCGGTATCTTTAGGCACCCCATCTAAACTTCCTATCATCGTAATGCGGATATTTTTCTCCATCAGCTCTTTCAGATAACGACTGAAAAAAAGAGCTGGAAGTTTCATCAGATAGCCTACTTCCTCCGAAGAACGCTTCCAATTCTCCGTTGAAAAAGCGTACAGCGTCAAAACCTCGATTCCGCGCTCCTTAGCGGCAATCGCAATATCGCGAACCACTTCTACCCCTTTGAAATGGCCTTCCGTTCTGATCTTTCCACGGGCCTTTGCCCAACGCCCATTGCCATCCATAATGATTGCTACATGTCTGATTTTTTCCATAATCGTTTCCTCATTTTTAAGAAAACTCACCGAAAGTGAGTTTTTAGACCGTCATAATATCTTTTTCTTTCTCTGCTGCGATCTGATCAACTTTCTTGACATACTCATCGGTCAGTTTTTGGATTTTTTCCAGGCATTGCTTTTCCTGGTCTTCGGTCAATGAATCTTCTTTTTTCGCCTGATCATTGCTGTCCCGGCGAATATTACGCAGAGCTACCTTCGCATTTTCTGCAAGTTTAGAGACCTCTTTGCACAGATTGCGGCGGCTTTCCTCAGTCAGCGAAGGGACAGAAAGCCGGATTACCGTCCCATCATTCTGCGGTGGCAGTCCCAGATTGCTTTTATTGATTGCTTTCTCGATGTCTTTCAGGCTGCTTGAATCAAACGGCTTAATAACCAAGGTCCGTCCCTCTTGCACCGAAATGCTGGCAATCTGATTGACCGGCATCATCGAGCCATAATAATCAACCTCCACACTGTTCAATAGATTCGCGTTGGCCCGGCCGGTACGAATGGTATCCAACGAGCTTTTGAACGAATTCAGGGCTTTCTCCATTTTTTCTTTTGTCTCATCAAGAATCAGGTTCATCATCTTAATTTTCCTCCTTTTTTACGATGGTTCCAATGGTTTCCTGCATGACTGCTTTTCGAATATTTCCAGGCTGATTCATATTGAAAACGACCAAATCAATATCATTATCCATACACATTGATGTTGCCGTCGTATCCATCACCTGCAATCCTTTTTGGATACAATCCATATAGGTCAACGAATCATATTTTACCGCATTAGGATCTTTTTTTGGATCGGCAGTATAAACCCCGTCTACACCATTTTTGGCCATTAAGATCACATCAGCTTTGATTTCTGAAGCCCGCAAGGCTGCCGTCGTATCAGTTGAAAAATACGGGCTTCCGGTTCCAGCTCCAAAAATCACGACCCGTCCTTTTTCCAAGTGACGGGTCGCCCGCCGGACAATAAAAGGTTCCGCAATCTTACTCATCTCAATTGCACTTTGAACGCGCGTCGGCACTTCCACTTGTTCCAGCGATCCCTGAATAGCCAAGGCATTGATCATTGTTCCCAGCATTCCCATATAATCAGCCTGGACCCGATCGATGCCGAGCTGTTCCGCCATCTTTCCGCGGATAAAATTTCCGCCTCCGACAACGATCGCAATCTCAACTCCCATTTCGTGAACTTCTTTGATCTCACTTGCCAGACTTTTTAAAATATCTGGATCAAAGCTGTTCCCATTGGCCGCAAGCGCTTCTCCGCTGAGTTTCAATAAGACGCGTTTGTACATTGTTCTTTCCTCCAAATCGTTCTTCTTTTCTACTGCGGATATCATACCACAATCACCCATTAAAAAAAAGGGAAAGTTCCCTATCCCGCTTTAGAATCGGCAAACAGAAAAATCAGTATTGCACCTAATGCAGCAAAACCGACCCCGCAGCCCAACATGACCGTAATTCCAAAAAGGTCCAGCACGATTCCGCCAATAAAACAGCCAATCACACCAGAAGCACTCAAAGCAATACCAATACAGGCTTGGCCTTTCGCCTGATCCTTCTTTGCGATGATTGACTCCGTATAGCGAACCGAAGCAGGAATAAATAAAGCATAGGAGAACATCTGCAAGACCTGTGCTGCATACACATTCCAGATGCTGCCGGCTCCCAAAATCATCAGCGACTTCAACATATAAGCGATTCCCGATACCTTCAGCAAAAAAGCACTGGAAAAATGACGATTGATCCGGCGGAACAAAAACATCGAAGGAATCTCCAGGATTCCGCTAAGAAACAGCGCTATCCCTAATTCCTGGCTGCCTCCCCCTAAATGCTGAAGTACCGGGAGCAAAAATGTCACAACCAGCATATGAGCTGAACAAGCCAGCGTCATTCCAAGCAACAAGACCATGAAGCGCTGATTATTGCGGATAAATTGATTCATTGAGGAACTGACCTGCTCTTTTTGTAAGCTCACCCGTTCACACTTACGAAAGCTCCACACAATTATGGAAAAAAGCAGCGTTCCCACCAATGAAACCCAAATGACGCTCATTCCTTTGATCTGCTCTGCCAAAATCCCGACTAAAAACGAAGTAAGTGAAAAAACAAGCGATCCCAAACTGCGTGCAGCACCAAAGTTGATCTCATAATCCTGATACTGGTAACCTACTCCTAACGTATTCACAAAGGGCTGTAGCGTGATCTGGATCAATGCTGTCAAAAAGAACAATCCCCCGATAACTTCATGCTGCTGTACTTTCAATAGTGCAACCAGCGCAAAAAAAGAAACAAGCGAAAGCACCGCGGCGGCATTTTTCAGCTGCACTCGCGGATTTCGGTCAATAAAATCCGCCAATAATGACTGAGTCAGCAAAGAAGCCAAATTCGCAAGGGCCAAAAGCGTTCCTACCTCTGCACTGGTGAAATCCCGATCCAAAAGAAAAACGGTCGCACAGCTGACCACAGCACAAAAAGCGATGAAATAGCTGCCCTGAACCAGACTATAATGCAGTGTATCCGCTGGATGAATTCTTTTTTCGCTCATCGTTTTCTTCCCCTTCGGTTTCCTTTATTAATTATTATACCGCATTTCTGCGGGCTGAAACAACGTTCTAAACACAAAGAAAAAGGATGAAGATTCATCCTTTTTTAACATTGATCTCTATTTTCGCTTCCACATCATCAAAAATCCAACAAGGACACTGCATCCGATCACAATCGTCATGATTCCCTTTACTATCTTTTTCATCTTTCAACCCTCAATCTATCTTATGTATTCATCATAACACGAAATTCTAAAAAAAGTTTAAAGGACTGCTAATTTTTTCCTTAATTTTTAGATTTCCTTTAATGCAAAAAAGCGGATATTCTTCTTACCCGCTTCTTTTTGATTCAATGATTGCTGTAAAATGCCATCTTTAAACTAAGCTGCTGTTACTTTAGCAACCTCTTCAGCAAAATTTTCTTCTCTTTTTTCCAGACCTTCGCCAACCGCATAGCGAACAAATGCAGAAACTTCTGTATTTGCCTGCTTCAATACGGCAGATACTTTCATTCCAGGATCCTTGAAGAAAGCCTGATCCACCAGACACATTTCTTGCAGGGTCTTGCTCAGACGTCCTTCAACGATGCCCTGAAGCACTTTTTCTGGTTTATTCGCCAGCGATTCATCATTTTTCATGATTTCCAGCTGGATATTGCGTTCATGCTCTACAAATGCTGGATCCATATGATTACGTGAAATGAAGCTTGGGTTCATAGACGCAACCTGCATTGCCAGATCATGGGCTACTTCTTCATTGCTGCAATTCTTTAAAACCACAGCCACAGAGATTTTTCCTCCCATATGGATATAAGTTCCAAAGATGTCGCTCTCTTCCTTGCTCAGCACGACAAAACGGCGAAGTGTGATCTTTTCTCCGATCGTTGCCGTCGCATTGATCAAAGCGGCTTCCACCGTTTCACCATTCATTTCTACTTTCAACGCTTCTTCCACGCTGGTGCAGTTTGTATGAATCAAAGCATTCGCAATGTCATCGACCAGTTTAAGGAACTGTTCATTCTTAGCCACAAAATCCGTTTCGGAATTAATTTCAACCAAACAGGCTTTGTTTCCCTCTACCACGACTTTAGATAATCCTTCTGCCGCAATCCGGCCCGCTTTCTTAGCAGCCTTGGCGATTCCTTTTTCCCGCAGCCAATCTGCAGCCTTGGAAATATCGCCATCACATTCCGTCAGCGCTTTTTTGCAATCCATCATTCCAGCGCCGGTCTTTTCTCTTAGTTCTTTGACTAATGCAGCAGTAACAGCCATTATTCTGCCTCCTTCGCGGTTTCTTTCGCTTCTTCCTTCACTTCTTCAGCCGTTTTTACAGGAGCTTTATCCTCACGCGGCTTGCGATCCTGCCAGCGGTTGGATTGTCTAGGACGACGTTCTTCCATTCTGGCACGACGGCGACGTTCGTTTTCTTCAGCCTGCTGTTCAACGTTGATGATAACATCCTTCATCGTAATATCGGTTTCTTCCTGATCCTGATAAGCCACCGTCAGCAAACCGCCTTTGGCTTCCACGATCGCATCTGCCAGACAGCCGATGATCAGCTTCACTGAACGAACCGCATCATCATTCGAAGGGATCGCATAATCGACTTCTTCTGGATTGCAGTTGGTATCCACCATACCAAATACTGGAATTCCCAGTTTTCTTGCTTCAGCAACAGCATTGTGTTCTTCCTTCGGATCGACGACAAACAGCGCATCCGGAAGCTTCTTCATTTCTTTGATTCCGCCCAAGAAATTTTCCAGCTTGGTAGCTTCTTTGTTGATCTTGGCAATCTCCTTCTTCGGATAAACATTGATCGCTCCGCTGGCATTCATCTCTTCAATTTCGATCAGACGGCGGATCCGCTTCTGGATCGTCCGGAAATTGGTTAAAATTCCTCCCAGCCAACGCTGATTGACATAGAAAGAACCAGAACGCAGCGCTTCATCCATCACAATCTGCTGAGCCTGTTTTTTCGTTCCTACAAACAGCACCTTTCCGCCATTTTCGGCAATCGTTTTCATCGCTGCATAAGCCTCATCCAGCTTTGCCTGAGTCTTTGCCAAATCCAGAATATATACTCCGTTTTTTGCACAGTAGATGTATTCCTTCATCTTTGGATCCCATCGACGGGTCTGATGCCCGAAATGGACTCCATTTTCAAGCATTTTCTTCATTGAAACAACTGTCATTTTTTTCTTTTCCTCACTTTCCGTTGTTTTCCTCCACTATTTCAAACACTGATAACTCTTCGAGCACGGAATCAATGAATTCATAGTGTGTGTAGTACATCCGCTACGGATGCCGATAATAATAATATCACAAGCCAACTTGCCTTACAAGCCTGTTTTAAGCCGCAATTTCACTTATTTTTCCTTTTTGTCCAATCGGTTATCCCGTTTTTTTAGTCGGGAATGTGGATGGGCAGCTTCAACCGCCGTCTTAAGCCGATCGACCGTTACATGGGTATAGATCTGCGTCGTGGACAGGTTTTCATGACCCAGCAGCTCCTGTACCAGCCGCAAATCAGCTCCATTATCTAAAAGATGGGTTGCAAAGGAATGCCGCAGCATATGCGGGTGGACCCGAACCGGAATTCCCGCTGTGATCCCTGCCCTTTCGATTCGCTGCTGAATGGCCCGCGGCGTGATCGGATTACCGCGCTGAGAAACAAATAAAATACCATGCTCCTGTTTGATCCATGCAGGTCGAATGCGGTCCACATATATTTTCAAAAGACGTCCCAATCCCTGATAAAACGGAACCATCCTTTCCTTGCTTCCTTTTCCCAAAACCGTCAGGGTTCCTTCCGAAAAAGAAAGCCGTGAAACCTGCAGGGCTGCTGCCTCCGAAACCCGAAGGCCACAGGCATAGATCGTTTCAACAATGCAGCGATCGCGGAAATCTGCCGGATCCGTCAAGTCAAAGCTTTCCAAAAGAGCTATAACCTGCTCGAATGTCAAAAAATCGGGCAGCCTTCTGGATCCAGATGTCACCCGCATCGACGCTGTCGGATTGCTGACGATACCATGAAACTGATTCACATAACGATAAAAAGAACGCAGCGCAGAAAGGGCACGGGAAACCGTGGCCTTGCTAGGGACCTGTCCTGTAATCGCTCCGCTCTTTAAACGCGTAAGATAATTTAAAAAAACATTTTTATCCGCTGCTTCCAGATCATTGATGGCTTCCTGTTCAAGATAATCCAGATAATGCTGAATATCCCTTTGATAACTATCGATCGTATGTAATGAACCCGTCTTGGATGTACGAATGAAGTCAAGAAACTGACTCAGAAGTTCATTCATGATCCTGAATCCATTGACGCATGGTTTCCAGCGCCTGCTTTCCATATGCTTCTTTTCGATCCTGCTTTTTGACCGGATGATCCAGTGTCATGATTCCAAAATTCGCATTCATCGGCTGAAAATATCGTTCATCCGCATGAGTGATATAATGCGCCATCGCCCCCATCACTGTCGTTTCAGGAAGTTCCCACAACATTTTTTTCTTAAGATAATGGGCCAGATTGATTCCCGCCAGCAATCCGCTTGCTGCCGATTCAACGTAACCCTCTACGCCGGTCATCTGTCCAGCAAAAAACAGGTCTTCCCGCTGCCGCGACTGATAGGTCGAAAAAAGACATTTTGGAGAATTCAGATAACTGTTTCGATGCATGACCCCATAGCGAACGATTCGGGCATGTTCCAATCCCGGAACCAGAGCCAGGATACGCCGCTGCTCAGGCCACGTTAAGTGAGTCTGAAAGCCGACCACATTGTACAAGGAAGCCGCCGCATTATCCTGCCGCAGCTGAACCACCGCATAAGGCCGCTTCCCCGGTTCCTTCTCCAGTCCTACCGGTTTCATCGGTCCAAAAAGCAGGGTCTTCTTTCCCCGCCGCGCCATGACTTCAAAAGGCATACATCCTTCAAAATAGATTTCTTTTTCAAAATCCTTGATCATCACGGTCTGAGCCTCAAGCACAGCCGCATAAAACCGTTCAAATTCTTCTTCATTCATCGGACAGTTGATGTAGTCTGCTTCACCCTTATCATATCGCGACTTATAATAAGCCTTGGAAAAATCAATGCTTTCTTTTTCAATGATCGGGGCCGCTGCATCATAAAAATAAAAAGACTCACTCTTTAAAAAGCGGCGAATCGCTTCACTCAACGCTTCACTGGTCAGCGGTCCGCTTGCAATCAGGGTCGGGCCTTGAGGAATCTCCGTGATTTCTTTTTCAATCACTGTAATTCGCGGATGATTTCTTAGCTGTTCTTCAATCCGACGAGAAAATACTTCCCGATCGACTGCCAGTGCACTGCCTGCCGGAACCGCCGTTTGATCAGCAACCTGCATGATCAAACTATCCAGCATTCGCATCTCTTCTTTCAATACCCCGACTGCATTAGTCAATGCATTGCTTCGCAGAGAATTAGAACACACCAGCTCCGCAAAACCTCCGGTTTTATGTGCAGGAGTCAGCTTGGCCGGACGCATTTCTGTCAATTCGACCTCAATCCCTCTTTGTGCCAGCTGCCAGGCAGCCTCTGAGCCGGCTAAGCCGGCTCCTACTACAGTGACCTTCATTCCCCTGTTTCTTCCTTTTCTACTTTTTTCTTTGTCCGCTTTTTATATTGCGGTTTCTCTCCTTCGATGCTTTCGATATAGCGGCATTTCGGAAATGCAGAGCAGCCTAAAAAGTAATTGCCATAGCGACTTTTTCGTTTTAAAAGTTCTGCTCCGCATTCCGGACACAGCTTACCTGTATGTTCCGGTGCTTCCTTTTGGGCTGAAGCAATCTTCGCCGTATATTTGCATTGCGGATAGTTGCTGCAGCTGATAAATTTCCCAAATCGGCCAACGCGATAGACCAGATCACTGCCGCATTCCGGACATTTTTCCCCTGTCTTTTCAGGTTCTTTTTTCTCCATTTTTTCATAGGCCTGATCAATCAGCGGAATAAATTTTTTATAGAAGTCTTCCAGTGAGTTCAAGCTGTCCCGCTCACCCTCCGCAATCTCATCCAATTCCGTTTCCATGTTGGCAGTATACTTTACATTGATGATCTCACTGAAAAACTGTTCCAGCTTTTCTGCTGTCAGCGTTCCCTGTTCTGTCGGAAAAAAGACCTTCGTTTTGCTGCCTTCGCTGGCTTTTTCCAACGTGACATAACCGCGGGCCTGAATCGTATCAATAATCATGGAATACGTCGATGGCCGTCCGATTCCTTCCTCTTCCAGTTCTTTGATCAATCGTGCTTCACTGTAACGAAGCGGCGGTTCGGTAAAATGCTGATTAGCTTGGACTTCTTTGGCCAGACAGGATTGTCCCTGCTGAAGTTCTGGCAGAAGAACATCCTTGCTGGTCTCAAATTGACCAGCAACTTTCAGATAACCATCAAATGCCAGCTGATTCCCATTAGCAGAAAAATCATATTCATGATTGCTTAAAATTACACTGACAGTATTGTTTTTGGCTGGCGCCATCAGCGATGCCACTGCCCGGCACCAGATTAGCTGATACAATTTATACTGATCAGTCGTCAGATACGGCTTGACCTTTTCTGGGGTATGCTCAAGGTTGGTCGGACGGATCGCCTCATGGGCATCCTGGGCTTTCTCATCTTTTTTTTCTTTATAGATCCCCAGATAATTTTTTCCATATTCCTGTTCAATATATTGCCTAGCCGCATTGATAAAGACCGGGCTCAAGCGGGTTGAATCCGTTCGCATATAGGTAATCAGACCTTCTGCGCCATTTTCCAGCTCGATTCCCTCATACAGCTTCTGTGCAACAGACATGGTCTTTTTGGCACTGAAATTGATCTTGGTGCTGGCATCCTGCTGCAGTGTAGAAGTAATATAAGCTGGTTTAGGTTCTCTTTTTCGAACCTGTTTTTTGACGCTAGTCACAGTAAATGGATCACGGCAGGCATTCACCACTGCCTTTGCTTCAGCCTGGGTATGCAGCTCAGCCTTTTTTTGATTGATCTTGCTTAAGGTAGCTGGAAAAGTCATTCCCTCTTCCTCAAACAGTGCATCGATCGTCCAGTATTCTTCCGGATGAAATGCTTGAATTTCTTTTTCCCGATCGACAATCAGCTTCAGCGCCACGGACTGGACCCGTCCCGCTGACTTGCTGCGAATTTTGGATTTCAGCAGCTTGCTCAATTTAAATCCGATGATGCGATCCAGAATGCGCCGGGTCTCTTGTGAGCGAACCAGATCCATGTCAATCTTTCGTGGATGGCGAAAAGCTTCCAGCACGGCGTCCTTGGTCACCTCGTGGAATTCGATTCGATTATCCTCATCCATCGGGATCGCCAGTTCACTCGCCAGATGCCACGAAATTGCTTCTCCTTCACGATCTGGGTCAGTGGCCAAAAAGACATGTTCGGCTTTCTTAGCTTTAGCCTTTAATTCCTTGACCGTTTCCTTTTTATCCTCATTGATCACATAAGTAGGGGTGAATTGATTTTCTACATCGACTCCCAAACCATCTTTTCCTTTTATTGCCAAATCACGGATATGGCCTTTGGAAGAGACGACCTCATACTCTTTTCCAAGATATTTTTCAATCGTTTTTGATTTTGACGGAGATTCGACGATGACCAGATTTTTCATACTTTTGTCCTCCTGTTCATCTTCAACTACCTATATTGCCACAACTTTTGAAAATATACAAACTTTTTTCAACACAGATCCTCAAAATGAAGCAAAATTTCAGCACCGTCGCTAATCAGCTCATTGCAGCCGGCCCCTTCTTCTTCATTCCAATGATAAGGAATGCAGTAAAGTTCTTTTCCCATTTCCATCGCCAAAGAAGCCGTCACCATGGTCCCGCTTCGCATTGCAGCCTGCGGAATAGCCAATCGATCACTTAACCCCGCAATGATTCGATTACGCCAAGGGAAATGATGCGGCCGTGGGACTGTTGTTGGTGGATATTCGCTGAGCAGCAGCTGCTGTTCCCCCATTTTTTTCTGCAGAAGATTGTTTTCACGCGGATATACTACATCCAAGCCACATCCCAATACCCCAATCGTTTCTCCATTTAAGCTGCTTAAATGTGCTTCTGTATCCACTCCACGGGCCATCCCGCTCACAATCACACGTTTCCCAAGTACAGTTTTGCAAATCTGGCGTGTACAAGCTTTGCCATACTCACCCATCCGACGGCTTCCTACCACCCCCAATGATGGTTTTTCACAAAGCGACAGATTTCCACGATAAAACAGAATCCAGGGCGGAAAACGCAAGGCCCTCAATTTTTGAGGATACTGTTCATCCATCACCGTCACATAAAGGCCCTGGTACTCCACCCGTCGAATTGCTTCCTCGTCCCGAATGGCTTGAGCAATTCTTTGCCAGCTTCCTTGATACTGAATACAATAAGCCAGAATTTTTTCTCTCATGCTTCCCTCCTGTTTCTATATACTCAAATCTTCATCGAATCCTTGGCAAAATCATAAAGCTGCTTGATAAATGTATTAGTTTTTACTAACATATTTATCAGTTCATCATGGTTCACAAAAAGAAGAAACAGGATGAAAATTGTCTATGCATCGTGAACTGGCAATGTTGAACTGTTAGTCCACGGTTTAAAGAGTCACGATCCTTTAAAAATCAATGACGGCAGCAAGAACGTAAAAGAAGATTTTATCCTCTTTACTTATACAGATGGATTCGAAGAGATTCTGGCAGAAGTCGAATTATTTTTAACTACCCTTGCCGATCATAAAAAAACGATCGTGTTTTCCGGCGATCGCGCTTACGAAGAATCCTTTTGCCAGGCAAGCGACCGTCCTACCAATCAATACCAGATAAGCTGTTTGGTTAAAATTGAAAATGCCGAATCAGACGAGGAAATTGCAGCATTAAAACAAATTAGCTGATCTATAATTCTTTCGAATTATTAAAAACCGACTTTTTTAAAAGTCGGTTAATCTTTTTCCAGGTCAAGCCTTAACTGTCTTTGCATGGCTACCGGAGCATAACTTTTTCGATGGATCGGCAGCACGCCAAGTTCCTTTAATGCGGCCAGATGCTCCGCTGTCGGATATCCTTTATGTTTCGCA
Source organism: uncultured Erysipelotrichaceae bacterium (assembly GCA_944327135.1). Lineage (GTDB taxonomy): Bacteria > Bacillota_I > Bacilli_A > Erysipelotrichales > Erysipelotrichaceae > CALVGQ01. The sequence goes on along the minus strand of CALVGQ010000110.1, from coordinate 2,963 downwards.
AAGCCATAGCCCGGATATTGACGATCCAATGCAACCATGATCCGATCCCGCGTGACCTTGGCCAGAATACTGGCCGCCGCAACCGAAGTGCTTTTCTGATCTCCCTTGATCAGATCATGAATATCTTTATTTGAAGCGGGCAACGGCATGGCATCGGTAATGACCATTGGAGCCTCCAATGCTTCTGCGATTTCAGTCATCGCTTTCTGGGTCGCGCGATAAATATTCAAATCATCGATTTGCTTTTCAGAAACAACCAGAATCTGAAAAGCCTCCGCTTCCTCTAAAAGAAGCGAATAAAGCTCCTCTCGTTTCCTTTCCGTGCATTTTTTGGAATCATAAATTTCCGGATTCTCATACCAGGGCGGTAAAATAATCCCCGCAACAACCAAAGGGCCAGCAATCGGCCCTCTTCCTGCCTCGTCGATCCCAATTATATGAGCTCCTTGAGACCAGGCAGCATGCTCCCAGGTATTTTCCAGCGTTCTATTCATCGGCTTTCTCCCAGGTGATAGCCCCTAGCTTCCCATCACGAATTTCATTCAAAATCATCCGCCAGCAGCGGTCCGTATCGACCTGATTGCCGCTTTTGATCCAATGTTTGGCCCGACCGATCTGTTCAATCAAGGCAGAGGGTTCCATCTTTGCTTCCACTTCCACTCCATAGCGCATTGCGATTCGCTCCGGATAATCCTGAATCAGCCGGTCCAAACCATAAAGCACTACTTCTTCCAATGGAAGAACTTCATCCCGAATCGCGCCAGTCAAAGCTAAATTGCAGGCAACACGTTTTTCTTCAAATTTTGGCCACAAAACTCCTGGGGTATCCAAAAGCTCCAGCTCTGACCCGCATTTTACCCATTTTAAAGCCCGGGTGACTCCCGGCCGGTCTGAAGTTTCAGCTGCTTTTTTCCCAGCCATCTGATTGATAAAAGTGGATTTGCCAACATTAGGGATGCCAACGACCATGGCCCGAATGGCCCGTGGGCGGATTCCTTTTCGCACCATTCGCTCCAGCATAGGCTTCATCACCTGCTGGCAGGCAGCCACTGTTTTTTCCACTGGGCGCTCTTTTAATAGGTCCATCGCCAGGACCTGTGTTTTCTCATCCGCCAATTTTTGGAGCCAACGTTCAATTTCCGGTCCTTCACCTTTGTCTTTTTTGCTCAGCAGAATCAGCCGCGGTTTGTTTTTCAACAGCTCATCCAGCATTGGATTGGCACTGGACAATGGGATCCGGCAGTCGCGAATCTCAATGACCATATCTACTTTCTGCAGATTTTCTTCCATTTCCCGCCGGGCTCGCGTCATATGCCCAGGAAACCACTGAATGGCCTTGTTTTTTTCTGTTTTTTTCTCTTTTTCGCTCATACCGTCTCTCCTTTTTGACCTTGCCGAATATGATTTCCATTTAAGATCGAATTCCGATTCGGCTAAATGGATAAATGATCAGCAGATGTCTTGAAACGATCTGACTGTGATGAAACGGTCCATAATAACGAGAATCCTGCGAATTCGGACGATTATCCCCTAGCAAATAAAACTCATCCGGGCCAAGGGTGATCGGATCAATATCAAAAGTAAAGATGCCATTGATCGATTGACTTTTTACATAATCCGGATCCAAAAAATCCTGCTGGATGATCTTTCCGTTTACAATCAGCTGATCGTTGTTGATCGCAATGGTTTCATTGGGAAGACCAATAACACGCTTGACCACATATTTATCCTGCTCTGGAAGATAAACCACCACAATATCAAACCGCTGAATTTCATCCAATTCCAAATTCAGCAGGCTTGCAAAGGCCACATCATCATCATGAAGCGTGGGATACATGGAGTTGCCTTCTACCCTGACCGGTTTAGCGATCCAGTGAGTAAACAAATAAACCGCAATGAAACTGATGGCCAGCATGCCAAGAAAGCTCATCAGTTCGTTAAACCAGCTCTCTTTTTTCTTTGCCATGCCTTGTTCCTCCTTTTGCTGTGTACCATTATAACATAACAAAAGCCGGTTTTCGTACCGGCTTTTGATTAGCGGATTTCCTTGATTCTTGCTGCTTTTCCAGACAGACCGCGCAGATAGAACAGCTTCGCTCTTCTAACTTTACCTTTACGGATCACTGTGATCTTTTCAATGATCGGACTATGCAGCGGGAATGTTCTTTCTACTCCTACACCACTGGAAATTTTCCGAACAGTGAAAGTTTCCCCAATACCGCTTCCATTACGGGCAATTACGATTCCTTCGAAAGCCTGAATACGGCTTTTGTCGCCTTCTTTGATTCGTACATCGACTCTGACTGTGCATCCAGAACGGAAGTCAGGAATGTCGTTACGCATCTGAGACTTGGTAATTTCATTTACTAAATTCAGATTCATGTTCATTCTCCTTCTATCAAGTAATCTTTATCTGACTGCTCATACATCGATCGATCAGCGGAACATCAGAGCCTAACAGGCTTATTGATAATAACACAGGATGTTAGAAAAGGCAAGGATTTCCTTACAATTTTATCTGGATTTGCTCACGTTTTATCGAACATAATAATGCCGCTTAATAGCCATAGACACACCATCCAGTCCTGGATAAATAATCCGTTCGTTGATATTCATTTGATCCAGCATATCCCGAATACGCCAACGCAAGTGACGATCGATCTGATATCGAACCGTCCCGCTTGTTTTCTGTTTAAAAAAAGTTTCCAGGTCACCAATCGCAGCAGGCACAACAGAAAAATAAGAATATTGATTGACAATCCGCTGTTCCATCGAAGGCGGTTCAACGATCACCATGCTATGATCTTTCATTTCTTCATCATAGGCCTGAAGAGTGTCTGCCAAAGAATGCAGCATCTCAACAGTCAGCATTGCAGCATTTTCCTTCCGCAAACATTCCTGATATCTTTTTGGCAGCATGCGATTCAGCTCAAAATACTCGAGCTTCCAGATAACGCTGTCAT
>CALVGQ010000109.1 GCA_944327135.1 uncultured Erysipelotrichaceae bacterium | reverse complement strand
GGAAATTCGACGGAATTTGGTGATGTGGCAAGGGGACATGCCGCTGGAAGCCCAAAATGTTTTCACCAATATGGAAAGAAATTACAATCCATGGGGGGTTGGATCGTCGAAACGGGCCGATTGGCTGGAAGAAAGGAAAGTGCGCGATTTGGTTCGCTTGCTTCCAGAAGATGAGGAAGGCGAATTTGACTATCTGTTCTTTGGAGGCTGTGCGACGGCTTATGATGATCGGTATAAGAAAGTGGCGGAAACTTTCCTGCGTCTGATGGATCAGGCCGGGGTGAGGGTAGCCTATCTGGGAACGGAAGAATACTGCTGCGGAGATTCTGCACGACGGTTAGGAAACGAATATTTGTATCAAACCTTGGCAAAAATGAATATTGAAACGTTCAACAATTATGGCGTGAAAAAATTGTGGTAACATGTCCACATGGCTTCAATACGCTGAAGAACGAATATCCGCAGTTGGGCGGCGAGTATGAAGTGATTCATTATACGCAGCTTTTGTCGCAATTAGTAGCCGAAGGAAAACTGAAGACTACTTCAGAAGGGTCCATGCGGATTACCTACCATGATTCTTGTTTCTTGGGGCGTCATAATCACATTTATGAAGCACCACGGAAAGTTCTTACTGCAGCTGGGGCTCAGATTATAGAAATCAAGAAATCCAGAGAAAATGGTTTCTGTTGCGGAGCTGGAGGCGGAAGAATGTGGTTGGAAGAAGAAGTGGCAGAAGGCAATAAACGCATTAATATGGTCCGGACCGAACAGTTATTGGAGCCGAAACCGGAATGCATTGCAACAAATTGCCCATTCTGCATGACGATGATTGATGATGGTCTGAAAGAAGCAGGCGTCAACGAAACGATTAAAGTGATGGATGTGGGAGAATTCTTGTGGAAGAATCTTCAAAAGAAGGAAACGCCAAAGGAATCTTGAAAATGAAAAAATGAAAAATAAAAAAACGGCTTTAAATCGGATGGTTTAAAGCCATTTTTTTGTGCAGAATAAAAAAAGAGGAATTATCATAAAAGAAATTTTGCTAAATCAGGATCGGTCGATTCTTCTAAGGTAACATGCTGAAGTTTTACAATTTTTTCTACCAATAATTTGGCAAATCCCGCAACAATGGCGGCGGAAGTCACCAAATCCTCTACCACATTTTCCTGAGAATCGGGGGCTTTTAAAAAATCAGCGGTTAGAGAACGGACTCTACGTGTAAAAAAAAGAGCCGTCGTATGGTGTTTTTGCACGTAATCGTTATAAATCGTTCGGACTTCTTCTTCCGGTAGATCCGCAGGGATCAATTTTTGAATATAGGCAATATTCAAGGTAGGTTTTAAGGTACAGATCATGATGAGATAAGCAATGTGGATGCGTGCATATTTTTTCTTGTACGGAGCCGGCATAATTTTTAAACGCACATAATTGTTAATAGCACTGGCCGAGACAATTTTATCATCCCGGTCATCTTTGGGCAAAAAGTCCAAATATTGCGTTAACAGTGCTAGAACCTGATCCATATATAATTCAATGGGCGGAAGCTGTTCCCAAGTAGGCAGGGAAAATTCCTGCATATATTTTTCCCATTTACACAGCTTAGCCGCAACAAATTTCTGATCATATAATGTCATAAATGGAACCTCTTTTGCAAATGATAAAACAAATTGTTGCCATTATACCATAGGCCAAGAAAGAGATCAATCGATGTCCAAAAGCAGAGCATTTTGAAGTTTTATAACGATTGACATAATAAGAAACACAAGATATACTTGTTTTAGATATTATATCATGAAAGAGGGCGAGAAAATGAATGAAAAAGCTTCTTTACAAATGGGGTATGTTCGTCCCCAACAAAAAGGGGAAGAAATTGCCAACGCCATTTCGCATGGATTGGCGGCGGTTGCGGCCATTGCAGGAACGATTTTCCTGATGATCGAGGCAATCAAACGTGGAACAGCACTGCATATTACTTGTTTTGCTTTGTATGGAGCAAGTATGTTTCTTTTATATTTATTTTCTTACTTGTACCATGCTTTAACCGTTCCGCGCGGAAAAGGTGTTATGCGTGTATTTGATCATTGCTCTATTTTCCTGTTGATTTTGGGTTCATATATTCCGGTAGCTTTATTAGTAATTGGGGGCATGACCGGCTGGATTTTGGTGATTGTGAATACCTTATGTGCAATCTTAGGGGTGACGTTGAATGCGATTAGTTTGTCCCGATGGCAGAAATTTTCGTTGATTCTGTATTTGATTATGGGATGGAGTGCTATCTGGGTGATTCGTCCGGTTTTTTTGGCCATTCCGCTTAAAGGCTTGCTGCTTTTAGTAGGTGGAGGGCTGGCTTATACGGCTGGAATTGTTTTTTATAAAATGAAAATGCATAAATATATGCATTTTGTATGGCATTTGTTTGTGATTGCAGGCAGTACCTTGCATTATTTCTTTATTTATTACTATTGTTGTTAAGAAAGGAGCGAAAACATGCGCGAATATGTTTTGATGACGGATTCCTCCTGCGATTTACCTGCGGAGCTGGCAGAAGAATTAGAATTAACGGTCGTTCCCTTGTCGGTTTGTATGGAAGGAAAGACGTATTACAATTATTTGGATGGACGGGAGATTACTTCGAAAGCTTTTATGGATGCGTTACGGGCTGGAACGTTGGCTACATCTTCAGGCTCCAGTGTGGGACAGTTTGAAGAAGCCATGGAACCTTTTCTGCAGCAGGAAAAAGATATTTTATATATCGGATTTTCCTCGGCCTTAAGTGCTACATACAATTCGGGAAGATTAGCAGCAGAAAATTTGCAGGCAAAGTATCCCGAAGCCAAAATTGAAACCGTGGATACCCAATGTGCCACATTAGCGCAGGGCTTGATTGTTTATTTGGCTGTCCAGCAAAAACGTCAGGGAAAGAGTTTAGAAGAAGTTCGCGATTTTGTGGAAAACAATAAAGGAAAAGCATATCATTGGATTTTAATTGATGATTTATTGCATCTGAAACGGGGCGGACGTCTTTCGGGAGCTTCTGCGGCGTTAGGAAGTGTTTTGAGTGTAAAACCGGTCATCACGATTAACCGGGAAGGGAAAGCCGTCACGATTGATAAGTTCCGGGGGCGCAAAGCATCTTTACGGGCATTGGTACAATATGTAAAGGAGCATATTGCTCAACCAGCAAATGAACAAATCGTTTGTATTTGTCATGGGGACTGCGAAGCTGATGCACAGCAAGTGGTTGAAGAAATTCGGGGGCAGCTGGGTGTGACCCATTTTATCGTCAATATGGTAGGGCCAGTGATTGGCAACCATACAGGACCTAAAATGT
>CALVGQ010000108.1 GCA_944327135.1 uncultured Erysipelotrichaceae bacterium | reverse complement strand
CGGAAAAAAATCAGTATCTTTTGGAGTATGATTTGCAGTTGCTGTTGAAAGCACAACTGTATCATCATATCGAATCAAAACGGAGCCACCTGCCTGCTTGGCAATTTCGCCCGTTTCTACCGTAAGATTTCTGCCACAGAAATCCATACTAAAGACTTGTTTAGCCATTCCTTCACCTCATTTAATCTCATTCTAATTGATTTTAGCACACTTTTTGTTCAAAAGACAGTATTCCTTCACTTTTTCTATCCCTTTCAGCTGTTCTTTTCCATGTTTTGAAATTCCATAAATCGGAATCCTTTGGATTTGAGTCTTTCTTTCTGTTATACTGAGAATCAAGGAGAAGAATGATGAAAACAGAACTACGTTTTTATTCCGGGATCCATACCATTGGCGGAGTGGTAATGAGCCTTCAATACGGCCAAGATCGGATCCTTTTGGAAATTGGATGCGCCTATGATCCAGCCAATGACTACAACGACGGGATCATTGAAAAAAGAAACAGACATGCTTTAAAGGACGATCTTCTTTTAAATCAGGTTCCTGCTGTAGAGGGTCTATACAGCCGTGCTGACCTGCAGGATTACCCGCTTCTTAGTGCCGAGGAATCATCCCTCAACACCGCGGTATTGATCAGTCATCTGCATCTGGACCACATGAGTGCAGTCGGTTGGGTTGCGCCTTCCATTCCTGTTTATATGAGTGAGCCTTGTCAGCGTCTTGAACAGGCACTGGACGATCTGCAAATGGGCTCCAATCCTCAAGGAAGACCTTTCACGGATATGAAGGACCGCTGCCCCATCCATGTTGGAGCAATTACCATTACACCCTACTTGCTTTGTGAAGAAAGCTATCAAGACTGGTCATTTTATGTTGAAACACCCGACCTAAAACTGCATTATACCGGAGATCTGATGATGCATGGCAGTTATCGGGAAACCGTGATGCGGGAAATGAAAGAAGTTGCTTCCAAAAAACCAGACATTCTAGTTTGTGAAGCAACCACTTTTATGGACAGTACGATGAAAATGGTTTACGGAAACGTCAAGCTTCCTGTGAAGCCGGATGCTAATCTTCCACAGGGAATGTTGGATAAGGCGGGATTGATTGCCAGCATGCAGTCGATCCTGCAACAGCAGCAGGGCTTGTGCGCGGTCAATTTTTACGAACGAGAAATGGCTGATGTCCTGCTTTTTGAACAGATGGCTCAAGAATGCGGCCGGACCCTTGTCTATGAACCTCAAACTGCATGGCTGATTCGACAATTTTTTCATCGGCCAACGGCTGTTCTGATTCCAGATTGTGACCTTTCGCTTATGGCTCAGAGTTCCTGGTACCCTCAGCTTTTAAAAGAATGTACGATCATTTCAAAAGAACAAATTCGTCAAAATCCTGCTAACTGGATGATTCAGAATAGCTATCCTCATCTTCTTGAATTACTAAGTTTTACCGATTGCCAAGGCACCTATCTGCATGCCGGCGGCATGCCTATCGGTGCCTATGATCCAGCTTTTGCTACCTTACAGCGCGTACTTCGGCTTGCCCATTTTCAACATATTACTTTTTTTGCTAAAAATTATTTTAATCATGCCTATCCTGGTCAAGTCCAATATTATGTCAATCAGATCGATGCCAAGGTGTTGATTCCTTCTCATTCGTCCAATCCGGAGCGCTTGGCTGCTCCAGTTGGAAGGCAACAGCTGATTCCAGAACTGAATGCTGTCTATGTGATGGACAAAGACCACCTAGTAAAAAAGGAGGACAGAAACAATGAGCACTGAATTGAAATTTTATGAAGGGCTTCATGGCAGCGGGGTTGTTATCTCGCTTTGCTGCGGGAAGGACCGTCTGATCTTCGATTTTGGCTCCCCTTTTACTCCCTTGACACAAATAGAAGACGGAGTCCTCCTGCCTCGTAAACAAGCCGCGGTGCTGGATGCCCTGACGCTCGGTAAACTTCCTGAAGTTGAAGGTCTTTTCTCACGTGAAGCGCTTCAGGAATGGCCGCTTCTTTGCGCTGAGAAAAGCCCTTGGAATACAGCCGTTCTCATCTCTCATTTGCATTTGGATCACATGTCAGGAATCCGCTTTGTTGATCCATCTATTCCAGTGTACCTCAGCGAGGAAGCGTGGAGACTGGAAAAAGCATTAAGAGCAATAGGAGAATCGGAAACGTCCAGAGAATTCCAGCATTTTCAGCTGCATCAGCCCTTTTACGTTGGAAAAATACGAATTACTGCTTATTTCAGTGATCATCCATGCGCTGGCAGCTGTGGTTTTTTAATTGAAACGGAAGATAAAACCGTGTTTTATAGCGGGGACATTCGTTTCCATGGCCTGCGTCGTGAACAGGCATGGAAAGAAATTGAAGCTCTTTCCAAGAAAAAAATAGATCTGCTCATCGTAGATGCAATGACAACCGCATTTTTAAACGATCCTCAGGAAATCCTTCCTAGTCAAGAAATAACTGAGCAGCAAATCAGTGAGGACCAGATCAACAAGCTCATTTCAGAAAAACTGGCCGGCTCTGAGCATTTGGCGGTCTTTAATTTGTATCATCGTGATTTGCAGCTGATTCAAAGCTTAATCGAAATTGCGAAAAAACAGCAGCGTAAATTAATCTTTGAACCAGAAACTGCCTGGATCGTTCAAAAGATGCTCCATGAGCCTGTAGCTATTTGGCTGCAAGATTATCCGCGCTATCAGCAGCATCTTCCCGCATGGCTGCAAAAACTGAAAAAAAGCGCTGAAATCGTTCCTCTTTCAGCCATCTGCAGCCATCCGCAAAACGCAATGGTTCAATGCAGTTACCGTTCTTCATTTTCGCTCTTGGATTTCCAAAAGATTCCAACTGATTATTTGCATCTTTATGGCGAACCGATGGTTGAAGGAACCCTTTCTTATCAGCGTCTGCGATCCTTCTTAAATCGTCTAAATATTCAATATATCGGAGCTTCAACACTTTATTGCTTTAATCATGCCTATCCAAATCATCTCGCCGAAATGATTCGGCGACTTCAGCCAGCCCTAGTTGTTCCGGTTCATTCAAGTGCTCCTGAAAAATTGCAGACCGATAAAGCAAAACTAATTCTTCCAAAACAAGCCAAAAGATATCGTCTGGAAGAAAACGATCTGGTTGAATTGGATTGAATTCTCACAAGAATTGTATTGCTTCATAAGAGCTAACTTTCATTTTTCTTTTCATCAAATATAAAAAAGCTTTCAAATTGAAAGCTTTTTTATATTTTTACCCTCCTGATCTTCAAAACTGCTTATATAAATCGAATAAACAGAAATAGACAAAATTACATTTCTTCTCCGTCTTTTTAGCAGCATGCCTACCGGCCCATATTCTTTCTTGATTC
>CALVGQ010000107.1 GCA_944327135.1 uncultured Erysipelotrichaceae bacterium | reverse complement strand
GGAGGAGAATTCATGAAAGTATTGATGATTAACGGAAGTCCACATCGTAAAGGATGCACATGGACTGCATTAAACGAGGTTGCTAAGGAATTGAATGCTAATGGAATCGAAACTGAAATTTTTCATATTGGGATTGATCCGCTGCGTGGTTGTATTGCTTGCGGACAGTGTAAAGAAAATCACCTTTGTGTTTTCCATGACGGAGTGAATGCGGCTTTAGAAAAAATGAAGGAGTCTGATGCTTTGATTCTTGGATCACCTGTTTACTATGCATCATGCAATGGGGCTTTATCTGCCTTTCTCGATCGATTCTTTTATGCAGGAAACTGTTTTGCATATAAACCGGCTGCAGCGGTAGTTACAGCGCGCCGAGCAGGAACAACGGCAACGTTGGATGAATTGAATAAATATTTTATGATCAGCAATATGCCGGTAGTGTCCTCCCAGTATTGGAATATGGTTCATGGGAATACTCCGCAGGAAGTCATGCAGGATGAAGAAGGAATTCAGATCATGCATACATTGGGAAAAAATATGGCCTGGATTTTGAAATTGATCGAAAATGGCAAAAAAGAAGGGATTGTCCCTCCAGAGAGAACACGGAAAATTGCAACGAATTTTATTCGATAGGAAATGAAAACTTAAATAGTTCATTGAAGAATTATTGACAAGCACGAATCAGAATGATTAAATTAGGACATAAGCGTTGAGAAGAATTAGTAATAGAATCTTTGTTTTCAGAGAAGTGATGGCTGGTGAAAATCACGATTCAAAATTCTATGAATCCATCTTTGAGCGGAAGAAAAACTTCACGGTGGCGCCGTTATCGCAAAGAGTGGAATTGTTTCACGTGAAACAATTCAAAAAGGGTGGCAACACGAGGCATCGTCCCTTATGGAGACGGGCCTTTTTATTTTCAGGAGGAAATTATGTTAGATATCAATTTATTACGGAACAATCCAGAATTGGTCAAAGAAAACATTAGAAAAAAATTTCAAGATGAAAAGCTTCCTAAGGTGGATGAGGTCATTGCCTTAGATAAAGAATATCGAGCCTCAAAAACCAAGGGAGATTATCTTCGATCGCAAAGAAATGCGATTTCTAAGAAGATTGGCGCTTTGATGGGACAAGGAAAGAAAGAGGAAGCTGAAGAGGTAAAAAAACAAGTTGCTGAAATTGCTGCACAGTTGGCTGAACTCGAAGTAAAAGAGGAAGAACTTCAAAATCAAATTAAAACGATCATGATGATTCTTCCTAATCTTATCGATCCTAGTGTTCCGATCGGAAAAGATGACAGTGAAAATGTTGAATTGGAACGTTTTGGTGAACCTGTTGTTCCTGACTTTGAAATTCCTTATCATGTTGATATCATGGAAAGCTTGGATGGAATTGATTTGGACAGTGCTCGAAAAACAAGCGGCAATGGATTTTACTATCTGAAAGGGGATATTGCGCGCCTTCATTCAGCCATTTTATCCTATGCCCGCGATTTTATGATTGATCGGGGATTTACTTATTATATTCCTCCATTTATGATTCATGGCAATGTTGTGAACGGAGTAATGAGCTTCGCAGAAATGGAAAACATGATGTATAAGATCGAGGGTGAAGATCTGTATTTGATTGGAACCAGTGAACACTCCATGATTGGAAAATTCATTGACACGATTCTGGATGAAAAAGCATTGCCACAGACACTGACTAGTTATTCTCCTTGTTTTAGGAAAGAGGTTGGTGCTCATGGTATTGAGGAACGGGGTGTTTATCGAATCCATCAGTTTGAAAAACAGGAAATGGTCGTTGTGTGCAAACCAGAGGATTCTATGAAATGGTATGAACAGTTGTGGAAAAATACTGTTGATTTTTTCAGAACGTTGGATATTCCGGTTCGTACATTGGAATGCTGCTCTGGGGATTTAGCTGATTTGAAAGTAAAAAGCTGTGATGTGGAAGCTTGGTCGCCTCGGCAGAAAAAATACTTTGAAGTAGGAAGCTGTTCAAATTTAGGTGATGCACAGGCAAGACGCCTTGGTATTCGGGTTAATGGAGAAAACGGAAAATACTTTGCCCATACTCTGAATAATACGGTTGTTGCCCCGCCGAGAATGTTAATTGCCTTCCTTGAAAATAATTTGGAATCTGACGGAAGTATTCGAATCCCAGAAGCACTTCGAATGTATATGGGAGGAAAAGAAAAATTAGTAAAAAAATAAGAGGAGGGTTGTTCGTCTTATTTTTTATGTTTCACGTGAAACAATTTGAGGAGTCTTGTATTTAAAAAAAGAATCAGGTATAATAAACCACGGTACAACAAACAGCTTTGAATCTGGTCAGGACGGGAACGTAGCAGCCATAAGAAGTACTGTTTGTGTGTACCCTTTCTTTTATACTGGGGCAAAAAAATGGAAAATGATATTCAATATATGAAAAAGGCGCTGCAAGAAGCAAAAAAAGCAGAAAAACTAGATGAAGTTCCCATTGGTGCCGTTTTGGTAAAAGAGGGGAAGATTGTTTCAAGAGGTTACAATACTCGAGAAACGAGACAAATGGCTACTCATCACGCTGAAATTCGATGCATTGAGCAGGCATGCCGTAAAATGAACACCTGGCGCTTAGAGGGGTGTACGCTTTATGTTACTTTGGAGCCTTGTCCCATGTGTGCTGGAGCAATTTATCAGGCAAGAATTGATCGGGTGGTTTATGGGGCAAAGGATCCGAAAGGAGGCAGCTACGGCAGCTGTTTCAATCTAAATCAGGTATCAGGATTGAATCATTATCCAGAAATTACAGCAGGTGTGCTGCAGGAAGAATGCTCGGCAATATTAAAAAACTTTTTTAAGAGCAAGCGAAAGAAATCAGAAAAAAAGTGATTTCTTTTTTTGTTGATCCCAATAAAAACAATGCTTCAGGAATTTAATCTTGAACACAAATTTGGTATAATTGAAAAGACAGCGAGGAGGAAAGTTAAATGAGTTATAAAGCATTGTATAGAACCTACCGGCCATCCTCCTTTGAAGATGTGGTTGGACAAAAACACATTGTCGCAACCTTGCAAAATGCGGTAAAACAAAACAAGATTGCTCATGCATACTTGTTTTGCGGTCCCCGTGGAACCGGAAAAACTTCTGTTGCAAAGTTATTGGCTAAAGCAGTAAATTGTGAGGATTCTGAGCATGCTCCATGTGGAAAGTGCAGAAATTGTTTGTCAATTCAACAGGGAAACCATCCAGACATCGTAGAAATTGATGCTGCCAGCAATAATGGAGTGGATGAAATCCGTGATTTAATTGAGAAGGTAAAATATAGCCCGATCGAAGGGAAGTACAAGGTTTATATTATTGATGAGGTCCATATGCTTTCAACGGGAGCCTTTAATGCCTTACTGAAAACATTAGAGGAACCACCTTCTCATGTGCTTTTTGTCTTAGCAACAACAGAGCCCCATAAAGTGCTTCCAACGATTATTTCGCGTTGTCAGCGCTATGATTTTACCAAAGTAGACAATGAGGAAATGATTCGACGGATCCATCAGATCTTGCAGCAGGAAAAAATCGATTGTGAGGAAGAGGCAATTCGGTTGATCGTGACCCTGGCAGATGGGGGGTTGCGGGATGCTTTGAGTATTTTGGATCAATGCATTGCTTATGCGGGCAATCAGATTACGGCAAAACATGTGAATGAAATTTATGGAATCACGACCGTTGCGGAAAAACTGCAGATGATCCATTCCATTTTTGAACAGGATGCCTGCAGTGTTTTGAATCACATCAAAACATGGAATGAGAAAGGGATCGATATTCGCAGACTGACTGCGGATCTGATTGAAATCTTAAAAGAAGCAGTTATATATGGTTATACAAAAGACGACAGCTTATTAGTCAAACTGAAAGAAACGGAAGCACAATCGATTTTACAGCAGGAAAGTCCTAAGCTTTTGCTGGAGATGATTCAGGTCCTGATGGAGACAACGGAGAAGTATCGTAATGCTTCCAATGTAAGCTCTTATTTTGAAGTGGCTGTCTTGAAAATGATCTCGGTTGTCAGCGAAAAAACAAAGGCTTGTTCTTTATTAGAAGAAACGATCGAGAAAACTGATTGGACATCAGAACCATCATTGGAAGAGCACGAAGAAATAGAAAACCAAGAAGTTCAGGAAGCACCAAAAGAACAGGAAAATACACTCAATAAACAAGAAGCAGAAGAAAGTATTCCGGCATTGATCGTCGAGGAGCCGGAGGCGGAGCTGATTGTTCAGGAGGTTTCGACAAAGAAAAATACGATGCCGCTGGGAATCAATGTTGAGGATATTCTCGGATTGATGGTTCAGGCAAGCAAAGCGGAGAAAAATAAGGATTTAGAACAGTGGAAATTGATTGAAGGAAAGTGCCGGGATCTGGAATGTGCGCGTTACGCCAATTTGTTGAAGGGAAGCACAGTTGCAGCCAGCGGTGAAGATTTCCTTTTGATTGCGACCGATTATCCGGCGCTTGCGAATGAAATTGCCGAGCTGAAAGAAGAGACAGAGCAATTTATAAGAGAACATTTGAATGTCGATAAGACATTGTTTATTACAACGCTGGCAGATTTTAAAGAGGCAGCAGAAGCTTTCATTCAGCGGCGGAAAATGGGGACCTTGCCTAATCCGCTGCCGATTGAAAAGAAAGCTAGGCAGAAGACTGAAATCCCTAAAGATAAAACAATGACCGCGATGATCAGTTTGTTTGGGGATGATTTTGAATTGATCGAGGAGGAAGAAAAATGAACATTCAAAATTTATTAAAGCAGGCTCAGCAGATGCAGGCTGCAGTAAACAAAATCGAAAAAGAACTGGAGGCCACTTGTTATACCGGTACTTCTGGTGGAGATGCGGTCAAGGCAGAGGTGAATGGCCGATTTGAGATTACTTCAATAGAAATTGAGGAAGGATTGTTGGAAAAAGATTCCAAAGAGATGCTTCAGGAAATGGTAATGCTGGCCGTCAATAATGCGGTAAAAGCGGCAAGAGAAGATCGTGAGTCAAAAATGGGAGCAGTTACCCAGGGCGTCAAAATGCCAGGTGTATTTTAATGGCCTATCCAAAGTCGTTTGAAAAGTGCATGGAAGGTTTTCAGAAGCTGCCAGGAGTAGGACTAAAAAGTGCAGAACGCTATGCGTTTACCATGTTGGATTGTTCTTTGCAGGAAGTGCAGGAGTTTGCCGAAGCGTTGTTAGAAATGAAACAGAAGATCCATCCGTGTGTAATTTGCGGAAATTTAACCGAAAAGGAAGAATGTGAGATTTGCCAGGATTCGCAAAGGGATTCTTCAACGATTTGTGTCGTTCAGTCTGCAAGGGATATTCTGGCGATGGAACGGACCAAGGAATATCATGGCGTTTATCACGTTCTCAATGGCTTGATTTCAGCTAGTAAAGGAATCCTTCCAGAAGATTTGAATTTGGATTCTTTATTGAAGCGAATGGATGGCAGTGTCCGGGAAGTGATTTTAGCAACGAATGCAACGGTGGAGGGAGAAACTACAGCGCTTTATTTGGATAAGCTGTTGTCTTCTAAAGGAGTGTTGGTGACCCGGATCGCATATGGGATTCCAATTGGAGGGCATCTGGATTATGCCGATGAACTGACGCTGATCAAGGCAATCGAAGGCCGCAAGAAAATGGATTGAATCGACAGGGGGAAAAGGAAATGAAAACAGATCTTGAAATCGCACAGGAAAACACCATGGAACATATCGACTATATCGCAAGGAAGGCAAGGATTGATAAACGGTATATCGAGTATTACGGAAACTACAAAGCCAAGATTGATTTATCAATTATGGATAAAATCGGGCAAAATGATGATGGAAAACTGATTTTGGTAACGGCAATCAATCCAACGAAAGCAGGAGAAGGAAAATCAACGACCACGATCGGACTGGCTGATGGACTGAATCGGTTGAATAAGATGGTTATTGCCTGCCTGCGGGAACCTTCCTTAGGACCGGTATTTGGACTTAAAGGAGGAGCCACTGGCGGAGGCTACGCTCAAGTTGTTCCGATGGAAGATATCAATCTTCATTTTACTGGAGATATGCATGCGATCACAACAGCGAATAATCTGGTTAGTGCGGTCCTGGACAATGTCCTGTATCAGGGCAATGAGCTGAATATCGATCCGACTAAGGTCGTGTGGAAGCGATGCCTGGATATGAATGATCGAACCTTGCGCAGCATTACGATTGCTCAGGATAAAAAGACCAATGGCATCGAACGGAAAGATGGATTTGTTATTACGGTTGCAACAGAGATCATGGCGATCCTCTGCCTTTCAAAAGATATTTTTGACTTTGAAGAAAAGGTCAATCAGGCGATCGTCGCTTATACCTTTGATGATCAGCCGGTAACGATCAAGGATCTAAAGATCGGCGGTGCTCTGGCAGTAATCATGAAAGAGGCCATCAAACCGAATTTGGTTCAGACATTAGAAAAAACGCCGGTGCTGATCCATGGTGGACCGTTTGCCAATATCGCGCATGGCTGCAACAGCATCATCGCAACCAAGATGGCTTGCAAACTGGCAGATTATGTGGTCACAGAAGCAGGATTCGGTGCCGATCTGGGAGCCGAAAAATTTATGGATATCAAGTGCCGAAAAGCGGGATTAAAGCCCAATGCGGTGGTTCTTGTGGCTACGGTACGGGCATTGAAAATGCACGGGGGCGTTGACAGTGATCATCTGGAAGAAGAAAACGTGAACGCTTTGATGGATGGAGTTAAAAATCTGGAAAAGCATATTGATTCCATTCGTAAATTTAAGGTTCCTTATGTAGTCGCTATCAACAAATTTGCAAAGGATACTCCAAATGAGGTACAGGCTTTGATGAACTGGTGCAAAGAACATGGACATCGGGTCGTTTTGTCAGATGCCTGGGCTAATGGCGGAGCCGGAGCCGAAGAATTAGCACAAGCGGTGATTGAATTGTGCAATCAGGAGTCCAATTATACTCCGTTATATGAATTGAATTTGCCTATTCGTGAGAAGATCGAAATCATTACTCGGAAAATTTATGGCGGCAATCAAGTCATTTTTAGTGAATATGCGGAACACCAGCTTCAGCAATATACAGCAATGGGCTGGGATCGGCTTCCGGTATGCATGGCAAAGACCCCGAATTCGTTGACTGATGATGGAAAGCGCGTAGGCCGTCCTGAAAATTTTGATATTCATGTCAGTGAATTAAGAATTTCGTTGGGAGCCGGATTTATCGTCGTCATGACCGGAAATATCATGACCATGCCGGGATTGCCAAAAAAACCAGCGGCGCTCAATATGGGAATCGATGAAAAAGGAAAAACCTATGGATTGTTTTAAACAGCGGTCAATATGATCGCTGTTTTCTATTTAAAGAAAGAGTGCTTCAGTTGTGAAAAAATGCTATAATCATTATAAAGAGGGGGTGAATGCATGGCCTCGATTGCCTATGTTACCGATAAAAATATGATTGAATTTCATCGTTTGAATGGGAGTCGGACGATGAACTTCTGGCGCCCGGGAACGGCAAAAAAGTTTACGGATTTTCATGAAGGCGATACTCTGTTTTTTTTGGTTAAGGGAACGGAGCATCCGCAAACTCGGGAAAAAGGAATTCTTGGCTATGGTCACCTTAAAAAGATCCAGACCATGACACTGCGTCAGATGTGGAATACTTATGGAACAGAAAATGGTTATCGTACAGAAGAAGAATTGAGCGAAGCAATCCAGCGGGTATGTAAAGATCGTAAAAAAATCCCTTCAAAAATTAACAGTCTTTATCTGACGGGAGTCGTTTTTTTTCAAGCCCCGGTTTATCTGAGCGAAATTGGCATCCACATTTCCAATCGTCTGGAAAGCTATTTGTATCTGGATAAAGAAGATCCTCAGGTCGTTTCCCGGTTGTTAAGCCAGGCTGCGAAGACGGGAATGGATGCCTGGTCCCTGGCGGTGAATGATGAGGCAGAGCGGGAAGATTTTTTTGAAGAAGAAGAAATACGTCATATGATCTCTTCGATTCGCAAGCGTCTTCCTTTCGACCTGACAGATTGGGAAAAACGAAAAGCTCGCAAATGGCTCCAGGAAAATCAACAGCGTGATTCACGAATCCGTTTGATCAGGGGAACAAGAGTAGAAGGATACAGCTATGAAAAAGGAAGATGTACCTTGTATTTTCCTGCTGTCTCTGGCAATACGCTGGATATGAAAACGCAGGCGCTGATTGGACATGCCTTTTTGATGAGACAGATGCTTCAGCAGGAATGTCAGTATCAGATTCAGATCCGGATCTGTTTTTTAAGTGATGAAGAGGTCAGTGAGCTTTCAGCAATGTTGAATCAGGGCTGATTGGATAACAATATATTCATTCTTTAAACTAGGAATGAGGTTCGGCGAATCTCGCAGAATTTAAAACGATGGAGAAGAAAAAGCAGGATCATGCTTTTTCTTTCTGGTTTAATCATTCTGTGGTATGATAACAGGGAATCTGAAAGAAGGAAAAGGATCGTGGCAACTGTGGAAAACTATGAAATTCTTGTGGTTGGAGCCGGTCATGCCGGAGTGGAAGCGGCGCTGATCGCTGCACGCTGTCATCATCGAACTGCTTTAGTGACACTGAATAGGTCTTCGATTGCGAAAATGCCGTGCAATCCTTCGGTTGGAGGTCCAGCCAAAGGCATCGTGGTGCGGGAAATCGATGCGCTGGGCGGACAGATGGGAATCACGGCAGATCAGACTGCGCTGCAATTTAAGATGCTCAATACCGCGAAAGGCCCCGGTGTTCAGTCGCTGCGGGTTCAGTCCGATAAACTGGCTTATTCTCAAAAAATGCGGGAGATCATTGAACAGCAGGAAGATCTGACTTTATTGGAAAAACAAGTCATTCAGCTGAATACAGAACAAGGTCGGGCAACGGGCGTTACCTGTGCGGATGGAACCGTTTTGCAGGCCTCTATCGTCATTTTGACCACGGGGACCTATCTTTCTTCCACCGTGATGGTCAGTGCTGAGGTAACATCCAGCGGTCCAGATCAAGAGCCGACCACCAATTTACTTTCGGAATCCTTGCGGGCCAAGGGAATCCGAACCTTTCGATTAAAAACGGGAACTCCAGCTCGGGTATTGACTTCTTCGATTGATTTCAGTGCTGCTGAACCTCAGCCGGGAAGT
Source organism: uncultured Erysipelotrichaceae bacterium (assembly GCA_944327135.1). Classification (GTDB taxonomy): domain Bacteria; phylum Bacillota_I; class Bacilli_A; order Erysipelotrichales; family Erysipelotrichaceae; genus CALVGQ01. The sequence continues at coordinate 47,845 of CALVGQ010000107.1, read as the reverse complement.
GATTTTTTCGTTTGTTTCAGCAGCTTGACAAAATCGATTTTGCCCCCAGAACAGCAGGCGCTTTGTTATTTGACCTATACGACACCGCAAACTCATCAGATCATTCGGGAGAATCTGAATCGATCCAGCATGTACTCCGGGGTTGTCAAGGGAGTTGGACCGCGGTATTGTCCGTCCATTGAGGATAAGCTCGTCCGGTTTGCGGATAAAGAACGGCATCAGATATTTCTGGAGCCGGAAAGCCGCAGCTTGGATACGACCTATATCCAGGGATTTTCAACTTCCATGCCTTATGATGTTCAGGAAAAGATGATCCATTCTTTGCCTGGTTTAAGTCAGGCGGTGATAAAAAAATATGCTTACGCAATCGAGTATGATGCGGTCGATCCGCTTCAGCTAAAGCCTTCGCTGGAATCGAAAGTAATAGAAAATTTATTTACGGCGGGTCAGATTAATGGAACCAGCGGATATGAAGAGGCAGCCGGACAGGGATTAATGGCAGGAATCAACGCCGTTTTAAAGCTTGAAAAAAAGGAACCATTGATCCTTCGAAGAGATGAAGCCTATATCGGGGTCATGATCGATGATCTGGTGACCAAAGGAACCCAGGAGCCGTATCGTCTGTTGACCTCCCGGGCAGAGTTTCGATTGCTGCTGCGTCATGATAACGCCGATCAGCGGCTGACCTTGAAAGCGGAGGCGCTTGGCTTGATCCATGATCAAAGGGCCGCTTTGCTGCGAAAAAAACTGGCAGCGATGGAACAGGCAAAAAATCAGCTGAAGGCTACTCGTTTTACCAAGAAATCTCAGATCAGCGAGGCGCTGAAGGAGCTGGAATATTCACCATTGGAAGAGGCGATCAGTGCTTATGATCTTTTGCGCAGACCGCATATCAGCTGGGCCTGGATGCAGCCGTATGTTGATTTTTCGATCGATCCGTCGATTGGCCGGCAGATCGAGATTGAGTGCAAGTATGAGGGCTATATAGAAAAAGCGAAAAAAGAAGCAGCCAAGCTGCAGCATATGGAACAAAATCGGATTCCGGCTGATCTTGATTATCAGAAAATCCAGCATCTGTCGTTAGAAGGAAGACAGAAGTTGATGGCGATCCGTCCGGAAACGTTAGGCCAGGCCTCACGAATTTCCGGGGTCAATCCGGCGGACATTGCGGTTTTAGCGATGGCACTTGAACAGCTCAAAAGGGAGGAAAAAAAGAATGAAGATCAGTGATATTATCCAGCGTGTCGAAGTTTATGGTTTTGATGAAAGCATCCGTGGAAGCAAGTTTCCGATGGCTGTAGAACTCAGCACCCTGACCACCGATTTCGCAAAGAGCACCGTGAAGCTGGCCACCTGCCCAGTGGGGGAAGGGCACGATAATTTTCTTAATGGAATTGTTGTGCAGTTTGATTTGACTTTTACCAATAAAGCCTGGGTAGAGGCAGAACGATATCATTTTCTGGATTTTGTCAGCTCACAGTCTACGATGCATCGGATTACCCGATTTAATTTGGATGAAGCGTATATTGAATATGTCGATGCACGGATGGTTGCGATCATGAAGGAGAAGGTGGCGCAGTACAATCAGCTGCTGGAAAAATCCAAGACTGATTCCACAGAAGCGCAGAAAGAAGAACTGCGCCGGCGTTATCTGGAGATTCTGTATTCCAACCCCGCCGGCTTTCGTCTGACGGCCCGGATGACGACCAATTACCGGCAGCTGAAGACGATTTATGCCCAACGGAAAAACCATCGTCTTCCAGAGTGGCGAGTATTCTGCCAGTGGTGTGAAACGCTGCCGCACAGCGAATTCATTACCCGCATCATTACAGAGGAATAAGGGAAGTTTTCGAACTTCCCTTTGTTCTGAATGGTTTTTATCAGGAAGGAATAGACTATACAGGTGAGGTTATGAAAATAAAAAGAATCCTTTTGCTTCTTTTGGCAGCAACGCTGATCGTTGTCGGCTGTAATTTAAAAGGAAGACGATTTGATCAGGAAGAAATCAGGGCCACCTGGATCAGTTATATTGACTATACGCAGATCTTATGGGGGAAAAGCGAAGAAGAATATCGAAGCCAGGTGGATAGGATGATCGAGAATCTTCAATCGTTGAAACTGAATACGATCTATGTGCATGCTTCAGCATTTACGGATGCTTATTTTCCTTCTGAGGTCTATCCAAGCGCTCAATACATTTCGGGCACGATTGGTGAGCCGTTGGCTTTTGATCCATTTGGAATCCTGGTAGAAAAAGCCAAGGCGGCCGGATTCCGGGTAGAAGCCTGGATCAACCCGCTGCGTTCTTTTACCCAGGAACAGATGGAAACGGTTCCTGAGTCCAGCCTTCAGCGTCAATGGATCCAGGAAAATCATCGTGCCATTGTTTATTTTAAAGACCGCTGGTATTTGAATCCGGCCTATCTGGAAGTTTGTGAGACAGTCAGTGCACTGGTCCAGGAACTGGTCAGTCAATACGAAATCGACGCGATTCATATGGATGATTATTTTTATCCGGATGGGGTGAATGAAAGCTTTGATGCTCCAGAATATGCGGCAATGGCAGGATCAAAGAGCTTGGCAGAATTTCGTAAGGACAATGTAAACCGGATGGTGGAAGCAATTTCCCAGGCAATTCGAAAAACAGACAAAAACTGTGAATTTACGATTAGTCCGGCGGGCAACATTCAATATACGACAGAAAGCATCTATGGCGATGTTGCGGCCTGGATAAAAAACGGCTGGATCGATATGGTAATTCCTCAGATTTATTTTGGCTATGAGCACGAAACGCTTCCCTTTGATGATTGTCTAAGACAGTGGGAATCCTTAGTAGAAGGAACGGACGTCGATTTGGTTGTGGGGTTAGCGGCTTATAAAATCAACACTGTGGATAATTATGCGAAATCAGGCCGTGAGGAATGGATCACGGATCAGTATATCTTGAGCCGACAAATCCAGGAAGCTCGTCAGGCTCTTCAGTACCGTGGGTTTGCTTTGTATAGCTATTATTCGATCTTCTATCCGGAGGCGGAGAATACCCATAAGGTCAATCAGGAAATCGAGAGCGTTGTTGAATTGTTAAATTAAGGATCTCTGATGTTTTGAAACAGGTAAATCTCTGGAATTTTTATTACCATCCTTTTATAATAGGAGTAATTTATAAAAGGGAAGGGAATGAAAAAAATGGAACAGGATTTACTGGACGCCCTGGCCAAAGCAGGAAAACTGGAATATTTATCAGATCTTCGATGCCATGAGAACTGGAGATCTGCCGTTTTTCAGCTGAGAAATCGAATTGATGAATTTAGCCTGGAGCAATGGGAAAAGGCAGCAGTCTATCTGACTTTAGAAAATAAGCATTTTGACTCTGCTCAGCAGGCCTGGCTCTGGCTGATGGATTGGAATCGAGCTGCAGAAAAGAAAAAGTGATAGAAAGCTTGCCGAGGGAAATCGGTGATTTTATCCAATAGATCTGAAGAACATCGAAAAGAAGGGGAACCTTCTTTTCATTTTTTTCAAGGAGAAAGTGCTTTAGAACAGAAAGGGAATTTGCTATAATAGATTACACGCGGAGGATGGTCTATGAAAGTGGAAGATTTTAAAAAACGATGTGCTGCTCATGGCCTGACTCTGACAGAAAAACAGCTGGAGCAGTTTCTTGTTTATGCAGCCATGCTGAAAGAGTGGAATGAAAAAATGAATTTGACCGGGATCACGGAATTAGAGGAAGTGCTGAATAAGCATTTTTATGATTCCTTGCTGCCTTCCTTTTCGGTTTTGTTTCATGGTTCTTTGTGCGATGTTGGAGCGGGAGCGGGCTTTCCGTCGATTCCGCTGAAAATTGCGTATCCAGATCTGGAAGTAACGATTTTAGAGCCTTTGGGGAAACGGATTACTTTTTTAAATGCAGTCATTACGGAATTAGGGCTCAACAAGATCTGCTGTTATCATGAAAGAGCGGAGGACTATGCAAAAGAAAATCGAGAATGCTTTGATATCGTTACCGCTCGAGCGGTCGCTCATCTTCCAGTGCTGGCGGAGCTGTGTATCCCACTGGTGAAGAAAAACGGTCTTTTTTTGGCAATGAAAGGATCACAAGGACAAAGCGAGGCAAAAGAAGCTGATTTTGCGATCAAAACACTGGGCTGTGTCTTAAAAAAACAGGAACAGGTAGATCTGGAAGACGGATCGCTTCGAGTCAATCTGTATTATCAGAAAGTGCGGAATACGGAGAAAACCTATCCGAGACCGTATGGACGAATCAAAAAAAGTCCATTATTGAATAAGGAGAAGAGAAATGCGTGAGATTTTAAATATTCCCGTTTGGCAGATCGAAACCAATCGCTATCAGCCGCGGGTAGAGTTTAATGAAGAAAGTCTGGATGAGCTGGCTGAGTCCATTCGGGAACATGGATTGATCCAGCCAATTACAGTAAGGAAAATTAACGAAGGATATGAGATCATTGCCGGGGAACGGCGTTTTCGGGCTTGTAAGAAAATCGGTTATTATGAAGTTCCCTGTGTAGTCATGAGTGCGGATGAGCTGGAAACGGCGCAAATGGCCTTGGTGGAAAATATTCAGCGTGAGAATTTAAGTGCGGTGGAAGAGGCCAAAGCCTATGTAGAAATCATGCGTCAGGCAAGCTGCACTCAGGAAGAGCTGGCCAAACGGATGGGAAAATCGCAGTCGACGATTGCGAATAAGATCCGTCTTTTAAATCTTCCCGAAGTGATCCAGGAGGGAGTACGGGAAAGAAAGATTACCGAGCGTCATGCCCGCGCGATCTTGTCTGTTAAAAAAGAGGATCAGGTCAAAGTCTATGATCAGATTGTCAAAAAGGGATGGAACGTCTCTGAAAGCGAGCGGTATATTGACCGTCTAACGAAGCAGGAAAAAAGAAATGAGCCGAAACCGCAGAATAAGGGGATTGTCCGGCATGTTCGGATTGCGTTTAATACGATTTACCAGGCGGTGAAGCTGGTAAAGGACACGGGTATGGAAGTCGAAGTAGAGGAATGTGAAACCGAAGAGGATGTTCGCATGATCATCAAGTTTCCGAAACGATAGGATGTGGATAAAATGGGAAAAATTATTGCGATTGCCAATCAGAAGGGCGGCGTAGGAAAAACAACGACCAGTATTAATTTGGCAGCGGGACTGGCTTATCTGGGGAAAAAGGTCCTGCTGGTTGATTTTGATCCGCAGGGAAATTCTTCACAGGGAATTACCGGAGAGGATCATGATTATCCGGCCAGTGTGTATGATGTGCTGATGTCGGAAACAACGGTTCAGGAGGCCGTGAAATCGCTGAAGATTCCTCCACTGGATCTGCTTCCGGCGACGGTGGATCTGGCAGGAGCGGATTTGGAAATGGTGAATTTTAAAGTGGGCCGGGAAAAAATGCTGAAAAATAAACTGGATCCGGTCAAAGAACAATATGATTTCATTTTGATTGATTGCCCGCCTTCATTGGGATTATTAAATACGAATGCCTTAACGGCTGCGGATTCTGTTCTGATCCCGGTCCAATGTGAATATTATGCTTTGGAAGGGCTGACCCAGCTGCTTTCTACGATCCGTCTTGTTCAGCGGTTGTTTAATGAGAAGCTGGTCATCGAGGGCGTCCTTTTGACCATGTTTGATGCGCGGACCAAGCTGTCGGTCGAAGTTCAGCAGGATGTTCGGAAATATTTTAAGGAACGGGTTTATAAAAGCTTTATTCCGCGAAATATCAAATTATCCGAAGCACCGTCACGTGGACAGTCGATCTTTGAATATGATGTTCGCTCAGAGGGAGCCAAAGCGTATGCGGCTTTAGCGAAAGAAGTCATCACCTATACCAATAAGGAGAAAAAACGCGTATGAGCAAAAGACTGGGAAAAGGATTGGATGCGATTTTTGGCGAAGATGTGGAAAAGGTACTGGAGGATATTCAAAATGGCGGCAGCGATCATGGTCAGTCACAGACTGAGATCGATCTGAAAGAAATTCGGCCGAATCCATACCAGCCGCGTAAAACATTCGATGAGGCAAAGATTGAGGAGCTGGCTCAGTCGATTCGGGAGCATGGAGTGTTCACTCCGATCTTGGTTCGAAAAAGCCTGCAGGGTTATGAGCTGATTGCTGGGGAACGGCGCTGGCGTGCCAGCAAGGTTGCAAAGCTGAAAACGATTCCGGCAATCGTTCTGGATTTTACCGAGGAGCAGATGATGGAGATCTCGCTGCTTGAGAATATTCAGCGTGAGGATCTGAATGCTATCGAAGAAGCGCAGGCTTATCAGCGGCTGATGGAACGCATGGGGTATACCCAGGAACGGCTGGCCCAGCGCGTGGGCAAAAGCCGAGAAACAATTGCCAACAGTCTGCGGCTTTTGAAACTGCCAAGATCGATTCAGCAGCTGGTGAGTGAAAATCGGCTGTCGATGGGACATGTGCGGCCTTTGATTACCCTGGAGGATGAAGGACTGGCGTATGATATTGCCAATCGGATCGTGGATGAGGGCTTATCGGTAAGAGCGGTAGAAAAACTGGTCAAAGAGGCTAAGCTGAAACCGGTCAAGGTCAAGGAAGAAAAAGTCAAGGATCACAACCTGGTTTATGTTGAGGAAATCATGCAGAATAAACTGCAGACGAAGGTCAAGGTCGAGGCGCATTCCATTTCTATTGCGTACACGGATACCAAGGATCTGAATCGGATCTTGGAAATTCTGGGGTGCATTGAAGAAGATTGAGACTGCCATGGGCAGTCTTTTCTTTCCTGATGAGGATAATTCAAAGGGAAGGGAAAAAACTAAGAAGAGGAAGAAGGAATAACATGATCCAATTTATGGAAATTTCGCCGCAGCAGCATGATGAATTCATGCAGCAGCATCCTAAGGAGCATTTTATGCAGTGTTCCTTGTGGGCCAAGGTCAAAGAATCCAGCGGCTGGACTTCTTCGACGGTCGGATTGTTGGAGGATGGCGTGCTGAAGGCCAGCAGCCTGCTTTTGTTTCGAACAATTCCGGTTCTGCGTTCCAAAATCTGTTATGCTCCGCGCGGCTATGTGATCGATTTTGATAATCAGCGGCTGGTTAAGCTGTTTACCGAAGGAATGAAAGAATACTGCCGGAAGAAGAATGTCTGTTATATTCAGATCGATCCGGATTATCCGTATCGGGTTTATAATGCGAAGGAGGAGCTAATCGAAGAACATCTGGCTATCGTGGATCAGCTGAGTGCCCTGGGGTATCAGCATCAAGGCTTTAATTTGAGCTTTGATCGGACACAGCCGCGATTTACTTTTCGGCTGAAGCTGGACCGTTCAGAGGAAGCCCTGTTTGCGAATTATTCCAAAATCGTTCGTGCCTCAACGAACAATGCCAATCGGATCGGAATTCATTGTCAAAAGGAAAATAATGTGGATCTTTTTTATGCGATCATGCAGGATACGGCTGAGCGCAATCATTTTGTTGAGCGCAATAAAGATTATTATGAAACGGTGTATCGTTGTTTCAGTGCTCAGGGCATGGCGACCTGTTACAGTGCAACGTATTCAGGGCAGGCCCACTTGGCCGCAATGGATCGTAAACAGGAAGAACTAAGCGAAGAAAAAAAGAAATGCCGTACGAAACTGGAAACGGCTCCACAGGATACCCGTTCTTTCAATCGGATCAAACAAATTGAAATTCAAGAGGAAAAGCTGGCAAAGGACCGAAAAAAAGCGGAAGCCTTTATTCAAGAATATCCGGAAGGCCTGGCACTGTCTTCTGGGATCACGATCAATACACGGCATCGGGCCTGGCTGGTTTATGGAGGCAATCGTGCCTTGTTAAGGGAAGTGGGCGCGAATTATGCGATCAAGCAGTTTGAGATTCGAGATGATTTAAAAAAAGGTTTTGAGTTTGTAGATTTTTTTGGTACGATTGGAAATCCAACGCCGCAATCGGAGCATATTGGTATCCATGATTTTAAAAAGCGCTTTAGTGGAGATTACTATGAATTTCCCGGGGAATTTCATCTGGTGCTGAAACCGGCTCATTATGCAGTGTGGATGCAGATGGCTCCCAAAGTGAAGGAATGGCTGCGTGCTTTCAAAAAAAGAAAAAAGGACGTCCAAAAGTAAAAAGCGATCTGATCAAAAAAAGGATCGCATGGACCTTTGTGGGAACATTCTGGGGGAATGTTCCTTTTCTTTGATGAAAGTGTGATACAATACCTGCAGGAAGTGAGAATATGTGGAATGATACGATTGCGGCGATTAGTACCGCATTAAGTGAAGGTGCGGTTTCGATCATCCGCCTTAGCGGGAAGGAAGCCGTTGAGATCGTCAATCGGCTGTTTAGCCGGAATTTAAGCAGTTTTCAGCCGAATACGATCCACTATGGCATGATTTGTGATCCTCGCAGCGGCAAGGAGGTGGATGAAGTGCTGGTCAGCCTGTTCAAGGCGCCGCATTCATTTACCGGGGAGGATGTTGTAGAGATCAATTCTCATGGAGGCGTCTTCATTACACGAAAGATCTTGAGCCTGTGCCTTGGCGCAGGGGCTCGTCTGGCTCGTCCTGGAGAGTTCACTCAGCGGGCGTTTTTAAATGGCCGGATTGATTTGACCCAGGCGGAATCGGTGATGGAAATGATTGAGGCGGACAGCGATCAGGCGGCGGAATTGGCCGTTCATGGGATCAAGGGCAGCGTTCGCCGGCTGATCGAACCTTTGATCGAGGATCTGGTGGAGCTGATTGCGCATATTGAGGTCAACATTGACTACCCGGAATATGAGGATGTCGAACAGCTGAGTCAGGAAGTGGTCTTGCCGCAGGCTGAGAACTTGAAGAAAAGGATGACTGAAATTTTAAGAAAGGCAGAAAGCGGCAGGATCATGAAGAAGGGTGTAAAAACGGTGATCCTTGGAAAACCGAATGTGGGAAAAAGCAGTCTGCTCAATGCGTTGCTGGAAGAGGATAAAGCCATTGTTACGGAAGTTGCAGGAACGACACGGGATCTGGTTGAAGGAACGGTCCGACTGGAAAATGTCACCCTGCATTTGATTGATACGGCAGGGATTCATGATACCGAAGACCGGGTAGAAAAAATTGGCATTGAAAAAAGTCTGAAAATGCTAGAGGAAGCGGAGCTGATTTTGATCCTGCTGGATGGCAGTCAGCCGCTGGACGAACAGGATCAAGCACTATTGAGACTGACTGAAGGACGCAATCGCATCCTTTTGACTAATAAACAGGATCTTCCTTTGCAGTTTCAGCAGGGCCTTTTGATTAGTGCGATGAATCAGCAGATCGAGCCGCTGATCGAGGAAATCAACCGTCGTTATCAGCTGCACCATGATACCGCAGCCCAAACGGTACTTGGAAATGATCGGCAGATCGGATTAGTACAAAAGGCCCTCGATTCCATGGATCAGGCCATCCAGGAGCTGCAGGAAAATATAGAGCTGGATCTGGTTACGATCGATTTTCAAAACAGTTATCATGCGCTCAAGGAAATTTTAGGAGAAACCAGCCGTGAGGATCTGTTGGATGCGATGTTCAGTCGCTTCTGTTTAGGAAAGTGAGGAAAAAATGAAAACCTGGGTAGACAGTCATGCACATTTGTTTAGTGAAGAATTCGAAGATCGTGAGGCCGTGATCGAGCGGGCCAAAGAAGCCGGCCTGGTTAGGATCATGATCGTTTGCTGTACCTTGGAAGAAGCAGAAAAGGCCATCGAACGGGCAAGCCAGGATGCGATGCTGGATGTTGCTGTAGGTTTTCATCCCAGCGATGTTCAGACATATTCTGAAAAAGACTGGCATAAACTGGAAGCGTTGGTCCATAATCCAACTGTCGCTGCAGTCGGAGAAATCGGATTGGATCTGCACTGGAATCCGGAAACCGTACAGCTGCAGCGTGAGGCGTTTATACGCCAGATCGAACTGGCCAATCAGGTGAAAAAACCCATTCTGGTTCACTCTCGAGATGCGATTGGGCAAACTTACGAGCTGATGAAGCAGCATCCGGCTCAATGCGGCGGGATCCTGCATTGTTTTAGCTCCAGTGCGGAAATGGCCCGGGAATTTATTAAGCTGGGGTATCTGATCAGTTTGGGGGGCCCTGTGACCTTTAAAAACGCAAAAGTGCCGCAAGAGGTAGCGGTCAGTGTGCCGTTAAATTCCCTGCTGATCGAAACCGATTGTCCTTACCTGACCCCTCATCCTTATCGGGGACAGCGTAATGAGCCGATGCACGTGGTCTTGACCGCAAAAAAAATTGCTGAGCTGCGGCAAATCAGCGAGGAGACATTGCAGAAGGCGGTTCTAGAGAACTATGATCGCCTGTTTCCAAGGAGAAATTAGACAGTCTGCGGTTTTCGTGATATACTTGGCTGGTTCAAAGTAGGAGGAAACATGAAAAGGATCTTGTATTGCCTTTTTCTAGGAAGCGTCGGACTTTTTTCGACCGCGATGGTCATCATCAGCCCAGACCTGGAAAAAGTAGAAACTGTTCTTCAATCATACTCTTACATCCGTGCTGAAACCGATCCGGTTTTACCTTATCGAACAGAGCAGGAAATAGTAGAAACGGTGCTTTCGCTGCCGGAAACCAAAATCGTCGATCCGGGGGTTTATCCAGAGGGCGGCGTTTCCTGGCTGATCGGGTTGACTGATGAGGGGACTCCAGAGGTTCAGTACGAGACGTATGAAACCACCTACAATGCTCAGGGAGAAATGCTTTCACGGATTTTGGTCCCATATTCTACCTGGATCGAGGAGTCAACTCCTAAAGTCTATAGCTATGGCTCTCTGGTAACCGAAGGCGCTTATTTTACATCGAAAAAAACGACCAACTATGGGGTGGATTGTGCTGGCTGCGGTGGAGAAGACGATGGGTTTGGCGGAACTTCCTCCGGGATCCAGCTGAGCACGACTTCAGTGAGACAATCAGATGGAACCTGGAAAGAGGGCATTACCTATGATGGCTATTATTTGATTGCAGCTGATTCGGCTTTGCCGATGTGCACCATTGTTGAGATTTCTAACCATCGCTGGTCTGGCAAAGGCCTTACTCCAGGGGAACCATTTCAGGCGCTGGTGGTAGACCGAGGCGGAGCAGTCAAAGGAACAACGATCGATCTGTTTATCGGGTCGGAAAAAAATTCCACTGTTTATAATGGCAAGCGTTCGGGGGTCCATGTCGAGATCGTTGGGTTTGCCCGTTGGACCAGAAACAGTCAAGGGCAGCGGATCTGCCGGGTGAATTGAAAAAAAATTCGGTTTTACCCGAATTTTTTTTAGAATTATTGTGTCTATTGTATAGATACAGTTGACAGGAAACTGTATCTATAAGACAATAACAGTGAGGAGGGAAGCTATGGAGTTGTTTTTGGACCGGTCCAGCAAGGAGCCAAACTATCTTCAGATCGAAAATCAGATCAAGGATCAGGTCTATCAAGGCAAACTGAAGCCTTCAGATCAGCTTCCTTCGATTCGAAGTCTGGCCCGGCAACTGAATGTTGCGATCATCACGGTGAAGCGGGCATATGATGATCTGGAACAAGAAGGGATCATTCAGACGATCCCAGGAAAAGGGTGTTTTATCCGATCGTTTCCTTTGCATCAGCTTGAACAACAGCTGGAAATCGAATTTAAAAGAAACCTAGAGACATTGATCCTATCAGCAAGACAACGCGGATTAAAGAAGGATCAGATCGAGGAAATCTTAAGGAAGATCTTAGATCAAAAGGAGGAATGAGCGATGTCATCGGCAATTGAAATCAAACGGCTTTTCATCAGCTTTGATGGCTTTGGCCTTCAAATCAGAAATCTCAGCATTCCTAAAGGATATGTGACCGGATTGATCGGCCAAAATGGGGCAGGGAAAACAACGCTGATCCGGTCCATTTTGAATCTTCACCGCGAGGCGATCCAAGAGATCACGATCTTGGGAAAGATGATGGAAAAAGAAGGAATTACGATCAAGGATCAAATAGGTTTTGTGGGAGAAAATTTTCTTTTTCCGTCGCATTATTCTGCTAAAGAGATTGGAAAAAAGCTGGGCGTGCTATATAGCCGCTATGAGGAAGCACTTTATGATGATCTGCTTCGGCGGCTGGATGTAAATCCAAGAAAATCAGCACAGGTCTGTTCTGAGGGAACCAAGGCTAAGATGTCGCTTGCTTTTGCGCTAGCCACGCAGCCACAGCTGCTGATTCTGGATGAACCGATGGCTCATTTGGATCCGGTAGCACGGCGAAAGGTTTTGGATCTGCTGTATGAATACATGCAGCAGGAAAACCACACGATTTTATTTTCAACACATATTACGGAGGATCTGGACCGCATTGCTGATTACATCTTGTTTTTAAAAGAGGGAAAAGTTATTTTCATGCATTCCAAAGAAGAATTGATTGAAAACTATCAGTTTATTCGGATCCCAAGGAAAAAAGCCTGTAAAGAACTGCTTTCTTCGATTCGAAATCGCTCAAAACAAGCATGGAAAGAAGGAATGGTGGAAGGAATGTGCACCCAGAGCCGTCGGTTTCTTGACGTGGAGGAGGCTTCATTTCAGCAGATGAGCATTGAAGAGATCATGATCAATTTAAATCAGGAAAGTCAAAAGGACTGATAAAGAAGACTTTCTTGTTAAAAGGGAGGGAAGAGGATGGAAAATTGGCGGCGATGGCGTCAATATTGGTTTCAACAGGAAAAAACTGAAACTGTCGTGGTTTTGCTATGTTTTGCTTTGGTGTATTGGTTTTCTCCCTCAGGCATGGTTGCAGGAATTTTTTTGGGGGCGTATCCTTGGCTTGTTTTTCAGCTGCTGAGCAGGGACATTTTGGGCTGGATCAAAAAGACAGGTGCGGATGGACTGGATATGCTTCCGCTAACGAGCCGTCAATGGATGAACATGATCTGGTTTCGTTTTTTCTGGAAGATCCTGTTAGGACTGTTCCCGTTTTTGATGATGGCAGCGGGTCAAGAGAATGTGCTAGGAAAAATCTTAGCTGGCATGATTCCCCATGGGATCACTTTAGCGTTTCTGTTGAAAATTCAAAAGAATCGGGAAGATTTCAAAGAGACCTGGCTTTTGCAGCGAAGCTATTTCTTGGTGTTCTTGGGAATCGGGATTTTAGCGACACGAAATTGGATGAGCTTGAGTCTTGTTTTTTTGATGGTAGAAGGAATTGCTGTTGTAGTGATAGGACTGGTGCAAACATGGAAGGTTTCAGGTTCTTTTCAAGGCTCGCAAGAAGAGGTGATTTACGAGCTGGCAAAGACAGCAGAACAAGAGCTGCACAAAAAAGGATTTGGCTTTATTATACGCAGCAGCCTTGTTTTCAGTGCTGTAGGGCTTGTGCTCCGTGCGCTTGAAGAGGGTCAAACAGCAATCTTGCTGTACTGGCTCCAACTGATATTGACTGAACGGCTGCTTTCATTGTTTGCCTTGTATCATCAGCAAACCGTGCTGAATTTGCTTCCTGTTTCGAATAGGCGAATTGTTGCTTCATTGGAGCGAAAAATCGTTCTATTTCTATTACAGGGATTTGCGCTGGTAATTGGCATTTATCTTTTGCCAATTTTATTTAAGGGTTTTTTGAGTCCGATCGATTTGCCGTTTTTGATTGCGATGATCGTCTTTTTGATTCATCAGATCTACTGTTTGGGAATGGGCATGTGGATTGCTAAAAGAAATGATCAGGTCAATCCGACCTTTCTTTCCGTTTTTCTGATTACGCTGCCGGTTTCTGTTGCTTTGATGATGATCGATAGCACCCCTTTTCATCAGCCTTTTTATTGGATCGTGGAAGGATTTTTCCTGCTCTTCGGGCTGCTTCTGTATCTCGTAGGGCGAAGAACATGGAGACCGTAAACGAAAAGGCTGTTGATTTTAGAGGGAAAGAGGGGAACATCAAAACGCAGGCTAAAACAAATAGGCAATCTGAAAATTTTGCGCTATAATAAGAAACTGCAAGGAGAGAGAGCATGAAAATTAAAGAGGCCATCGTTGTAGAGGGAAAAAATGATACGTTGAATCTTTTGAAAGCGGTGGAGGCGTATACGATCGAAACCAGCGGAACACATCTGTCTCATCAGACGATCGATCTGATCCGAAGGGCTCAGAAGACTCGTGGGGTGATCGTGTTTACCGATCCTGATACGCCAGGCGATCAGATCCGTACCAAGGTCAATCAGGCTGTCGATGGATGCAAGAATGCCTTTTTGGCCAGCAAGGATGCCCGAGGAAAAGGGAAGGTCGGGATCGAACATGCCAGTGCAGAGAGCTTGCGGGAAGCGCTGCAGCATTGCGTCACCTTTGAAAAGGACAAAGCGGAATCGCTGAGCTGGAGCGAATTTCTTGAACTGGGGCTCAGCGGACAAAGTGACAGCAAAAAGAAACGAATGCAGATCACCCATCATTTTCATTTGGGAGAGGCCAATGCTAAAACCTGTTTTAAACGGTTGAACATGCTGGAAATTACGGCAGCACAGATCAAGGAAGTATTGAGGAAAAATGATGAATAAACCGATTGCGACAAGCTTAAGAACAAAGGAAATTCTGGAACGGTTTCACTTATATGCAAGGAAATCCTTGGGGCAGAACTTTATTACCGATCCTTCGGTGGTTAGACGAATTGCGGAATCCTCCCGTTGTCAAGGCCAGGCAGTGATTGAAATCGGGCCGGGCATTGGCGCCTTGACAGAGCAATTGGCCTTGTTGGCCAAAAAGGTCGTGGCTTTTGAAATTGATGATCGGCTTCCGGAGGTTTTGGCTTGGTCCTTGCAGGAGTATTCCAACGTGGAAATTCGACATCAGGATTTTTTAAAGGCGGATCTGCCCGAGGTGGTTGCCGATTTGAAACAAGAGGCAGAACAGGTGGTGCTATGCGCTAATCTTCCTTATTATATTACGACGCCTTTGCTGTTTAAAATTTTTGAAAGCGAAGCGGAAATTTCAGTAATCACGGTCATGATGCAAAAAGAAGTTGGAGACAGGATGGCCGCCCGTGTGTCTACTAAAGATTACAATGCGCTCAGCGTGCTGGTTCAATATGGTTATGAGGTTAAAACGATCATGAAGGTTCCAAGAACGGTGTTCAATCCCAAGCCCAATGTGGATTCCTCGGTCGTTCAGTTTGTTAAACGAAAGCAAAAACCAGCGGTTTTGGATGAACAGCTTTTCTTTGAAATCGTGAAGGCTTGCTTTAAGCAGCGCAGAAAAACGATTTACAACAATCTGCGGGAGTATCTTCCCAACCAACAAGAGGTTCAGCGGATCCTGCAAGAGGCGGGAATCGATCCGACGGAGCGGGCTGAAAATCTTGAGCTGGAAACCTTTATTCGCTTAAGTGAGGTATGGTATGAAAGAAAGAGCGTATGCTAAAATCAATCTTTGCCTGGATGTAGTTCGAAGAAGGGAAGACGGCTATCATGAGCTGAACATGATCATGGTGCCGATTGATTTTTATGATGTGCTGGAAATGAATCTGGCTTCAAAAATGAGCTTGCAGTCCAATGCCGTTTATTTGCCGGTCGATGAGAAAAACACGATCATCAAGGCAATCGAGGTCATGCGGCGCGAATTTGGCTTTCAGGAAAATTTTTCGATTCATCTGAAAAAACATATTCCTACACAAGCCGGACTGGCTGGGGGCAGTGCTGATGGCGCGGCAGCCATGCGGATGGTCCAGCGTCTTTTAAAGCTGGAAATTAGCGAAGAAAAGATGAACGAGCTGGCAAAAAAAGTTGGTGCGGATGTGCCTTTTTGTATTCATAGCCGTCCGGCCGTGGTCACGGGCATTGGAGAAAATCTGGAATATTTTGATTTCAGCAGCGATTTTACTGTTTTTTTACTCAAGCCCTATCGAGGGGTTTCAACACGGATGGCATTTGAACAGCTGGATTTTTCTAAATGCAGTCATCCGGATGTGTTTGCCATGAAACAGGCTCTTTTAAAGGAGGATTATCCAGGGCTATTGAAGGAATTGGGAAATTCGTTGGAGCAAAGCGCATTTGAGCTGGTTCCGCAGATTGCCCGTCTGAAACAGGAATTATTGGAATTTGGCTTTGACGGAGCACTGATGTCAGGAAGCGGATCGACCGTATTTGGCTTGACGAAAGAAGAGGCCTTGGCTGATCAGGCGTGCCGCGTTTTTCGGAAAAATGGCTGTTTTGTCCGAAAAACAAAGATCAAGCAGACTTCATGAGAATCAAAAACCGCAGCGGCGGTTTCTTTTTTACAGCATTGAAATGACTGCAGCCTTGATTGCATGCTGCTTAAGCTTGTCTGGATAATCTAAAACAGGCTCTTTTGAGCCAACAGGTTTCTTTTAAAGAAATCTGGAAAAAGATCAGGAAGCGATCCAACTTTTTAAAACCACATCAAAAAAGGATACAAAGGGGCTTTTTTTATCTGCTGAAAATGAGTAAAATAGTAGCGTGGAGGCTTAATATGAAATCAGCAATACTTATGGCCGCAGGAAAAGGGACGCGGATGCATTCGGACCGGCCGAAAGTCCTGCATGAGCTTTGTCATAAGCCGATGATCGAGCATATCCTGGACAAAATGGACGAAATCCATGTCGATCAGGTTGTGACTGTGGTGGGCTATGGACACGAAGCAATTGAGAAGGCAATGGCAGGGCGCTGTCAGTTTGCCCTTCAGGAACCTCAGCTGGGCACCGGCCATGCGGTGGCTCAGGCCCAGCAGCTAAAAGACTGCTCTGGAGCAACACTGGTTGCCAATGGAGATTGTCCGCGGATTCAAAGTCGGACCTATCAGCGGATGTTTGAGGAATGTGAAGGGGTGTCGATGGTCGTCTTAACTGCTGTGTTAGAGGATCCGAAGGCATATGGAAGGATCATTCGAAATGAGCAGGGATTTATTGAACGGATCGTTGAATTTAAGGACTGCACAGATGAACAAAAAAAGATCCGGGAAATCAATACCGGAATTTATTGTTTTCATAATCAGGATCTGTTTAAACATCTGAAGGAATTGAAGAACGATAATGCTCAGAAAGAATATTATATTACTGACATGGTATCGATTTTGAACCAGCATGGAAAAAAAGTCAAAGCCGTCGTGCTGGAAGATCCCAAGGAAGCAGAAGGAGTCAACGATAAGGCAGAATTGGCACAGGCCAATCGCTGGCTGCAGCAAAAGATCAATCAGGACTGGATGATGAAAGGAGTCACTTTGATTGATCCGGATCGAGTCGAGATCGGACCGGAAGTAAAAATCGGCAAAGAGGTGACGATCTATCCAGGCTGTACACTGATCGGGAAAACCCAAATTGGGGATCACAGTGTGATCTTGCCTCATTGTTGGCTGGAGAATGCGACGATTCAGGAATCCTGTGTAGTGGATTCTTCCAAGATCGTTAATGCCACTATTGAAGCGGGCAGTCAGATCGGTCCTTTTGCGGCGATCTGCCGAAAATAAAGCAGCAGGAAATTGAAATTCTTCAAAAAGCAACGCAATGCAGCAGAAAATAGAAAATTAGGGGGCTATCATGAAAGAGACAATTGTTTTCTCACTTACATCAAGCATCGATCTGGCACAGGAGATCTGTGATTATCTGAAGATTGAAAAAGGAAAATGTTCGGTAAAGCATTTTTCGGATGGTGAAATCATCGTAGAACCAGAAGAAACGGTGCGCGGGCGCTCGGTTTATATTGTTCAAAGTACTTGTTCTCCGGTTTCAGAGCGGCTGATGGAGGTGCTGATTGCGATTGATGCCTGTCATCGTGCCAGCGCCGGTGAGATCAATGTTGTTATGCCATATTTTGGATATGCCCGTCAGGACCGCAAAGCCAGACCGCGTCAGCCTATCACTTCGCGGTTGGTGGCCAATTTATTGGAAACTGCGGGGGCGGATCGGCTCATCACCGTGGATTTGCATGCTTCACAGATTCAGGGCTTTTTCAATGTACCGATCGATGATTTGACCTGCATCAATATGCTGGGACAGTATTTCCGCTCTAAACAGCTGGAAAATGTGGTTGTAGTTTCACCGGACCATGGCGGAACCACGCGTGCCAGAAAGCTGGCGGATTGCCTGGGTGCGCCATTGGCCATTATCGATAAACGGCGTCCAAAACCGAATGTTGCGGAAGCCATGAACGTGATTGGTGAGGTGGATGGAAAAATTGCCATCATTGTCGATGATATCTGTGATACGGCCGGATCGCTGGTTGCGGGAATCGATATTTTGAAAAAATATGGAGCGACGCGTGTTTTCTGCGCGGTGACTCATGGTATTTTGTCTGGTCAGGCAATTGAACGTATCCAGAATGCGCCGATTGAAGAATTTGTCATCACGAACACGATACCGCTGGCACCGGAGAAAAAAGAAGCTTGTCCAAAGATTACGGTGCTTTCCGTAGGGTATATGCTGGCTAAGGTCATTGAAGCGATTCAAACCCATAATCCGGTGAGTGAGGTCTACGATCTGTTTAATGATTAAAAAGCCGATGAAATCATCGGCTTTTTAAACGAAAAAAGGACTTAGGGGAAAAGTCCTTTTTTCAAACAATTTAATAAGGGGATAGAATGTTCTGCAGTCTGTTAAGGGGATAGGGATTATATGAGAGACTGCAGGCAAGATCTCTCTTGCTGAGTATACGATAGCAATTCTTTAACAGAAAATTACGGTGTAAATGTGTTAAATTATGTTATTTGAAAAGAAAAGATGAAAAAAGGACTTCGGGGGAAAGTCCTTTTTTCAATTATTGATAAGGGGATAGAATGTTCTGCGGTCTGGTTAGGGGAATAATGTTAAGGAACCGCAGGCAAGATTTCTCTTGCTGAGTCTACAATATCAATTCTTTATAAAAAGATTATCGGGAAATTATGGAAAATTATGGGGATAAAATAAAAACAAAACCGTTGACAACGGAAGAAAGAACGAGTATGATAAAGCTATAAGTTAGATTAAACTAACAAAGAGGTTGACAAATGAAATTCATTGATGGAATTGTTTTACTGGTTCTGGCAGGAACGGTAGCGGCGGCGATCCGATCCATGATCCGATCGAAAGGAAGCTGTCAATGCGGCGGAAATTGTTCCGGATGTTCTTGCGGATGTAGGCATCAACACAAATAACTCCCCTTTTACTACCTTCTCACACTAACGTTATTTGTTGATGATAAAAGGCGCTGAGTATCAGCGCCTTTTAAATTGTGCAGGGGTAAAAAAAGAACCGCTTCCTGGAATGAGTGGCTGAGGTCAGGGAAAAATAACGAAGCATTAACCGTATATTAACCTAATTTTAATAAATGAAAAAAATGGCTGATTTACAATAGGACTGAAGAAAAAAGGTGGGATAAGGATGAAGCTGCATTGGTATTCAGTGGATGAGGGAGGAAGCTTTCTTGTTCGTGGGAAAGAACGGTCTATTTTGGTGGCGGCGAATGGACAGATTCCTTTGACAATGTCCTCGGCAGAGATCGCAAAACTGGATGCGTGTCTTTTAGGCTGCAGTCATCCGGAAAGTCATTTGCTTCGGCTTCAGGAAGAAGGCTTTGCCGGAGTGCTGATATTAAGCAGAAAATTATGGGAACGCAGTGAAACTCCGGCGGTTCAGATCAAGCTGTTGGATGAAAAAAAAGAATGGCGTCAAAATCGTTTACAGATTCAGGCCGGATTTAGCGATGCTGCAGCTGGAAGCCTGTGGTTTGCCGTTGAAATGGAAGAACATCGGCTTTTTTTCAGCGGTTCAGCGGTTCAGCTAAAAAGCATGATCTGGGGACAGGAAGGCGATTTGGCGATTCTGGATGAGCATTGGGAGAAAAAAGGCTTTTTAAACCGGAACCGTTTTGAACAGGTCCTGATAATTCCTCAGAAAAGGCTGATCTGTGAGGGTCAAATGGATCGAATCCTCACAACAGAAGAAAAGGATCTGGAGCTGTAAATTAGAAAAAAACATCGATTTAAACGATGTTTTTTTTATGAGAATGCCGGTCCAGCTGAAAACGATGAAGAATTTGAACGGTGGAAGTAATCAAAATAATACCAAAGGCGATTGCCGCGGCCTCTTTGATGACCAAGTTAAGAAACTCGCTGGAAGTTTCGATTTCATTGAGCAGCAGGCTGCTGGTTGCATAGAACAGATCGCTTCCAGGAACTAGTGGAATCAGCATGGGAACCAGAAGCGTCATGACTGGAGTCTTCAGGATCCTGGCCAGCCCTTCAGAAAGAGCGCCCACGGCCAAAGTGGCTAGAAACAGTGCTCCGATCTTATCCTGAAAAAGGGCCATTCCCATTAGATAAACGATCCAGGAGAGCATGCCTCCCATTCCAATGACCCCGAGCTTCTTTCCTTTGATGTTATATAAGATTCCAAAACCTAAAGATCCAAGAAAAGAGGTACAGATTTGAATGAGTTCGTTCATCGTGCTCCTCCTTTCATCAGCAGGATCACAATGGCAAATCCCATTGCAATGGCCAGAGCTTTAAGGATCGCTTCGGCAAAGCCAAGCAGACCGCTGATCGTGTCACCGCTGATCATATCCCGTAAGGAAACAGTAAAGGAAACACCAGGGATCAGCAGCATGATGTTGCCAATGACAATTTGATCAAAATTGCTTCCGATTCCGACAAGGACACAACATTGTGCGGCTGCTGCAACGGCAAAAGAACACAATACGGTGAGGACCAGACTTTGCAGCTGGATGCTTTTTCCGGCATCCAGCACAAGTTTTAAAAGGCATCCGCAAAGGGCGGCAGCGAAAGCATCCTGAAGATTGCCGCCGAAGAAAAGACTGAAAACCGCTGAGATCATGGCATAATCCAGAAATTGGATGAGACGGCAGTAAGGGGTTCCCTGCCGGATCTGCTGCAGCTTTTGCTGCAGGCTTTCCGGGCTGATTGGAGCATGACAGATCTGTCGGGAAAGGGAATTCAGCTGATCGATTTTATGCATGTCGGTTTCATAGCTGAGAATCCGCCGGGTTTCAGTGAGCGTCTGATTGGACGCATCACGGACCGTGACCACTATGCTGGAGGTGATGGTAAAAACATCGGTACGCTGAAAGCCATAGGCAAAAGCAAGACGTTTGATCGTATCTTCGACCCGATTGACCTCAGCACCGGAGACCAGCAGCATTTCTCCTAAATCAAGAATCAAAGAAAGCATTTGGCTGTTTTGTTCCATACGTAGATCCTCCTTGCCTTATTTTAACACAGGAAAGAAAAGTGCGGCATCTCATTTTAACAAGACTCATGGGACCGCGATAAATTTTCCCAGGGAAAAACTGTAAATCAGCTTGTTTCCCTGCTTATCTGGATAAAGGACCTGAAGCAGTTCGGCATATCGATCCAGCTGACCTTGGTAGCGTTCAATCAGCTCCTCTTCACTGACATGACGATCAGTTTTATAATCAACCAGCGTATAGGTCTGTTTACTGATGGCTAAGAAATCGATCATTCCGTGTGAGATTCGATCTTCAAAACGAGCTGCAAAAGAAAATTCCTTGTGGACTTCCTGACGGCATAAAGCAAGATAAAGATCATTATTTCCAAGCTTAAGCAAAGCATTAAGCTCAGCGCTAGAACAGCCTGGCGCCGCTTGACGGATCATGGTCTCATTCCATGGCGCCAAAGGCAGCCGTTCGATCAGTTTGTGCAGATCGGTTCCGCGCTGTGCTGCAGCGGCAGGACGGTAGCTCAGCGGCCGCAGCTCCTTTTCTTCCTGAGAAGAAGGAGTTTCCAGGCGATAAGTGGTCTTACAGCGCAAAGGATAACGCGGAAGCGAAACCTGTGGTTGCTCGAGCTTTTCAGCATGGAAAAGAGAACGATATTCTTCGGAAATAGGTAGGGCTTCATAAACGGACGAGCAGCAGTCGCCCAGGGCACTCAGGACCAGATCGCTCAGCCCTTTATTTTCGAAAAAGGTGGCGAGGGACAAAGGTCTGAGCGGAGTTTCTTCTTTGACTGTGTCCAGCAGAATGCTGACCTTTTGTGCTCGGGTCAAAGCGACATACAGCAGACGGACATTTTCCTCGTATTCCTCCAGTGCATTTTTCATCGCAATGGCCATGCGCTGATAGGTAGGACGCTGGTAACGATAAGGCAGCTCAATATGGTGGAGTCCCAGTCCCAGCACAGGATCTACCATGCAGGGAGTAAGTTCATCATTAAGAACAGTTTTTGAGCTTAGCCAGACAAAGACGACTGGATACTGCAAACCTTTGGATTGATGGATCGTGGTGATTTGAACGACGTCATCACTGCGTGAGGCGGAGACGGCGGTGCTGGAGGGCTGATCAAGACAGGCTTCGATCTGTTCCAAAAAGGCATCGAGCCGCATTCCGTTATTTTCTGCCTGGGCGGCCTTGGCCATCAGCAGATCGACATTTGCTCGTTCTTGATTATCTAAGCTGTCCCAGTAAAAATCGTTGATCTGCAGGATTTTCTCAAGCAGGGCAGTCAGGCCTTCCTGACGAGCTGTTTTTTGCAGATCACAATAATCCTGATGGAAGGATTTGTCCTGTTCGCTGGCTGCAGCTCCAAAGGATTTTCCTTGGCGCGTAAGCTGTAAAGCGGCACATTGCTCATCGCTGTAATGATAGGTCCCAGTTAAAACGCTGATGGCAGCAATGTCGTTTTGAAGATTGGCCAGCAGCTGCAGCCATGCCGTTAAAATCCGCAGGGAATAGCTTTTATAGAATCCGCTTTTTAATGTGGTGGTATAAGGAATATTCATGGATTCAAAGACAAAGCGGATTTCATCCTTGATGGCATGGGAACGAACCAGAACGCAGTAATCCCGCCAGTGTGTAAATTCGGTCGTGTTCTTCATATCTAGGATCTTCTGAGCCAGAATCCTGGCTTTGGGATTGATGGCTTTGATCCGTTCCTCTTTTTTCTCTTGGTTGGCGGTGATTTTTAAAAACTGCACGGGCCAGCGATACTGGTCGTTTTGATCAGGGGTACCGATGGCCGCCTGGTCATCTTCTGTGAATTCGTTATTAAGACCGGGTATATTCATCAGCCGGGAAAATAACAGGTTGTTGAAATCGACGATGGAACGATTGGATCGGTAATTGTGATGCAGGATGATGGAATGCTGGCCCTGTTCTTTTTGTTTCATCAAAGCGGCCATGATCGAAGGCTTGGCCCCTCGAAAACGGTAGATGCTCTGTTTGATATCGCCAACCCGAAAAATGTTGTTGCCGCGGCTGATCATTTCAATCATGGCATTTTGAAATTCATTGGTATCCTGAAATTCATCAACCAGGATTTCATCAAAACGGTCCCGATATTTTTGAGCAACGGCTCCCTGATTAGCAGATAGGATGGCATAGGCCAGATGTTCCATATCGCTGAAGTCCAGTCCTTCTTTTTCTTTTTTTTCCTTTTGTAAAAGAGTGAGAAAAAGCCGGGCTCCTTCTACAAGAAATTCTGCAATTGGAAGAAGGCGGACATTGTCATAAAAAAGCGTATCGCTGTCAAAGTATTCTGCACAAAGCGTCTGAAATTGCGTATTGATTTCTTTTCTTAATGCTTTGTAGGCTTCGTCTTTGTCATTTTTTAATGCCGATTGACCGGCATTTCGAAGAGCACGAACAAACTGTGGATAATCGTTGTTTTGGATCGCCTGACTGGCAGCTTCCAATTTGCCGGCTTTTAAAATGACGGCGGATGTTGTTTCTTCTTGAAGCTCAAGACGCTGGCAAAGCTGAATCATTTCATCCAGCAGATTTTTAAGCTGGGAGAGCTCAGTGGTAATTTTGAGCTTCAAATAATACAGCAGATCCGGGTCAATGTCTTCAAAGTGAACAGGCTGACGATAGCGCGCAAGAATCATTTTGAAAAAAGGTTCCGGATCCGGCTGGTTCAAAGCGGTATCGGCAATCTTTTCGATTGTTGCCTGAAGGGCTTTATTATCATCGGCCCGTCCGCTGAAATGCGTAGCTGCCAGATTAAAGCGTGCCGAATCTTCCTGAAAAAGACCGCGCAGCGTTTGTTTCATGATCTTTTGTTTCATCATCAGCATTTCGTCTTCACTGAAGATGCGGTCGATTTGATTAGGAGAAAGACCGATAACAAAATAGTTTTCTTTGATCACGGTAAGGCAGAAAGAATGGATCGTACAGATCATGGCACTGCTGAGCAAAGCGCATTGTTCTTCACAATAGTGTTTTAATGCTGGATCAGAAGCCTGCCTTCCTGCCTCATCCAATCCGGCATACAGCCGGTTTTTCATTTCACTGGCGGCTGCATCGGTAAAGGTCATGGCTAAAAGATGTTCCACCCCAATGTGATCGCGGACGATCCGCTTGACCATACGGGCAGTCAGTACAGCGGTTTTTCCGGATCCAGCCGAGGCTGAAACGACGATATTTTTTCCAACCGTTTCAATCGCTTCCAGTTGTGCCGGGCTCCATTTCGGCATGCACTTCACGCTCCTTTTTTAGTTCTTCGCTGGTGATGTTGCGTTTGTAAAGCTGTCCGCTGTAGCGGCAGATGCTGCCAAAATCGCAAAACTGACAGGCTCCTTCGGTAGGGGTGCAGGCAATCTCACCCTTTAAAAGTCGCTGTCGAAGCAGCCGGTACAGCTGCATCAATTGGGCTTTGATCTCTTCAAAGTCTTTCAGCTGTGCAGCTGTTGGCCCTTTGGCATTCCATCCGACGATGTGTGTTCCGGTTCTGTCGTTTTCCATGCTTGGATCTGTCGTGCAGCCGCTTAGCCGATGCTGTTTCATCCAGAGCTCGTGCCAGTCTTCCGGTGTGAATTCAAACAACGTGTGGGTACGAAGACTGAGATTGGCTGCAGCAATCGGGATATTTGCATTTTTCAAAGAGTAATAATAGGCTCCAGCGGGTTTTTTATGCAATCGCTTTGCAGCAATGAACAGATAAGTCAAAAGCTGCAGCTGTAAACCGGATTCTATTTTGGACTGACTTAAGGATTTGGCGGTGCTTTTGTAGTCCAGGATCCGAAACAGATTTAAATTAGCGTCGATTCGATCAATAAATCCGGTCAGATCAATAGGGACTTCTTCGTCTTCAAAAAGTGTTTCGTGAAATTCAACCTCACACTGATGTTCAATCAGATCCGTCTTGTTTTCCAGATCACGCAGAAATTCAAATTGCAGCCAGAGACTGTTAAGACAGCGGTCTTGGATGCCTTTTAGCTCCCATTGCTGACTTTGGAAAAGAGAATAAAACGGTTGGATCTTTTCGGTAATGATCTGATTTAATTCTTCTTTGGAAATTTCGGCGTAATGCGTTCCATATTTTTCGATACAGGCTTCGATGCAGGCATGCTGAAGCGATCCAATGCGTGCTTGATCAATTTCAGGGCAGTCAAAACAGGCAAGCTTTAGGCCAGAGGCGAGAAAATAGCTGTAGGGGCAGCGCCAATAGCGTTCAATGGAAGAAATACTGCCTTTTAGACGGCCATTTTTTAAAAAGAGCTGTCGTGCTAATGCAGGATTCAGGGAATGCTCGCTGAAAAGCGGCCGATCATTTTGGACTAACGGCCAGGCTCCAAGATCCTGTTGAGCGGCCCGGCGAATTTCGATAGCGCATTCGAGTGCTTTTCCTTCGTAGGTATTTTCAGCATAGCTCAGCATCAGCTGTTGGCCAGCGCTGAAGATCCATTGCCGCTGCTGTAAAAAGAAAGCGGTCCGTTCGATTTTGCTTGGATAATCCAGGATGCGGGCGGCATACTCTTCCTCAAACAGACCGCTTAGGGCTGCATTGCCTGGAAAATTTTTGCTGTTGGCTCCTAATACGAAACAGAAGCGGCGCTTGGGAAGCGGATGATCTAGATCACTGACGGCAATCCGCGTGCTCCAGGACAGCGGCTGTTCTTTTTGAATGGTCTGAATGGCTGCTAGAACGCAATCACACTGCGGTTGACTTAGCTGAGGTGTCAGAGTCAGATTTAGCCGCTGCTGAATCTGAATCAAACAATTTCTTTCCAATGGATCTTCGATCAATGTACTGGCCCGAAGCAGTTCATAGGCTCTTTCCAGAGCCGGAAGCTCCGACTTATTTCCAAGCCGCTGCAGAATAACCAGGCGTGCTTCCTCTGCTTTTTGAAATAAAACGGACAGTTTCTTTTGTTCACTGGAGGATAAGAAGGGAAAGGAGGAATCAAAAGAAAGATTCAGCGGCTGAAAAGGATCCATCGTTGCTAAAAAGTGACTTTGTGCAGTAAGAAAAGAGGAGACTTCTATATCTTCAAACAGAGCGGTGTGCAGCAGTGCTTTCAGATGGTTTTCATCCGGCTTTTGGAAATAACGTACAGCGGCCGTAAAAGCCTGTACCACCAAAGAAGGCATTTTGTTGACGGCCATGCCGTAATCCAGCTGGTAGCGTGAAAAAATTTGCCGCAGAGTGGGATTCATCTCTTCTGAATTGCACAGGATGATATTGATTTGTTCTAAAGGAATTTGATGCTCAACGATCCATTGAGCACAGCCTTCAATCTCCTGGCGGGCATTCATGGCATGGATCAGCAGCGTTTTTTCGGCTTTGCCTTCCAATAAGGGAAGAGTCTGAAGACCGCGCTTTTTTAGTTCTTCAATGACCCGGCTTTCGGCTAAAGATGCTGTGTGTGTCTGCAAGAAGACGGTGGCCTCGTAGCAGTCGTCATCTTGCTTTTTTTCTTGCAGCAGATGCGCAGGGGTGGAAATCGAAGAAAGGGCCTGCAGCAGCATTTTGCGTTCACGATCCAGCTCATTCTCTTCTGGAAGGGAAGTCAGGGGCACGCCATAGGCAATCAGCGATTCATAGAACTGCAATACCTGCTGAATGAATCCGGGATAATCGACCATGGAACGCAGGATTGTTAAAGAAGGTGCGATCGCTTCGATCTGGCGGCAGGCACTCAGAAGCGGAAATGGATCGATTGGCAAGGTTGAATGCTCTTGAATCCAGGCAGAAAATGGCAGGATTTGAAGATCTGTGATGACCGTTTGATTTTTTAGTAAGTCTAAAAAAAGCGATTCGTTCAGATAGGTTTCAGCCAGAATGGTTTTCATGGGATCCCTCGTTTCCTTTTTTGAGTGTGATGGTTTTTTTGTTTGGTCCATACTGAGTTTATTATATTCTAATTTGACCTGCTTTGTCATGGGAAAGCGAAGAGGACAGCTCATTTCATGCAGAACAGAAAAACATCAATCGAGAGATTGATGTTTTTCGGAAAGATCCTTTTGTTTTAAAGGGCTTTAGGACTGAGCTGAAATAGAAAGCGTATAATTTCCGGAAGGCTCTTTGTGAATTTTTTTCAGAGTCGCTTCATTGGCCCGCAATTCAATGAATAAAGGAAGTCCTTCGTAAAAATAAAGGGTATTTTCCTTTAATCCGGAAATCATCGTTTTGATTAAGCTTTGCAGATATGGAAAGCTCTGAACTTCTGTATGAGCGTAAGAACGATCAAGCATGATTTGATGATCTTGATAATTCAGATGCAGCTGCAACGCTTTTGGGGCTTGAAGGATGATGGTAATCTCATGATCTGCCAAGCTGGAGTCCTCGCTTAAGAGAACCTGACTTTCCGGGAAAATCAGCTCGGTAGAATGAGTCAAATGATAGCTGGAACTTTGCGAAACCAAGGGCAGATCGAGCTGATCGATCGGAAAGGGGAGAAGGGTATATCCAGCATAATCATTCAGAAAGGTAAGGACGCCAAAACCAAGCAGCAGAGCGCTGAAAACCGATCCCAGAAAACACTGTTTCATTTTCCTGTGAGGCTTTGTCAGGCTCCAGACCGCTTCAATGAATGCACCAAGCAAGCCAGCTAATCCAGCTAGGGTCAGGGCCATTCCCCATACTGAGGCACCGTCCAGTGCCAGAAAGATAAGGATGCCAACAGCGATGCAAAGGATGATCATGCCTAAAAAGAAAGGAATCAGAAACAAAGCAGCCATGAGTTTGAAAAGGATCAGCAGGATTTGACTGATTCTTCCAGTTGTTTTTGGTTTGTATTGATGAGAAGGAGCTTCTTCTGAATCAGAAGAAGGCAGGGAAATTCGCTCCATCAAGGGGCGAATGGACTCTTGACATCTTCTGGAAAAATCTTTCGTGGCAGTTTGCTGGGCTTTAGCGAAGGATGCGGCTTTTGGGTTTTTTGAAGGATTTTTGGGAAGAGCTAGACTGATCCCTTTTTTTTTTACGCCGTCTAGGATCATGACAACTGCAAAGATCAGATAGCCAAGGTTGCAGACAAGGCTCCAGGCCCAGTAAAACAGCGGCTTTAAAAAGTGAGGCAAAACCAGAGATAAAATAGCATTGCCTAAATGCTCGATGATCCAGAAAGGGATTCGCATGAAAAATAGAACGATCAGACAAATTGCCAGCATGACAATGATCTTTGCAGCTCCTTCGGCGGACATGCCTTCAAAAAAGGAGGTGAGGAACTGAACGGCCTGTTCTGTAAAATTACCGATGATTTCGGCAATTTGCCGAATCAAGGGGTCAGATTCTTTCTTTTCAGTATGAATGTAGTCCTCATTGAGTTTGTAGGCAGAAAGGATTTCCCGGGCCAGATCATCCAGATCACCAAAATCGGCAACGGCCTTTTCTTCACTTTCGCCTTCGCTGATTTTATTGTCAATGTAGCCGGAATATTCTTCCAGCAGTTCGTCGATTTCTGCTTTATCTAAAATATTGAGTTTTTTTCTTAAATGATCAAGAAATTCCTGCTTGCTCATGATTTCGCTTCCTCCTTTATTGAATCATCCAGAAACTTTTGAATCTGGCTGGAAAATTCGATCCATTCCTGTGTCATTTGCTTCATTTGCCGTCTTCCTAACTCGGTCATGCGATAGTATTTTCGCGGAGGACCTTCGGTGGATTCCTGAAGATAAGTTTCAAAGTACTTCTCGTTGGTCATGCGCTTTAGCAGCGGGTAGATCGTTCCTTCATTGACATGAACGACTTCACAAACTTTTTTAACGATCTCATAGCCGTAAATATCTTCCTTGCTGACGACAATGAGAACGACCAGTTCTAGAACACCTTTTTTGAATTGTGAATTCATACGATCCCTCCCTTGTGTTCTATGTTAAGCCAACTACTATGTTATGTCAAGTACTGAAAAAACAAAATAGTATCTTAACTTGAAATCTGTTAAAAATGATATACAATAAACATATATTGATAGGGAGAGAGACTACGAGGGAGTACAATTATGGCGTTAATGCAAATCTTAGAAGAAGTTAAAGACATTCGGAAAGAGGGAACAGACTGCGATTTCAATGGGTATCTGGAAGATTACATTGAGACTCTGGAAGAAGACACGGTGATGAAAGCATGTTTCCGGGCAATTCTGGAAAAGAATGCGGACATGAAAATTTGTGTGAATTATCGTTTTGGAATCAACAAGGAAGTGATTTCCAATCAGATCATTCGGTATAAAGATTCGTTTAAGCTGCAGGGGAACCCGGTCGTTTGTCCGTATATTTTGTATGGTAATGACCGTGGCAATGATCGGGGCCTGATTCTTTTGGAAGAAGCTCCGGAAGCCTATTTGTTTGCGAAGGGCATTTATTACTGCCTGACGGAACCGATGAGTCCATTTGTGGATGCCAAAAATGAGATCGTCGCCATGGTGGCTGTTGATCCTGAATCGGTGATGAAGATTTTTGACCGCCTGTTTACGTACAAGGCAGGGGCTTTGCAGCGGGAGCTGGATCGCAAAGCATATCCGGGTTATGAGGAACTGAAAATGGATGCGATTAACACGGCGATCGCTTTGAAAGAAACTGCGGCAGAGAAAATTCAGAATGCAGAGGATGCTGAAAGCTGCATTCGGAATCTGGTGGTCTCTTGGTTCCTTTTGAAAAAAGTGGTTTATGTTCAGTACATGGTCAACAAGGACATTCTGGAAAAGCTTCATGAAGGCAACATCAAGAAACAGCGGAATCAGGCGAAGATCAACGCTGATGAAATTCCATTTGTTTCATACAGTGACTGCTGGAGAAGCCTGCAGAATAGAGGATAGATGCAGACGTTTTAAAATCGAAGTGATCTTCAAAGGCATGATTTGCCCATGGAGATCACTTTTTTTCTGGGTCAAGCAGAAAAGAAATACAGTTTGAAACAAGAAGCGTTGACAGGCTTGAAGGACTATCGCATAATCGATTTAGAAACGTGTTTGATGATTTGGACACGGGAAAGGAAAAAGAAAATGAAAAAGAAATTTCTTCTTAGTTTGCTTGTTATAGGGATGCTGCTGGTCGGCTGCCAGAAGCAAAGCGATTCAAAACCAAGTGCGCCGACGGAAGGGTTCGTGGATGGAAGCCGTCAGGAAATTGCTGATTCGTTTGTAAAAACGATGGCTGATCAAAACTTTGATCAGCTGACATCAGCGTATCGCTATGATGATGCCATGCAAAAGGCGATGGAACAGCTGACTTCTCAGCTTAGCCTGGCAATGGAGCAGCTGGGAGCGCTGGAAACGCTGGAAACAGCTTCAGAATTTGCGCAAGGAGCGTATATCATCGTTCGAATCTCGGCGATTTTTGAAAACCAAAGCGTGAGTATCAATGTGGTGTTTGATCAGGAAGATCAAATTGCAGGGGTAAATTTCAGTGAATATGTTGCACCAAGTGATGCCGAAGCCATCACGCTGCCGCAAAATGCCAAGGAAATTGAGACGGTTTTGATTGCCCGGGATGGAAAAGAGCTTCCTGGCTCCATTACGCTTCCAGCGTCGGAAGAACTTGTGCCGGCAGTCATCCTGGTTCATGGATCGGGAGCGAATGACCGTAATGAAACGTTATATGGCAACACTTTGTTCCGGGATCTTGCGTACCATCTGGCAGAACAAGGAATTGCGACTTTTCGGTATGATAAGCGGACCTATTTGTATGGAGCGGAAATGGCAGAGGATATCACGATGACCGTAAATGAAGAAACGGTTAACGATGCCGTGGATGCCGTGGCTTGGCTGAAACAGCAGGAAGGAATCGATCCGGATCGCATTTATGTTTTAGGACATAGCCTGGGCGGTTTGTGTATCGGACGAATTGCGGCCCAGACAGAGGCTGCGGGATACATCATGATGGCGGCTCCGGTCAGTGATCTGGCGACTTTGATGAAGGCTCAAATTACCTATCTTTCACAGTTTGCAGCAAGCGAAGAGGAACAAGCAGTTTATGATGCTTCTTTAAAGGAGCTGGAAAAGCTGAATGAGCTGGATCAGCTGGATCCATCCGTCGCGATTGCAGGGGCATATCCGGCATATTGGCAGGATTTGCTGAACTATGATCCGATTGAAGCGGCTAAAACAATTTCTCAGCCGGTACTTGTTTTGCAGGGAGAGGAAGATTATCAGGTACCGATGAGTGAGTTCGAGCAATGGAAAAAGGCCTTTGAAAATCAGGAAAACTGGGAGTTCCACAGTTATTCCGGCCTTTCACATATGATGATGCCAGGAAATCTGGAGACCAATCCGAATACATATTATATGACCAAGGCGAATGTGGACGAGCGGGTGGTCGAGGATTTGGCTCATTTCATTTTGCAGTAACAAATAGGACCGTTAAAAGGTCCTATTTTTTTTGGGATAAGCGGAGAATGGATGGCGCTTTTTGAAAAATTGCAGAAAGGAATAATTCAGAAGAACAAAAAAACAGCAGAATAAAGAGCCAGTGATCCAAAGAGCCGCTAAAAACAAGAAAGAATAAAAGTGACAGCTGAATGCGGTCAATTATAGGGAGATGCCGATTTTTTAGTAAGGAAATCAAACATGGCTGAATGACAAGCAGAAGTATGGCTTGAATTGCCTGGATCAGATGAAATTCTGGAAAGGTCTGCTGAAAACTGCGGTGAAATAGTTGAAGGCTGAAAAACCAGATTGAGCTTAAGCTAAAAAAAACAAAAAGACGTTTTTTCTGCACCTGAATCAAAAGGCTCACCTCAGTTCAATATAAGCTTTAAAAAAAGAATTAGAACTGGATAGGCAGAAAAATGATGAGTTCTGTCGATGATGAATTATTTTACTCCATTTTAAAATAAAAAAAGGAATAACTTTTCAATATCTCTATTTTCGATTAAAATAAAAGAAATAAAAAGAAAATGGAAAAAGAGGACAAATATGAAATTTTCGGATAAAGTAATTAGCAAATATGATCAGTTAACAAAAAGTGAGAAAAAAGTTGCAAATTATTATCTTGAAAAAATGCAGGAAGCAACGGAGGCGACTTTGCTGGAAATTGCCAAGCAAATTGGCTGCGGAGAAGCCACGATCGTTCGTTTTGCAAAAGATCTAGGATATACAAGCTTTAAAAACATGCAATTCAGCTTATCGATGGAATTGGATGAGGAAAAACCTAATTCTCCAGATGCGTTATTGGAAGAAATAAGGAACAATGCGGTAGAAAAATTGGATCAGACCATCGAAAGACTTGATCCGGAAGAAATCAACAGAGCAATTGAACTGTTAAGTCAAGCTAAAAATATATTCTGCATTGGATCAGGGACATCCGGATTAAGCGCAGAAGCCTGCGGCATGCGCTTTATTCGAAACGGGACAAAATGCTATTACACAAAAGATGAACATTTTCAAGGGATGCTGATCGCTCATGCGGGTGAGGGAGACGTCGTAGTGGCCTTTAGTATTTCCGGGTCTTCTATTGATACCATTCAGTGTATTGAGATTGCTAAAAAATATGGTGCAAAAATAATTGGAGTGACAAGTTCGCCAGTATCCCATTTAGCCAATCTTTCGGATGTGAAGCTGATTACCTCAAAGAGTGAAAACAGTTATACGGCAGGCAATCTGATTTCTTTGACTGTACATATGTTTGTTGCCAATGTCCTTACAACAAGATTAAGCATGATCGATCCAGAACGAACAGCAAAGGCACGAGTTCGGACAACGGAGGTAACAGGCAAAAAAATGCTGATTAATGTATAAATTCTATTTTAACGAACTGGTTATTCAGAAAACTGAAATAATCAGTTTTTTTATTGAAAGAAATATTTGCAAATAAAAATAAGGCTCTTTACAAAGGAGTTTCACTGCTCTATAATCTAATTAGGAGTAAAATACTCCAATATTAAATAAAACGGAGTTTATTTTAAAAAAGTGGTCTGCTATTGTCATCTGGATAAAAGAGGGGAGGTGAAATGATGATCAATTTAATACGATGTGATGATCGATTGATTCATGGGCAATGCATGACTCGGCTTGTGCAGCATTTTGGAATAAAACATATCATTGTTGTGGATGATTTTACAGCAAAAGACCCGACAATGAAAGCAGTTATTCAGATGATTGCAATGCCAGGAATGAAAAACGAGGCTGTAACGGTGGAGGATTCGATAGAACCGATTCAAAAAGCCATCAAGGATAAAGTTGGAACGATGATCGTATTTCGATTTCCAATGATAGCAAAAACATTATTTGACCAGATTGACA
Source organism: uncultured Erysipelotrichaceae bacterium (assembly GCA_944327135.1). Taxonomy (GTDB): domain Bacteria; phylum Bacillota_I; class Bacilli_A; order Erysipelotrichales; family Erysipelotrichaceae; genus CALVGQ01. The sequence continues at coordinate 14,487 of CALVGQ010000107.1, read as the reverse complement.
ATTTACCAAAATCATTAATGATTGGTCCTGTTCAAAAACAAACTGACCAAGCTGTCACAGTTCAAGCAGGGACTTATTTGGAACAGAATGAAATTGACGCTTTGACAGAATTGGATCAAAACGGAATTGACGTTTATTTTCAGGTAGTTCCCGATATGAAAAAAATTACTTTCAAAGAGTTTAAAGCAAAATTATAGAATGGGGAGGATATTGTGAATCTATTACAAGCGATTTTGATTGCCTTATTGGGCTGGCTGACGCATACACACACTCCGTTTTTAGGAGGCGGAATTTTAGGGTGGTATTGTATTGGACGTCCGTTGGTGGCTTCTTTATTTATTGGTTTAATTTTGGGGGATGTAGCGACAGCGATGCGATTGGGCGTATACATTCAATTGATTTTTATTGGATTGGTTACTCCGGGAGGTTCCATTTCTCCGGATATGAATCTGGCGACCTTTATCGCACTTCCTTTGGCGGTTGTAAGCGGAATGGATTCTGGGGCAACGGTTGCTTTGGCGGTAACGGTGGCTTCTTTGGGAACGATCATGGCCACGCCGTGTAATGCGGCGATGCTCATCCCGGTCAATTACCAAAAAAAATTGGTTGCAGAAGGAAAGCTGCAGGCGGCTGCGCTGGTTCCGATCTGGGGACATTTTATTAAATTCTGTTTCCGCTTTATTCCTATATTTGTTTGTTTGTATTTCGGCCAAGGAATGGTTTCGACGGTAGTTTCTGCAGCTCCAGAGTGGCTGTTGTCGATCATGCAGATTTTTGGTAATCCGATGTGTTTGGTTGGATTTGCCATTCTAATGAAACTTTTAGTAAAAAATACGACAGATTTAATTTATTTTACGATTGGATTTGCTTTTGTTAGTGTTTTGCAGGCAGACATGGTTACTGTTTTGGTGTTCGCTCTGCTTTTTGCTCTGATTGAATTTAAGATAAGCCGTGCAAAGAAAGGGGAAGCATGAAATGAGTGAGAAAAAGGAAATACTTTCAAAGAAGATTATTCGGAAATGTTATTTTAACTGGATGCTTTTTAATTTATCGCTTTATCAGCCAGAGACAATGCAGGCACCAGCTCTAGTTAAAATGTTTGGAGATATTCGAGAAGATCTTTACCCGAATAATTTTGAAAAACAAAAAGAATTGATGGAACGGCACTTGCCTTTCTTTAATACGGAACCGTTTATTGGTTGTTTGATTCCGGGAATTGCTTTAGGAATGGAAGCGGAAAAAGCTTCTGGGGGTGATGTCCCAGATATGCTTATCACATCAATTAAGTCAGCTTTGATGGGACCGTTTGCCGGTGTTGGAGATGCTTTGCTTCCAGGAACGATTATTCCGATTCTTCTGGCGATTGGTTGCGGATTGAGCGCGGATGGGGCCATTACCGGAGCTGTCTTTTATGCCGTGGTTTTCTTGGCAATTATGCTGCCACTGACATGGTATTTGTGGAATTTAGGAGTAAATCTAGGCGCCAAAGCAGCGGAACTGATTTTGGGAAATGATTTAAAAGATGATCTGATCAATGCATTAAATATTGTGGGTTTAATGGTTGTGGGCTGCATTGCTTGTTCTTATGCAAAACTGAATCTGGCTTGGCAATATGTAAAAGATGGAGTCGTTTTGGTCGATTTGAATGCCTTGATTAACGGTATATGGCCAAAATTGCCTGTTTTCTTAGCGGCGATGGGTACTTACTATTTAATGGCTAAAAAGAACTGGACTACAGGCAAGGTAATCTTACTTTATTTAGTGATTGCAATTATTGGGTACTTTACAGGAGTTTTGGGTGTATAATGAAAGCGATCGTAAAGAAATGCTTGTCAGAGCTGATCGTTTCTTGTCAAGCCTATGAAGATACACCGCTTTATGGAGCTGAGACCATGAAAAAAATGGTACAGTGTGCTGTGATGGGAGGAGCGCATGTCGTCCGTTGCTGCTGGAGTCAAGATATCCGTGCTGCTCGTGAAGTAAGTGACAATTTGATTATTATTGGAATTAATAAAGTTTTTCCTGAAGAGTCAGAAAATGGAATATTTATTACCCCTACTTTTGAAACTGCTAAAGAAGTAATTGAAGCAGGCGCTAATATTGTTGCACTTGATACGCGATTTAATGAAAAAAGAACAAAAAGTGATTTATACGAGATGCTGAAGCGCTTGCATGATTTGTATCCGGATGTTGGAATCATGGCTGACTGCGCTACTTATGAAGAGGGAATTTTCTGTGCTGAAAGCGGCTTGGTTGATATTTTATCAACGACGCTTTCCGGTATGCAAAATCCTGATCTAAAGGGGCCGGATCTTGAATTGATTAGAAGATTCAAAGAAGATACGCAACTTCCTGTCAATGCAGAAGGAAGAATATGGGAACTGGCCGATCTAGACGCAGTAGTCGGTGCAGGAGCGGATATGATTACGATTGGAACGGCGATTACACGCCCACATTTAATTGCTGAACGATTTATTCATCACTATAATCAAATAAAAAAAGGAGATTGTAGCGGATAAACTAAGGAGATGATAGCTGCCAAGATAGAACTTTGCTAGAAAGATTGAAAACAAAGGAATTAAACAGGAAAGAGGAGGAAAAAAAATGATACTTCACTCAAAACGCATCTATCTGGAGGAAGGCTGTCAGGCCGGCTATCTGGAGATTGAAGACGGGAAATTCAAAGCATTTTATCCAGAATCTGAAAACATCCAGGCAGATGTTGATTACGGAAATCATCGAGTTATTCCAGGTATTTTTGATACTCATAATCACGGTGGGTTTGGCTACCGAATGGGAGATGACACGACTGAGGAAGAGGCAAAAGCGTATTTGAAAGGACAGGCTTCCTTTGGTGTGACCTGTGTTTTGCCGACGACTACCAGTATTCCTTGTATTGAACTGCTTGCGCGGATGAGTGAGGAAGATCAAGACGGGGCAGAAATCATTGGAATTCATTCAGAAGGGCCTTGGGGAGCTCGAGTAGGGGAGAAAGGGGTCAATACCGGCTATCCGGAAGTGGACCTGGATGTTGCGAAGAAAATGGTCGAAGCGGGTCACGGAAAGCTGAAAATGGTAGGAATTGCCCCGGAGGTTCCGCATGCTTTTGAAGCGATTGATTACTTCCTTTCCCAAGGAGTCATCATGGCGGCGTATCATACCAATGCCAATTATGAACAGGCCAATGCAGGAATTGATCGAGGAATTACGGTAGCTACCCATCTGGGTAATGTCATGACCGGGCTGCATCATCGGGATGTTGGTACCTTGGGGGCATGCCTGCTTCGTGATGAAGTCGATTGTGAGATTATTTGTGATGGACTGCATATTTCTCTGCCGATGGTGAAAATCATGATGAAGGTAAAAAACCATGATCAGATCTTTATGGTTTCGGATAATGTTCAGTATGCCGGCGCTCCGACGGGAACCTATAAAGGAATGAATCAGGATGAGGGATCGGATCGGAAACGGATCCATGTCACAGAAGAGGGCTTTGTATTGAGCGATAGCGGCCGGCTTTCTGGAAGCAGCAAGCCAGTGCTTTATGGCATTGGCAATCTTGTTGAAAAACTGGGAATGCCGTTGGAAGAAGTCTTGAAGTTCAGCAGTTATAATCCAACTCGTAAATACAGTGATTTTTCTAAAAAAGGAAGCATTCGGGCAGGAAAAGAAGCAGATTTTGTAGTGATTAGCGATGATTATCAGGCTTTGGAAACCTGGTCTAAAGGGCGAAAGGTTTACGATGCTAAAGTGGATACGGATTTGTTTAACCCAAGCTTTTTAGCGGAATTTAAACTGGATTAATCCTTAAAAAGCGTTCTATTCAAGGACGCTTTTTTAAAAACTGATTTTAGCAAATAGTTAAATTAAATGCTAAAATTTTTAAATAAAACAAAAAAAATAAATAATTTTAGCATTCTTCTATTGACAGTGCTAAAAAGTATGCTATACTATAATCGAAGGTTGGGAAAAGCCAACCGGGTTCAAGATTTCATTCTTAAAAAGAAAGAGGCGATAGTTATGAGACTTGTACCAAGCAGATTAAGTTTATTCGATAACGCATTTGATGATTTGTTCAATGATACTTTTTTTAGAACCGATGCAGGAGTAATGAAGACCGATATTAAAGAAAAAGACGGAAGTTATCTGTTGGAGATTGAACTGCCTGGATTTAAGAAAGAAGACATTTCCATGAATTTGGATAACGGTTATCTGACAATTCAGGCCAGCCGCAATACGGACAGCAGTGAGAAGGATGATGAAGGCAACATTATCCGTCGGGAACGCTCCTATGGTTCCTGCAGCCGAAGCTTCTATGTTGGTGAAAACATGACGGAAGAGGACATCAAGGCCAAATATGAAAATGGTGAATTGAAGGTCATGCTGCCAAAGAAGGATCAAAAACAGGTTGAAACCAAAAAGACGATCATGATCGAGTAAAAAGATGAAAAAGCGCTGCGGCGCTTTTTTCGTTTAGGAAAAATAGTTTTCAATACTTGGAAGCGGTTGATAGCGCAGTGGAATTCTGATATACTTGCGGTGTTTCATGAACGAGGAGATGGGGAACATGACGGAAGAAAGGGAAGCAAAGAATCAAGCGCTTCAGGATCGTTTTGAAAGAATACGGAATCGAATTTATCCCTGCCTGAAACCGATCGAGAGTGCAGCTTCCTTTCAAATCGAGCAGGAAAATGGAGAAATGATCTCATTGGAGCTGGTCAATCTTCCTTTTTTAGGAGGAACCAGTGTATTTTTTGCGATTGATGATCAAGAAACATTTCAGCTGATTCAGCGATCCATGGTGCCCTCGGAGATCAAAGACGCAGACCTGTTGCAGATTGCGATGAAAAATTTGCTGAGGGATAAGCCCTTTGAGCTGTTTAAAGCAGAATACGGCGGTTATGCTTTGCGGAGCGATCCGGATCATACAAGTTCCTACATTTTATTTCAGCCGCTTTGGCAGCAGATTGCTAAGAAAGACCTGAAAGAGGATCTGATTCTTTCGGTTCCAGCTAGAGACATCATTTTATTTGTGACTCAATCTGACCAAGAAGGAATTCAGCGCATGAAGAAGACGGCGAAAAAGGTTTATGATAATAATTTTAAGGAGTTGACATTGACGCTCTTTCATTACGATCCAAAAACTGGTAAATTGAAAGAAGCAGAGCTTGAATAGAGAATTATGGTGCAGGAGGGACAGTCTTCCTGCTTTTTTTGCCTTGATGGGAATAAAAACTCTTGTTTCGGGAAGAATAAAAGTTTAGGTTTTTTCAGGACGGGAGTATAATAAGAAAAAAGAACTGGGGGTATTTTATCATGGAGTTTGATATTTCAAAACCGTATTGTCGTTATTTCAGCGAGATGCTTCAGATCCCGCATGGATCGTTTCATGAACAAGCGGTCAGTGATTGGGTAGTTGCCTTTGCAAAGGAGCATAAGCTTCGCTATGTTCAGGATGAGATGGGAAATGTGGTCGTCTATAAGCCGGCTTCTGAAGGGTATGAAAAGCATGAACCGGTGATTTTGCAGGCCCATTTGGACATGGTATGTGAGAAATTAGCGGAAGTAGAGCACGACTTTACTGTGGATCCGATCCAGACTGAGGTGGTGGATGGCTGGCTTCAGGCTAAGGGCACGACCTTGGGGGCCGATGATGGAACCGGAGTCAGTTATATGATGGCGATTCTGGCTGATTCGAATTTAAAGCATCCGGCGCTGGAATGTGCCTTTACCGTCCAGGAAGAGACGGGGCTGACCGGAGCGATGAATCTGAAAAAAGAATATTTTCAGGCTCGCCGGATGATCAACCTGGATTGCGGAGCTGATGGGACGACGATGACGACCACCGCCGGCGGTGTAGCGGTCACACTTCAGGAAAATTACATCATGGAAGCAGAAAAGAAGCAGGGATATACCTTGCGAATTTCCGGATTGCTGGGCGGACATTCCGGCGGCAACATTAACAAAGAAAGAGCAAATGCCAATAAGCTGGCGGCCCGGACACTCTGGCGCTATCTGAAAGAGCAGCAAGCTGTCCAGTTAGTTTCGATCCATGGCGGAAACAAGGAAAATGCCATTCCGCGGGATTGTGTGGTGGTTTTTGCTTCAGAAGCTCAGGAAGAACAGCTTCAGTCTATAACACAGGCTGTATGGAAAGAGGTGCAGCGAGAATATGCGGATTCTGATCCGTCTATTCAAATTGAACTGACAAAGATGGAGACCCAGACGAAGATGATGACTTTGGAGGAGACCCGTTCTTTGATTCAGTGTTTGGTTTTGCTGCCATCGGGCCTTCAGGCTTCCAGCATGGTCATTCCTGGATTGCCGATGGCTTCTATGAATTTGGCTTCAATTCATTTAGAAGGCGGAGAATGTGTGATCCATTACTCCTTGCGAAGTGCCTTGGAAAGCTGGTTGGACCAGATGAGCGATCGTCTGGAATGTGCTGCTGAGGTTTTTGGCTTCAGGATGACGGTATCCAATCGCTATCCGGCGTGGGCTTATCGGGCAGATAGTCCGTTACGTGAAACGTTTGCTAAGGTGTATGAAACAATGACTGGCACGGCGTTAAAGACAGGTGCCTCTCATGGCGGAACCGAATGCGGGGTCTTCTGTCAGATGTTTGAGGAGATGGATATTGTGACCTGTGCTCCGCAGGCGGAAGGGGCTCATACTCCGCAGGAACGATTGAATCTTGAGGCATTTGATAGAACTTACACGATTTTAACAGGACTTTTGGAGAATCTCTAGTGCGGTGTCAATGGGCTGAGCATGCTGATGCATTGATGCAGCAATATCATGATGAAGAATGGGGCGTTTGGGTCGCAAAGGATCAGAAATTGTTTGAAATGCTGCTTCTGGAGAGCTTTCATACAGGGCTTTCCTGGCGCCTTGTCTTAAGCAAGCGGGAAGCATTTAAAGAGGCGTTTGATCAATTTGATCCGCTGAAAATCGCTGCTTATGATGAAGAAAAGGTCCGAACGCTCAAAATGGATAAGCGAATTATTCGTAATGAGGCCAAGATTCGGGCGGCAATTCAAAATGCCCGCTGTTTTCTGGAAGTCTGTCAGGAATTTGGCAGTTTTTCTAGCTATTTGGACATCATGTTAGGGCCAAAGGCCCATGCTGCAGATCGGGCAGAAAAGACCAGCATTTGGTCTGATCAGCTTTCTAGCGATATGAAAAAGCGGGGATTTCGTTTTATGGGAAGCATTACAACGCAATCCTGGCTGGAGGCAATTGGACGGATCAATGCCCATGAGCAACAATGTTTTAGAAAAGGAGTGGAAAACATGAGCTATGTGCCAAGTGAGGCATCACGTCAAAAGATCGATCGATTGATGAAAAATGAAAAGGTTCAAAAGGCGCTGCAGTTTATTCGTGACGATCATGAGAATACGATTCAGGATCAGCTGGATCTGGTAGTGATTCCGGCCCCAACCTTCCATGAAGAAAAGCGTGCGGCATTCATGGTGAAAAAATTTCAGGAGTTAGGGCTGCAGCAGGCTCATCTGGATCGTGCGGGTAATGCGGTAGCTTGCCGAAAAGGCAGCGAGGACAAAGCGGTGGTGCTGGATGGCCATATGGATACGGTCTATCCGCTGGAGACCGAAATCCATCCCAAACGGGATGAGCACTTTATTACCTGCCCTGGAATTACCGACGATACACGGGCTTGTGCGGCCATGCTTTCTGTGATCCGGGCGTTGGATGCTTCTGGAATTCAAACTAAGAAGGATTTGATCTTTGTGACCACTGTGCAGGAAGAAGGCAAGGGCGGCTTTGGCGGAATGAAAGCCTTCTTTGATGATCATGATCAGATTGATGCGTGTATCAATATGGATGGCGCGGGAGCCTCTGGAATCGTTTATCAGTCAACCGGATTTAAAACGATCGAAGCAACCTTTCATGGCATCGGCGGCCATGCCTATGGAGCGTTTGGCAAAGTAGCCAATCCGCTTCATGCGGCAGCGCGGGCGATTGCCAAGATTGCTGATCTGGAGGTTCCTGAAATGCCGAAGACGACCTATTGCGTTTCGAACTTTCATGCGGGAAATGATGCTTCGATTCATGCAATCGTTCCAGAAGCCACGATCAAGATCAATTATCGTTCCAATGGTCAGGCAGAGCTGGAAGAACTGGATCGTCAGATCCTGCGCTGTTTGCAGGAGGGCTGTGATGAAGAAAGCGCACGGTGGGGCAAGGATCAGATTACCTTGACGATCAAGACCTGGTGTGATGTCAAAGCAGGCAGCTTAAATGAACATGATCCGATCGTGGAAGCCGCCTGGTGTGCCATTGAAGCTTTGGGAAATACACCACGCTTGGAAAAAGGAGGGCCGACCAATGCCTCTATTCCGATCAGCCGGCAGATTCCGGCAGTTTGCATTGGCTCTGGAGATGTGGAGACCTTTGCCCATAATGCTGAGAAAGAACGGTTTCCATTGGATGGGACCTGGCAGATGCCGCAGCTGGCCCTGCTGCTGGTGCTTGCGATGAGTGATCTGGCAGAAGAAGCGTGAAGGTTGGTATTGGCACAAGACCGATCGAGGTTGCTAAAAACAGCATCTTAGCAGGTTATGCACCGATTCGTCGGGCAAGCGGGGTGCATGATCTGCCATGGATACGGGTGATCGTTTTTGATGCGACGCCGCAAATCGTTCTTGTTCAGATGGATATCTTGATCGTGGAAACGATTTTGTGGGAACGTATTGTAGAGCAGCTTGAGCCGTTTGGCTTTGAGCGTCAGCATCTCTTGATTAGTGCTACGCATACGCATTCTTCTATAGGGGGGATCCTAGATACCCAAAAGCAGCCATTGAGTGCGTTATTGGCTGGACCGCTGGAAGAAGAAACGCTGGATAAGCTGGCTCAGCTGGTTAAGACCTGTGTGCTGGAAGCATTGCAGGATCTTAAAGAAACGCAGATTCGTTTTGTTGAAACGAGGTATGGTGAGCTGGGCAGTCAGCGCAATGATCCTGATTGTCCTGGCGATCAGCAGCTTGCAATCATTGAGCTGCTTCGTTTGGATCAAAGTGCGATCTTAATTTATAATTTAGCCTGTCATCCAACTGTTTTGGATCGCTTCAATACATGGGTTAGCGCAGACTTTTGCGGAGCGGTGCAGGAAGCTTTGAAAGATCGATACCGGATGGTTGTCTTTTTGAATGGCAGCTGCGGGGACATGAGTACCCGATTTACCCGCCGCAATAGCAGCTTTGAAGAGACTGAGCGTTTAGGAAAGGCGTTGGCTAAGACGCTAACACAAAGTCTAAAGAATAGTTCGTTTCAATCTCTGGATCAGATTGAACTAAGCTCCTTTACCATCCAGCTGAAGGGCAAGCCTTTGATTTCAAAAACGCTGGCGCAAAGTCAGCTGGAAAAAGTGAAAGCGGAACTTTCTGCTTGGAAGACAGGTTCTGAAGGAGAACGGAAAAAACTTCAGGAAAAACAAAGGGGTGCAGAGCTGACATTGCTTCAGGCAGAACATCCTCAATCGTTTAGTGATAGAGTTTCGGTCAACTGTTCTTTGCTTGTATTGCAGGGCAAACCGATCCTGTTTACTCCTTTGGAGCTGTACTCTTCGCTTTCATTGCAGATCAAGGCTGCTTTCCCTATCTGGACGGTCGGCTATACCAACGGTCATCTGGGGTACATGCCAGATCAGGCGGGATATCAAAATCAGGATTATGAAGCGGCACTGAGCAGCTTTGCAGAAAATGAAGGGGAGCGGTTTGTTGAAAAGCTGCTTCAAAGATTGAAAGAACAGAGATCAATCCAGCTTATTTCAGCTTGTCAAAGGGAACTCAATCGGGTATAATACAAAATTGCGTTGATAATTTAACTTTTTGGAAAGCTCTTTGTTGACTGACAAAGAGTTTTCTGTTTTTTTAGGCTCTGGTACTTCGATTTGAAAAAGATTATAATGAAAATGATTTTCAGGGGGGAATGTAGATGAGAAACAAAGGAGTTCGTTTTATCCTTTTATCCGCTTTTTTCTATGCATTGATGAATGTATTTGTGAAGCTGTCGGGGGATCTGCCATCGATACAGAAAAGTTTTTTTCGAAATCTGGTGGCTTGCTTGTTTGCATTTTTGATTTTATGGAAAAATGGCGGTGGATTTCGCTGGAAGAAGGGAAATTTTTCGCTTTTGACTCTTCGTTCCACGTTGGGAACAGTAGGAATCTTGTGCAATTACTATGCCGTCGATCATTTAGTGATGGCGGATGCTTCCATGCTGAGTAAGCTTTCACCGTTTTTTGTGATTATTTTTTCTTCACTGTTTTTACAGGAAAAAACAGACTGGGCACAAAAGATGAGTGTTGTAATGGCTTTTGCAGGAAGTCTTTTGATTATTCGGCCCGGATTCAACAGTGCAACGCTTTTTCCTTCCCTGATCGGATTGCTGGGAGCGATGACTGCCGGCGGAGCGTATGCGTGTGTTCGCGGATTAGGCCAGCGAAAGGAGCGAGGACCGTACATCGTTTTTTTCTTTTCAGCCTTCTCTTGTCTTGTAACGCTGCCTTCGCTGATTTTCTTTTTTGTTCCAATGAGTTCCTTGCAGCTGCTTGCCCTTTTGCTGGCAGGGATCTGTGCGGCGGCAGCTCAATTCAGCGTTACAGCGGCGTACACCTATGCTCCGGCACGGGAAATATCTGTCTTTGATTATTCCCAGGTCATTTTCAGTGCACTGCTGGGCTTTATCTTTTTTGATCAGCTGCCGGATGGCTTAAGCTTTGTGGGATATGCTGTGATCATTCTGACTGCGGTGCTGCTGTATAGACACAATCAGAAAAAAGAACCATGCAAAAACGATGAATAATAAAATGTTAAAGAAATAGGAGAAAAGATCATGAAAATTATTTTAGATTGTGATCCAGGGCATGATGATGCGATTGCCATTGTATTAGCAGGCAGTTCGCCTAGCCTGGAAATTTTGGGGATCACGACGGAAGCAGGTAATCAAACGGTCGAGAAAACAACGCAGAACGCCATCAATGTCACACGAACTCTGGGAATGAAGATCCCTGTTTATCGTGGGTGCAGCCGCCCAATTTTAAGGACTCCCTTGATTTGTCCGGAGATTCATGGCGAAAGCGGGCTGGATGGTGTGGAATTTCCGGATTATCCAGATCGTCCAGAAGCCATGCATGCCGTCCGTTTTATGATTGAAACGCTTTTGAAGGAAAAGAAAGTAACAGTGGTGACAACTGGGGCAATGACCAATCTGGCAATGGCAATCCGACTGGAGCCTTCAATTTTAGAGCACATCGAAAAAATCGTCTTGATGGGAGGCTCAATGGGAGCAGGCAATATCTCTCCAGCGGCAGAATTCAATATTTTAGCCGATGCCGAAGCCGCGGCCATTTGTTTTGAAAGCGGCTGTCCTCTCTTTATGATCGGTTTGGATGTGACTCGCCAGTGTCTGGTGCTGCCTGAGATCGTTGAGCGGATGGAAAAACAGAATACTATCGCTTCCCGGCTGTTTTGTGGATTGATGAGGTTTTTTAATCAGACCCAGAAGGACGTTTTTGGTCTGCCGGGGGGTCCGCTGCATGATCCATTAACGATCGCTTGGTTATTAAAGCCGGAGCTGTTGAAGTTTGAACCAATGAGTGTTACGATCGATCATTCTGATAGCCCAAGCTATGGTCGGACCAATTGTGACCGGAAGCCAGATTCTAAGGAAGCATCGTGCTGTCAGGTCGCAGTGAGCGTGGATGTAGAGGCCTATTGGGATCTGATTGAGCAGAGCCTGAGCGCTTATGAAGCTTAGCGAGGAGCCTCCTCGCTTTTTTAAAGAAAACAGGCATAAACGTTGCGGGAAAAGACAAGCCATTGTAAGATAAAGCCGGACATAGAAAAAAGACAATTCTTGAAAGAACTTCAAGTCTTTTGTGCTATAATGATTCCGTGACTGTCATTTTAAAAAGAAAACAGTCTGTGTGTAAAAAAAGGAAAAAAGGCAAGACTAGAAATTGATTGAGGTGAACAACATGCAGGAAAAAATCATCATCAAAGGGGCAAAAGAAAACAATCTTAAGAATATCGATCTGGAAATTCCGCGCAATGAGCTGGTCATCATGACAGGACTTTCAGGATCGGGCAAGACCTCGCTGGCTTTTGATACGATTTATGCCGAAGGACAGCGGCGCTATGTAGAGTCGCTGAGCGCTTATGCCCGGCAGTTTTTGGGCGGCGTCGATAAACCGGATGTAGAAAGCATCGATGGGCTGTCGCCGGCCATTTCGATCGATCAAAAAACCACCAGCAATAATCCGCGCTCGACGGTAGGGACCGTAACCGAAATCTATGATTATCTTCGTCTTTTGTATGCCCGTGTGGGAACGCCGTACTGTCCGACTCATCATGAACCGATCGAAAGTCAGACGATCACGCAGATGGTGGACCGGATCATGCAGGAAAAGGATGGGGCGCGCTTGGAAATCATGGCGCCGGTCGTTCGTAATCAAAAGGGGACTTTTAAGGACTTTTTTGAGAAAATGCGTAAGGAAGGGTATATCCGAATGCGCATTGATGGAGAAATGCGCCTTTTGGAAGAGGAGATCGAGCTAAAGAAGAACAGCAAGCATAATCTGGATGTGATCGTGGATCGTGTGGTCAAAAATGAAAATAGCCGCTCGCGCCTTCATGATTCGATTGAAACCTGTTTAAAGCTGGCTGATGGGCTTTGCTTGGTCAAGATCGGGGAGGAAGAAGTGCTGTTTTCCAGCAATTATGCTTGTAAGATCTGCGGCTTTTCCATGCCGCCGATTGAACCGCGGCTGTTTTCTTTTAATGCGCCGTTGGGGGCCTGTGAAGAGTGCAAAGGTTTGGGAATCACGCAGAAGGTCGATGTCAATATCCTGATTCCGGATTGGTCAAAGACGATTCGCCAGGGAGGGATCCGGTATTATAAAAATACCGTAGGGACAGATAACATTGAATGGCAGCGGTTTGCCGTGCTGATGAAGACGTATGGCGTGGATTTGGATACGCCGCTAAAACAGCTCAGTCCGACACAGATCGAGCGGCTGCTTTATGGCTCAGATCGTCCGATTGCCTATACGATCACCTCTTCTTCTGGCAATACGTTCAGCCGCAACGAAATGATCGAAGGAATCGTGAATCTGATTGAACGGCGTTATCTGGAGACGACTTCTCAGATGTCCAAAGACTGGTATGCGACCTTTATGATGGAGAGCCCGTGCCCAAAATGCCAAGGAAAGCGCCTGAATGAGATGGCGCTGGCTGTTCGAATCCAGGATAAGAACATTTATGAATTTACTTGCATGACCGTGCGCGATGCTCTGGAATGGATCGATCATCTTGAGCTGGATCCAATGAAAACGGAAATTGCCCGGCTGGTGGTTCAGGAAATTCATAATCGTTTGAAATTTTTGGTGGATGTCGGCCTGGAATACTTGACCCTGGATCGGCTGGCAGGAACGCTTTCCGGCGGAGAAGCACAGCGAATTCGGCTGGCAACCCAGATCGGCTCACAGCTGACCGGAGTACTTTATGTATTGGATGAGCCTTCGATTGGTCTGCATCAGCGGGATAACGCGCGCTTGATCAGCACGTTAAAGAAAATGCGTGATCTGGGCAACAGTCTGATCGTGGTCGAACATGATGAAGAAACGATGTTGGAATCAGATTTTATCGTGGATATTGGACCGGGAGCCGGGATTCATGGCGGTGAGGTCATCGTGGCCGGAACCCCGCAAGAGGTCATGCAGTGTGAGGCTTCCATTACGGGCGGATATTTGTCGGGAAAAAGAAAAATTGAGATTCCGTCAAAACGTCGCAAAGGAAATGGGAAATCGATTACGATCCAAGGAGCAAAGGAAAACAATCTGAAAAATATTACAGTGAAATTTCCATTAGGAACCTTCTGTGTTGTGACGGGGGTCAGCGGAAGCGGAAAGTCGACGCTGGTCAATGAAATCTTCTGCAAAGCAGTGCAGCAGTCCTTGGGACGGGTTCGTGTTTATCCTGGGAAATTCAAGGCGATCAAAGGATTGGAAGAAATCGATAAGGTCGTGGAAATCAGTCAGGATCCGATTGGAAGAACACCGCGTTCCAATCCGGTAACCTATACCGGTGTCTTTGATGATATTCGGGATCTGTTTGCTTTGACCCCGGAAGCCAAGCTGCGTGGTTATGATAAAAGCCGGTTCTCTTTCAATGTTCGAGGAGGCCGCTGTGAAATGTGTCAAGGCGATGGGGTAAAACGGATCTCCATGAATTTTCTGCCGGATGTGTATGTGCCTTGCGAAGAATGCAAAGGAAAGCGGTACAATGAGGAAACTCTGCAGGTGACCTATAAAGGAAAGAACATTTACGATGTTTTGGAGATGACGGTAGAGGAGGCTCTGGAGTTTTTCAATTCCATTCCTAAGATCAAAAGCAAGCTTCAGACTTTGCATGATGTCGGCTTGGATTATATCAAGCTGGGACAGTCATCGACGACGCTTTCCGGCGG
>CALVGQ010000106.1 GCA_944327135.1 uncultured Erysipelotrichaceae bacterium | reverse complement strand
AGCAAACCGGAAGCAAAGGCCAAGATCGTGGAATATCTGGCCAATACACCGGGTCCTGATGGAACGACGGTAACGGTGAAAATGTGAGAAAAAGAGCGAGTTTTCGCTCTTTTTTGTTTTTTATTGTGCTTGTGAAGAGAATTATGGCATAATAGAACCAACCAATTTAAAGGAGAATGAAAATGGGTTTAGGAAAAGTGGATTTGCATCTGCATCTGGATGGATCATTAAATTTGACATCGGCCTATCGCTTGGCGAGGGAGCGAGGAGTCATCGAAAAATCAATGAGTTTTGAAGATTTTCAGGCTCGGATGGTTGTTCCAGAGAACAATCCAAGCTTGGAAGAATGTTTAAAATGTTTTGATTTTCCGCTAGCTATTTTGCAGGATCAAGAGGCGCTAACAGAAAGCATTGCTTGCTTAATTCAGGATTTGCATCGCCAGGGGTTGATTTATGCTGAGATCCGATTTGCTCCGCAGCTGCATTGCACGAAGGGGTTGACTCAGCAAGAGGTCGTTGAAGCGGTGCTGAGAGGGCGTAAAGCGGCTTTAAGTGTTTGCCCGGGAATCATGGTCAATTTGATCCTCTGCATGATGACGGTTGGCCCAGAAGTAGTCAATCATGAAGCTAATCAGAAAACGATCGAGGTAGCAAAAAAGTTCCTTGGGCAGGGGGTTGTTGCCGTCGATTTGGCTGGTAATGAGGGGGCTTGCCCGATCTTGGATTACCGGCCGCTGTTTGAATATGCTCAGAAACTGGGTGTTCCGTATACGATTCATGCCGGGGAAGCGGGGCCGGCCAGCAATGTCCGCGATGCAATTGAAATGGGCGCGTGGCGTATCGGTCATGGAGGACATTGTACTCAGGATCCAGAAGTCAAGCAGCTGGTGATCGAGCGAAAGATTCCATTAGAAATCTGTATTACCAGCAACTTGCAGTGTCATGTTCAGCCTTCTTATCAGGAGCATGCGATCCTTGAACTGTTTCACAGCGGAGCTAAGGTGACGATCAACACCGATAACATGACACTTTCTCGGGTTTCGCTGGATTCGGAGATTCAGCATGCTTTAGAAGAGATGGGATTCAAGGAAGAAGATATTCGAATAATGACACAAAATGCGATTCAAGCAGCATTTCTTTCAGAAGAAGAAAAACAGAAGCTGCTGGCACAAATTTGAGGAAAACGATGGGACGAGCAAAAATTGATCTGCATCTGCATCTGGATGGGGCGTTGGACCTGCAGGGGGCATTCCGTCTCGCTACAGAACGCGGAATTATTTCATCCGATTGCAGTTTTGAAAGGTTCTGTCGACAGATGTCGATTCCAGCAAGTACACGAAATCTGGCTGAATACCTTCGCTGTTTTGAGTTGCCGTTAGCTATTTTGCAGGATGAACAAGCACTCGAGGAAAGCATGATGTCTTTGCTGGAACGACTGGAAAAGCAAGGATTGCTTTATGCAGAAATCCGCTTTGCACCGCAGTTGCATACCGCTAAAGGTCTAAGTCAGCGGCAGGTGGTCGAAGCCGTTCTACAAGGAAAAAAAAGAGCAGAAAAAAAGGCACGGATCCGTTCTAATCTGATTCTTTGTATGATGATGGTAGGACCAGCATCGTTCAATGAGAAAGAAAACCGGGAAACGTTGCGTATCACAAAACAGTTTTTGGGACAAGGTGTAGTGGCGGCGGATCTGGCTGGAGATGAAGAAATTGCACCATTGGAAGAATTTATTCCACTTTTTGAAACTGCGGCCCGCCACAAGATCCCTTTTGTCATGCATGCGGGAGAGTCCGGTCCGCCTTCCAATGTGGCCTTAGCTATCCGTCTGGGGGCACGAAGGATCGGACATGGAGGACAATGTGTTAAGGATCCTGCAATTTTGGCTCAGGTGGTTTCTTCTCAGATCCCTTTAGAAATGTGTGTGACGAGCAATTTGCAGTGTAATTCGCAGCCTTCCTATCAAAATCATGCCTTACTGCAGTTGTATCGTCATGGAGCTTATCTTACGATGAATACGGACAACCCAACGCTGTCTGGGATCACTTTGGAAAGTGAAATGAATGCGGCTTTAAATAAGATGGGACTAAGTGAAGCAGATTTATGGCAATTTACCTGCAACGCTATTCAAGCAGCCTTTTTAAGTGAGGAAGAAAAAGCGGTTTTGTTTCGTTTGGCAAAAGAAGATTAGCATATAAAAAGAAGTACCTGGTTTTTTATGATGCATAGCCATCGATACCGATGGCTTTTTTAGATCAAGCTTTTATTCCTGTACAGCAGGATAAAAAGACAGCCCCAACAGCTAAAAAGAAAGCAAGGAAAGTCGGACTTCACTCAGCTGTAATAATGATGGCAGCATCAGCAAAGAAAGCGGAGGCTAGATCAGTAGATCCAGAAAGATAAATAGGTTGGAATCAAAGAGCTTTTGTTGGGCATAGAAATAGGCATGGTAAATTCAATTAAGGCGCATCAGACTCAAGGCAATCTCAAACAATGGCAGTCCAGCTGTGACAAGCTAAGCCGATATCGCTCGTTGTTCGACAAATAAAAAACCATCTGTCATTGTATAAATAAATGCCAATAGCATTGCTGGCAGAGCAAGCAAGACAAAATGATAAAATTGACGTTTTAAGAATACATTGTTCGTAAAAGAGTTCCTTCGGGATAACAAAAGGTGTTTTTTTAGGAAAGGTTTTGGATAAATCTGGATTATATTAAAACCAGAGGAGAAAAAATGGATGAAAAAAAGATGGGTCATTTTTTGCTTTGCAGTTCTTTTGGCGGGGTATCCGCTGTTGATTGGTTTTTGGTTTCCGCGACAGATGCAAAAAAAATTGAACATGATTCAAGTTCCGGTGGCCAGACATGATCTGGATTTTCGTCATTTGATCCAAGCCGCTGATCTGGAATGGCGGTCATTGCCGGATTCCTTTGTGACAGAAGCGATGATCCTAGAGGAAGATCAGTTAATTGGCAAGGTGGTCTCAAATTCACTGAGAATTGCAGAAGGATCGATCTTTACTTCTGCCATGTTGGAAGAGCCAGCGCAAGTGAGTGATCGGGCTGCTTTGATGCTGAATCCAGGACAGGCAGCGTATTCGGTCAATGCTGATCTGGTCCAGCTTTCTGGAAGCACATTGGTGGTCAACGAACGGGTTGACATTTATTGTACGATACAGCAACGTGACGCTGTTCCGATTGTTGATCTTTTGTTGGAAAGCGTACGAATCCTTGATCTTCGAGACCGTCGTGGACTGGCTTTGAATGATCCTGAAGGATTGGGTGTTGCCAGTGTGATCGTGTTGGCGGTGAATCAGGAATTCATTCCGCTGCTAAGCACTGCACTGGAAATTGGACGATTGCAATTTTTGGTGACCGATCAGTCATGGAAGAACGAAGTAGAATGCCAGCTTAAAGAAACCAGTCGAGTACTGTCTTATCTGACTCAGGAAGAATAAAAATGCATGATGCTTAAAAGACAGCACATAAAAATAAATTGAAAAAAGGTTCGCATCAACGAACCTTTTCTATACTTTCTGGGGCGATCGACGAGACTCGAACTCGCGAATGCTGGAGCCACAATCCAGAGTGTTAACCAACTTCACCACGACCGCCATAAGCAAATAATATAATACAAGATTTTTAAAAGTTTGTAAAGAAAAAAATGAACTAAATTGAAAAATGGTTTCATCTGGTTTTCATGATTACATGGTGTTTTAGAAAGAAAACTGATATAATGCAGCAATGAGGTGAAAGAAATGAGTAAGATCAAAGTAGTGACTGACTCTTCGGCGGATATTACAGAAGAGCAGGCGCGGGAAATCGGCATTGAGGTCGTTCGTATGCCGATCTCATTGGATGGCCTGGAATATACTGAAGCATTAGATATTGATCGAGAGACGTTTATTCAAAGAATGCGGGAAGGAGCCTTAGCCAAGACAAGCCAAGCCCCTCTGGGAAGACTGACTCAGGTGTGGGATCATGCCTTGCAGGAAGCGGATGAAATCATCTATGTCCCAATTTCCAGCGGGCTTAGCGGAAGCTATTCATCCAGCTGCATGATTGCACAAACTGAGTATGCTGGCAGAGTGACTGTTCTGGATTTAAAGTTAGCCTGCTATCCGGTCCAGCATATCTGCCGACAGATTGTACGCTGTGTAGAGGAAGGAATGAGCTCTGCACAAATCAAAGCCTTGTTCGAAGGGAAACCGCTGATGTGGGCAGCGCTGATTCCAGAAGATATTGTTTATCTTAAGCGAGGCGGACGGATTTCTCCAGCCGCAGCAGCGTTAGCCAGTTTGTTGAAAATCTTTCCGATTTTGAAAGTGGAAGAGGGCGCAATCGATGTGTATGATAAAGTGAGAACAGCGAAAAAGGCATATCGAGTTGCGATTGATGCATGTTTTGAAGGCGTTGCAAATGTCTCGGAGTATGATTGGTTTATTGTGGAAGCTGATGCCAAGAAGGTTGCTTTGAGTATTAAGGAAGAAGTGGAAAGCCGTTTTCCGGTAACGATTAGGATCGTACCCATGCATCCGATCATTATGGCCCATACAGGTCCTGGAACGATTGGAATCGGACGGGTTTACCGGGTTCATGGATAAGGCCTATGCAGCTTTGTATTGGAGATCGTCTTTGGTGGATCGAGATTCAGCGTAAGCCAATCAAAAATTTGATTCTCCGTGTTGCCAAAGAGGGGGATCGGCTGTTGGTCAGCGCTCCACAGCATGTCGATCAAAAAACGATTGAGCAATTTATTCTCAGCCGTCAAAAATGGATTGAAAAAACGTGGATCCAGATTGAGCATCGCCGAAGCCAGAAATACTGGCATCATGTTCGATCAGGTCAAATTTTGTTTTTTGGAAAGAAAGTTCCTTTTCGGCTTGAAAAAGGACAGGAACGGCTGTTACATGAGAATGACGGAATAACGCTGTGGACAAGGGTAAGCGATCCTGAGGCGGTTCAGCAGGCGTTTGAAAGACAGGCAGTGCGATTACTTCAAAGACGGGTGGAAGAGCGCCGAATTGAATTGGATGCTCGGCTGGCGGAATATCGTCAGCCAGCGCCAACGGTTTCTTTTCGAAAGATGCGCAGCCGCTGGGGCAGTTGTATCCCATCGAAGGGCAAGGTGACCCTGAATACGAATCTGATTTATTATCCGGAGGTCTGTTTGGATTATGTTCTGGTGCATGAATTTGCGCATCTGATCATTCCTAATCATTCCCGGCGGTTTTATCAGGTAGTAGAAAACTGGATGCCGGAATATCGGCAGGCGCAGCAATGGTTAAGGGAGAAATAATTCTTCCTTTTTTTTACAGTCAAATTTTCATGAATCAGGGAAAACTAGCAACAGGAGGAATAATATGAAACGATGTATAGGAATGATCTTGTTTTCCTTATGTTTAAGTGGCTGCAGCTGCACAGTCGGAGGTAGTGGTACACTAGAAAATTCAGCTGTTCCGGAATCCTCAATCAAGGAAGCCAAGGATGTGGTAGGTGAGCAGACTGCGTTTGGAACTCCCATCGTCAGCCTGAAACTGAATGAAGGAAAAATCGTAGAACTGAACATTGACGAGATCATTGAAGATGGTACAAAAAAAGAATTGAAGGATGAATATGTCATGTCTGAGTCGGCTGTAGCACCATGGTGGAAACAGATTGAGACGCTAGAGAAGTATATCCTTGATCACGGACTTGAAAGCTTGGAATTAAAGGATGGAAAAGCAGTGAATGAGGATTTGATCAGCTCAGTAACAATCAACATTGAAAATTATGTTAAAACGATCAATAAAGCTTTGAATGAGGCAAAATAAAAAGGACAACGGTCCTTTTTCAGCTCTCTGCCATCAGCCTGTCCCAGGTCTTCGTGTCGATGATCCCGTCTGCGTTTAAATTGTTTTTCAGCTGAAACAAAAGCACATGGGATTCAGTCAGCGGGCCATAGAAACCATCTAATTTTAGCGCGGAACGATTAGGAAACCAATAATTCAGCCGACTTTGTAATTTTTGAATTTCCAAGCCGTTTTCTCCGGGGACCAGCTGAAACGATGAAGCTGTTTTTTTTAGAAAATGAAGATTGTTCATTTTGATTTTTAAATAGAGTTTGTCCCAAGTTAGGCTGTCCACCGTTCCATTGGCCAGCAGGCCGGTGGCGTTTTGAAAAAGTTGGATGGCTTGCCGAGTTTGATTATCAAATTGGCCATTTTCTTTGATAATTGAAAGGAAAGGAAACAGAGGCTGCAGGGCATTCAGCGTTTCCTGAAGCTTGAGCACGGCTAATCCGGATTGGCCATATTGAATGGTTTTATTCATTGGCAATTCTCCCTTCTGACTTATCGTATGGCGAAAAATCCAACGGAGCTATGCAGTTGCCCGGCCGGACTGAATTTTGAATCATAGTCTGATACTGAGGTGAGAAAAGATGATCATTTATGTATGGAATGAAACATCCGGCGCAATCGAAAAATATGTCCGTTGCCTGGATGAGGCAATGCCCTATACCCATGGATGTCGGATGACTGTCCGTAATTTTTTAAGCGGAGTTAAAACGAATGTGATGTGGACAACCAAACGATTCTTAGTCAGTATCAACCAGATGCTGGAGCAATGCCCGACTTTTAATGTCCGGGTTGGATTTCGGCGCGGATGGCAGGAAGTAGAAAATGGACAGTATACTCAGAAACTGGGAACAGCATTGGCGGGTGGAAGCAATCTAAGTTATCCTAAACGGGTTCGGCTGGCCCGCCAGGCGGAAGCAGAGGAATGGTTTGACTGGATTGGCGCTTTGGATCATACGCCATGGCTGCTGCAGGTGAGTCAAGATGCTTCAGACGATTGTGATTTGGTTCCTTTTGCGACGCTCAAAAAGGGAGCCAAAGGAACCACGGTCTTTGTGCTTCAGGACTGTTTGTGGTATTTAGGTTATTCGATCTGCCAGCTAAATGGAGAATTTGATGAGACATTGGAGCAGGAAGTTTGTCAGTTCCAATGCAATCAAGGATTGCCTACGGATGGAATCTGTGGCCCGGATACATGGATTGCGATCATGCGCCTTGTTCATCCAGAAGATAAACGTCTGGATGCATCCATTGACTAATACAAAAAACTGGGGTATCCTTTTCGAAGAAAAGGAGTGACTGGGATGTCGATTCAGGAAATTCTGGAATTGGGTACAACTATGACGGAAATGGGTTTTGTCTTGACGGCTTTGTATGCACTGCTGTTGTGGATCATCGCACGTATCGTGTTGAAAGCCTATCGTCGGATGTGTCAAAGAGCGATTGAAAAAAAAGGAAAAACGGCGGCGACAACAACTGTTTTTTTTGGCAGTATTTTGAAAGTGTTGGTTTATGGACTGGCTCTTTATCTGATCCTGACTCAGTTTACTGCGTTTCGCTCCCTGGGAAATCTGGTCCTAGGAACTTCCAGCGTTCTTGGGGTCGCGGTGGCTTTAGCGGCGCAGGATTCCATGGCCAATTTGGTCGGTGGGATTTTTCTTTCGCTTTATCAGCCATTCCGGGTGCATGATTTGATTTCTCTTCCAGATAAGAATATTACAGGCCGTATCAAGGAGATTGGAATGCGGCATACGGTGCT
>CALVGQ010000105.1 GCA_944327135.1 uncultured Erysipelotrichaceae bacterium | reverse complement strand
TTTATATTTTTACCCTCCTGATCTTCAAAACTGCTTATATAAATCGAATAAACAGAAATAGACAAAATTACATTTCTTCTCCGTCTTTTTAGCAGCATGCCTACCGGCCCATATTCTTTCTTGATTCATTGAATGAGTACTTTTTGATGCTACATGCTAACATAATGGAAAAATCTTCTTTAGTAAAATTCATCCTGCTTCTAACTGCGTTTTTTACCTGAAATGTTTAGTCAGATTTTTTAGCATGACTCTTCGCTATTGATCTATGAAGCTCATCCGAACAATCCGCTACTTTTTCCAGCTTTTTCTCATCAAAGGCCTCGATCATCTGAGTCTTTTCTTTTCGGCTCAATTGTTTAACAGCATATTCCCGACGCAAAGCAGAAATCCGATCTTCATGTTCTTCAAAATAAACTAGCTCTACTGGAAGCCGACAACGAGTATAACGTGCTCCTTTTTTTTCTTGGTGGGCTCTGATTCTCTTTTGCAAATGGTTGGTCCATCCAGTATATAAAGTACCATCCGCACATCGTAAAATATAAATATAATTCATCATTCCACCGATTTCAATGACTCTACCATCGGGATAGCCTTCAGCTTCTTTTTCATCGCCTGGTTTACGATCACAGCAAACAACAATGTAATGATTACAGAAATGAAATAACTGAATAGTTCAATATTCCGACCGAACATAATCGTATCCAACTCCACCACCACCATGATTGTAAGGTGCAAAAGCTTACCAAGATAAATTCCAGCCAACGCACCAATCAGCGTCAGAATGATATTTTCCTTATAGACATAGGCATTGACTTCTCTATCATGAAAGCCTAATACCTTTAAGGTCGCAATTTCTCGAAGCCGCTCACTGATATTCACATTGGTCAGATTATAAAGCACGACAAATGCCAGTGCGCCAGCAGAAATAATCAATACAACAACAATGAAATCCAAGCTTTGAATCATATCCCGAAAATTGTTGCGAATGGAAGTAAAAAATGAAAGGGTTTCTACTTCCTCAAATGCCGTAATCACTTGAGCCGAAGCAGAATCATCCTGACTGTATGCTTCATTGACCTGAATCAGAAGAGAATTGGTCGAAGCTCTTAAATCAAATGTATTTTTATATCCAGAGCTCGTCATATAAACATAATGACCAACGTAGTTTTCTGCAATACCATCAATTTTTACAGTTTTCCGAATGCCGTCTTCATTGACCACTTCGATCTCATCTCCGCTTTTTACCCCCAGCTGATTGGCCATGTGTTCAGTAATGATGACACCGGAAGAGGTTAATTTCAGCGGAGTCTTATCAACCCTTGAATGCAAATCAACAAATTCCGCAAAACGCTCCGTATCCTTAATAACCGTTAATGTGGCCTCAATTTCTTCCTTATCGGAATACACTGTCGTATTTGCACTATAAACATCCAAAACATCATCGATCTGATCAGTGGCTTTCAGCTCATCGATTATTTCCGTTTTACGATCATCCCTCAGCCCATCCTTCAAAACCGCTGTACCATCATATTGAAAAATTCCTTCAAACTGCATCTCAACAATCGTACTGATCGAATCCTTGATTCCAAATCCGGCAATCAGCAGTGCTGTACAACCCGAAATACCCACAACGGTCATAAAAAACCGTTTCTTATAACGGAAAATATTTCTGGCAGTCACTTTGGAAGTAAAGGAAAACCTTTCCCATAAAAAGGTAATTCGCTCCAGCAAAATTTTCTTTCCGATTTTTGGGGCTTTGGGCCTCATCAGCAATGCTGGTGTCTCCACCAATTCTTTGTAGCAGGCGCTGAAGGCCGCCAGTGTTGTAACTAAAACTGAAACCCCCGTCGACAGCAGCATCAGTGAAACATGGGTAGTAAAACGAATCGACGGAAGGATATACATCATGTTCCATGCAGTATAGATAATCGCCGGAAATGCAAAGATTCCTATCGCTAATCCCACAGCACTGCCTGTCAGACTTGCAAACGCTGCGTAAAAAACATATTTGAAAGCGATCTTTGCGGTAGAATATCCCAACGCTTTCATCGTTCCAATCTGTGTCCGCTGCTCATCAACCATACGTGTCATAGTAGTCAGACAAACTAAAGCTGCAACCAGAAAGAAGAAAACCGGAAAGACTTTCGCAATTGCTTCCATACGCTCCGTTGCACCACGATAATCAACATAGCTATAATGTGAATTGCGGTCCAAAACATACCATTTCGCTTCCTCGATTTGATTGATTTCATTTTCAGCTTTGACCAGTTCCTCACGTGCTTCCTCTAGCTGCTCCTCGCCCTCCGCTCTTTTTTCCTCCAATTCTTTTTTTCCATTTTCAAGGTCGAGCTTTGCCTGTGCCAGTTCTTTATCCGCCTTCGCAAACTCTTCCGCAGCGGTTGCCTTGCCTTCCGCAAGTTCTTTTTCTCCCTCTGCAATTTGCTTTTCTGAAGTAGCAATCTGAGCGTTTAAGGTATCCAAAATCTGTCGTGCGCTGGATAAACCGCGATCGATCATCTCTACCGTAGATTGATAACGCGCCGTTTCCTCCACTGCCGCATCATATTCCCTTTGTGCCTGGGCTTGTTCACTCACCGCCAGTTCCAGATCTTCTTGCAAATTAGGATACTGCTTCTTCAAATCCGCGATCGCCGCTTCATTGCTTTGGATCAAAGCATCATTTTTTGTTATTTGGTTTTGCTTTTCTTCGATCTGAAGATTATTTTGATGAATCTCAGCATCGATCTGTTCTATATTGGCATCAGGTTCGCCTTTTTCTTCTTCCAATTGTTCATTTTTAGCTTTGAGTTCCTCGATTTCTTGGGATAAAGAAGCATTTTCGTTTGTCAAACGCTCATTTTCCGCCTCTTTGCTTTCTATTTGATTCGCCGCGGCCTGCAGCGGCGCCAATTCGGCATTGGCTTGATCCAATTGTTTCTTTTTCTCGGCTTCGACCACTTTTGCTTCTTCTAGCTTTGCCGCGTTTTCCTCTCGCTGCTGAATGGCCTCCGCATTATTTTCCTGATACGCTTTCTCTGCTTCGGCGCTTTGCTCTTTCAGCATCGCTACCTGCTCTTTTCCATCATCGATCTCTTTTTGTGCATTATCAAACTGCAGCTGAGCTAGATCTTTGTTGTTTTGCAAAGTAATTTCACCGGAAAGAATTTCCAGTTTTCCATCTTCCAGCTCTTCTTCCGCTTTCTTGATTTCTTCATTAAATTCGGCCAGTGCCTCATCATATTCCTGCTTGCCTTCATCATACTGGCTCTGCGCCTCACCAAGAATCTCTTCACGGCGAATCTCAGAGCGATCGATTCCCAATGTTTCCAATTCACTGGTCCCCGGTTCAATATAATCAAAATATTGATCTGAATAACTGTTCAATGCCTTCGCATCGCTTACGGTCACATATACCTCCGTATAAACTTCCATATCAAAATCTTCCATTGGAACATAGGCAAACAGATTCACTGTTCCTCCACCAATTGTACTGCTCCCTTTTTCATAAGAAAGATAATATGGAGTCTCTACCTTTCCTACAACAGTATACTGCATGGTACTAAAAGAGTCTTCGATCGCCTCATCAGTTCCTGATCGCAGCATAATCGTATCCCCAATCTCCAGACTGTTTTCAACGACTTTTCCCTTTTCAATGACGCACTCTCCGCTTTTTTCCGGAAGTCGTCCTTCCACCACATGAAGCTGATTCAGATACTGCGGATCATTAGGATCCAAATGCTCCAGATCCAAGGAATGGATTCGAACAACGCTTTCAGCATCACCAACGCTTACTAACACATCCGTACTGTAGGCTGGCATCACACCTTCTACGCCATCGATTTTCCTGATCTCCGCCACATCCTCTTCCGTAATTCCAAAATTGGAAAGAATTCGATAATCCATCAGATTATATTCATCAAAATATAAATCGGCATTGTAGCGCATTGTTGGAGCGGAAGCCAAAACTCCTGCAAAAAAAGCTACGCCAATTCCCACTATCGCAAAAATCGAAAAAAATCGGCCTCGGGTTTTTCGAATTTCCCGAAAAGTATCTTTGATTAAAGGACTTCCCATAATTACCACTCAATACTTTCTACGGATTGCGGATGCTCATTCTGCTCGATTTTCTCAATCCTGCCACTTTTAACATGAATAACTTTATCCCCCATCGGACATAATGCCAGATTATGAGTAATGACGACTACGGTCATTTGATGATTCCGGCAGGTATCCTGAAGCAATTTCAATACCGCCTTTCCCGTTTTATAATCCAGTGCACCGGTCGGTTCATCACATAGCAATAATTTCGGATTTTTAGCCAAGGCACGGGCAATCGCCACACGCTGCTGTTCACCCCCGGAAAGCTGAGCAGGAAAATTATTTTTGCGCTCTTTCAGTCCTACTGCTTCGATAGTTTCCTCAATATTCAACGGGTTCTTGCAGATCTGCGTCGCTAATTCCACATTTTCCTTTGCCGTAAGATTCTGCACCAAATTGTAAAATTGAAAAACAAAACCGATATCCAACCGGCGATAGTCACACAACTCACGAGCATTCATTTTGCTGACTTCTGCACCATCAACAAAAATGTTTCCGCTAGTACATGTATCCATGCCGCCTAAAATATTCAAGATCGTCGACTTACCAGCACCACTGGCTCCCGCAATGACCACAAATTCTCCTTTCTGAATTTGAAAATCGACCCCTGCTAAGGCTTCGATTTCAATCTCTCCCATCTTATATACTTTTTTTACGTTTTCAAATTCAATATATGCACTCATAATCCGTCTCCTTTCAAAAATGACTCATCCGCATTGAGCATGCTGACATAACAGCGAAAATAAACCTGAATTATTTTCTTCAAATCACATTGATCTGCTTCCGGGCTTTCAGCCAGACGAAAGCATTCCTGCAGTCCATTAAAAATTGAAACAGCCATCATTCTTGAAAGCAAAACAACACTGTCCAATGATTCTTTTGAAACAAAAAAGCGCTCTTTAGCAAAAACCTGAATTAACTGAGTAAACCAAATTTCCATTTTCAGATGAACTTCACTATGCAGCATCAGAATACGCATTTCATCATGATACTGACTGTAAACATCAATCAATTCTTCTGCTAACGAATCCAAAATTGCGACAATATCAGACTGACTGAATCCAATGGATTCCGCACTCCGATACAAACTGATTCGATCTTCCGTCTTCTCTTGGATGATCGCATTCAATTTTTCAACCGCCGGGGAAACAATCATCGTAATCAAATCATCTTTGCTTTTGAAATAACGATAAAGATTCCCAACAGTCATATGAGCGGAAGCTGCAATCTGGCGCATGGAAGCATCACGATATCCTTTTTCTAGCAGCTCTTTTTTTGCAGACTTGATAATGCGAAGACGCAACTCTTCTTTCAGAACCTGAGCCATAAATAAACCTCCGTTCATTTATTGAAAGTATATCTTGAATTCTCAATGATGTCAATCAAGTCAACTTTCTTTTCTTATAAAAAAAAACGGAAATCCTTTCCGTTTTTTTTATCATTCAGAATTGAAAAAGAAAGCCAATAAGCGCTGACAAACCGATCCAAATGATGGGATGAGCCTTGATTTTAAGCGATCCGATCAACACAGCCACAAACAATATCAATGTTTTAAGACTGAACAAATCCCAAAGATTCCCACTGGCCATGGCTTTATCGACAAAGAAAACCGAACTTCCCAGAATTCCTAACAAAGCAACCAAAATCAGCCCCACAACCGCCGGGCGAATTCCCTCAAATACCGCTTTGACCAACGGACTTTCCTTGAAACGCTTCAGAAATTGGGCAATAATCAGAATGACGATAATACTTGGAGTAATCAGTCCCAAGGTCGCAATCAATGCCCCTGGAATCCCCCCTAGCGTAAATCCGGTATAAGTGGCCATATTCACTCCAATCGGCCCTGGTGTGCTTTCACTGATAGCAATCATATCTGCAAGCGTTTCCTGGGTAAACCATCCATATCGCTCCCCCATCTGACTTAGAAATGGAATAGTGGCTAAACCGCCCCCCAACGCAAACAATCCCGTCTTAAAAAACTCATAAAATAACTGCAGATACAGCATCATGCCTGTTTTCCCCCTATCTTCTGTTTTGCGACTCCGGCAATCATGGCTCCTAAGGTCAGCCAAATCACCGACACATCCAGCAGCAAAGAAAGCAAAAAGGCAGCTAGAAAGACGATTACTCCGAAAAGATTACGAATTCCTGACTTAGCCAGCTTCCCGATAGATACCAGCACAATTGCACAAACCCCGACTCGAAGACCGTTCAGTGCATGCTGAACAGCCGTCAGTTCGGCAAAGCTCTGAATGAAAGCAGCAAGAAAAGTAATGATTAGAAGCGAGGGTGCCACAATTCCCAAAGTTGCCACGATCCCACCTAAGATTCCTTTTCGATTATAACCGATAAAAGTTGCGACATTGACAGCAATGATTCCTGGAGTGCATTGTCCTACAGCATAATAATCCATGATTTCCTCCTTGCTGGCCCAGTGCCGACGCTCAACGATCTCACTTTCCAGCATCGGCAGCATCGCATAGCCGCCCCCGAAGGTTACCGCTCCCATCTTAAAAAAAGTGATAAACAAATCCCAATAAACATTCATTGAAAAAACCTCATTTCTTCTTTTAGTTTACATGAATTCTATCTATATGTATAATATTCATAAAATATATAAGTTATATTTTTTTTATATAGGAGGTCTTCATGGAAATCCGTCATCTGGAATATTTTGTTGCCGTCGTCCAATCGGGAAGCATCCTGCAAGCAGCCAAAAAATTGAACTTGTCCCAACCGCCGCTGAGCGTAGCCATGAAGCAATTGGAAAAAGAGCTCCATGCTCCTCTTTTTCTTCGCGGCTCCCGATCCATTCAGTTAACGGATGCCGGAAGGCTGTTCTATCAGCGAGCACAGACCATTCTTGCGATGACAGAAGGTACCTGCCGTGAGATCCAAAGCTATGCTCAGGGAATCCAAGGGACCCTCCGGCTTGGGGCAGTCTCTTCCTCTGGCGCTTCTTTGCTGAACCATCGGCTCCTTCTTTTTCATAAAATCTATCCTAACATCCATTATGAGATCATGGAAGGAAATACCTTTCAGCAGCTGGAATTTCTGGAGCGCGGACTAATCGATCTGGCACTGGTTCGCACCCCTTTTCAAAAAGACGGAATCGAGCGCCTTCCCCTGGATCAAGATTGCCTTGCTGCTGTCTGTCATCAAGATCATTCTTTTTTTGCAAAAAACAAAATTACCCTTTCTCAGCTTGATGGCAAGCCATTGATTTATTACCGGCGCTTTGCTTCCTTGATACAGCAGGAATGTGAAAAAGCAGGATTCATCCCCCGTACGCTTTGTTTAAATGATGATGCTCGCACTTCAATGCAATGGGCCCAGGCCGGATTGGGCATCGCGATCGTCCCAATCTCAGCGATCTCATCAATGGACAGCCGTTCTTTAAAAATCTACCCGATTGAAAACGAACAGCTGATCACCCAAACCTGTCTGATCTGGATGAAAAATCGTCCGCTTCCACAAGTTGCCTACCGCTTTCTTGAAACGGTACAGAAAGAAAAAACAGCTAATGATACGTACTGTAAATATTCTGCAGATCCCGTAAAATTTCAGGATGAGAAAATTCTCGGTAATACACCAAATTAATTTCACGAATCATGCTGAATTCTTCGATTGGAAGGCAAACCAGCTTTCCTCGCATAATCTCTTGAGTTACAGCGCTGCGCGAAATAATAGTGACGCCCATATTGGCCATCACCAATTCCTTGATCATTCCAACATCATCAATTTCCATATTAATATGGAAACTATGAATTTCTTCATTATGGCTTCGTAAATGACTTTCAAATAAACTGCGTGTTCCAGCACCGATTGGGCGCAAAATCAAATTCTCTTTTTTCAGTCTGGCCAAAGAAACGCTGTTGCTTTGTGCCAGCGGATGCTCACTGCTGACCGCTACCATCAGCATATCCGTATCTAAAAGAATTGATGTGAAATGACGGCTGGTGATCTTCCCCTCAATAATTGCCAAATCAACCTCATAGGTTTTCAATTTACTATAAATATTATTAATATTATCTGTAATTAATTTTATATGCACCTGAGGATGTTCATTGCAATATTTCGCTAAAAGCTGAGGGGCTATGCTGGTCTGTGCAGAGGGAGTAATGGCCAGCGTCAAGCTTTTCACAGAACGACGAACATCATCCAAGGCCTGACGCAGGTTCTCATCCAAGGCCATCGCTCTTCGGGCATACTTTAAAAGCACCTCTCCTTCGTTAGTCAGCTGTAGCTTTCGGCGATTATGATGAAAAATGGCAATGCCATATTCTGCTTCCAGCTGCTTAATGTGATGTGTAATGGCCGGCTGGGTCAGTCCTAAATGTCCAGCCGCCTTGGTATAAGTGCCTGCTTCAACCAAAGCAAGCAGCGTCTCAAATTTTGGATCAATCATGATCGCTCACCTCTTTATTAGTTTTTTTTATAATTTGCCAAATAATTATAATTTGATTCTATTCCCTTTCCTGCATATAATCAAGCAGAAATGAAGGGGGATTACCATGCTGAACATTTTCCATCTGAATACAAGCTCTTTGCTGGGCTTCAGCTTAGCCTGCATGCTGATGACCGGTTTTTTTCTGACCCGTATTACCAAACGGCTCCATTTTCCTAATGTAACTGCCTATATCTTTGCAGGAGTCCTCTTAGGTCCTTGTGGTCTGGGAGTGATTCCCCAAGAGCTGATCGAAAATCTCGATTTTATAACGGATTTTGCTTTGGGCCTGATTGCCTTTGGCGTAGGACGTTATTTCCGATTTCACCAGCTGAAAACAGCTGGCCGACAGCTGTTTGCCTTGACTTTTTTTGAAGCCATCATCACGGCCATCACAATTACCTTAGTCATGCTCTTTCTTTTTAAGATGCCGCTTTCTTTTGCCCTTCTACTTGGCGCAATCGGCTCCGCCACCGCACCAGCCAGCACGATTATGACGATTCGTCAGTATCATGCTAAAGGACTTTTCGTGGATACTTTGCTGCAGGTCGTTGCACTGGATGATGCCGTCTCCATTTTAGCTTTCAGCGTCGCTGCAGCAATCGCTGAAGCTCTGGAAGGCGGGCAGCTCTCCTTTTCTTCTTTGCTTACACCAATTCTGGATAATTCCTTGGCCATTTTCATTGGATTGATCTGCGGTCTGCTGCTGCATTTTCTCATCGGCCGCCGCCGTTCTGATGACAATCGGCTGATGATCGCTTTATCGATGGTCCTGATCCTTTCTGCCGTCTGTGCAATTTTAAATGTTTCACCACTGCTTTGCTGCATGACGCTAGGAGCAATGTATCTGAACCTTTCAGATGACATCCGGCTTTTTGATCAGATCAGCTCCTTTGCACCTCCAATCATGACCCTGTTTTTTATCATATCAGGAATGAACCTGGATCTTTCTTCACTGCGCTCTGTCGGCATGATCGGTTTGGGCTTCTTCTTCTTTAGAATTTTAGGAAAAATGCTAGGCGCAGCCTTGGGCGCCCGGATCGCTCAATCTCCAAAGGAAATCCAAAACTATCTGGGTTTAGCTCTGGTTCCCAGCGCCGGTGTGGCGATCGGCTTAGCTGCTTTAGGACAACGGATCCTATCTCCTTCTAATGGCGCTACCTTATCAGCAATTATTCTTTCTACAGCTATTCTGTATGAAATTATTGGACCTTTCTGTGCTCGAACTGCATTGTTTTTATCGGGTTCGATCAAGCCTGAAAAAATCGCTGTTCCTGGCTTTCTTAAACCTTTTCTTCCAGATATCCGTCCATAAAAAAAGAACGATTGAATCGTTCTTTTTTTATTTTCTTAATCCAAGCCGCTGAACCAAGGTACGATACCGATTGATATCCGTATCCCGCAGATAAGCCAAGAATTTCTTGCGCTGACCGACCATTTTCATCAGCCCGCGGGTCGAATGATAATCTTTCTTGTGTTCTTTCAAGTGTTCTGTCAAACGGTTGATCTGCGCTGTCAAAATCGCAACCTGTACTTCCACGGATCCAGTATCGCCTTCTGACCGAGCATAATCTTTGATGATCTGATTCTTTTCAGCTTTTGTCAACATTTTCTTTTTCCTCCTACTTTATTGACCTAATGAACCGAGCATATCGACGAGGAAATCAAATACCCCAGTCCAAAAGCTATTAAATAATAACACATCCTTAAGCCAGTAGCAAGCAAAAAAATCAGAGAATCCCCAGACTAACCCTTTTCCGTAAATACAGAAAATCCTATCCAAAGATGATAACACAATAAATCCAAGAAAATGCCATTGGCCGTATCCAGCTTAGCCATTACCAAAGCTTTCTGCCATAAGACATCCTCGTTCCTGTTCCTCGATATAAAGGGCACAAATCCATGGAAATAAATCCATTCGACTATTAAAATCATTAGGAATCAAACCGGCACCGCCTAATACCCGATCCTGATCAAGCAAAAAATACCAT
>CALVGQ010000104.1 GCA_944327135.1 uncultured Erysipelotrichaceae bacterium | reverse complement strand
CAGGAGGCGGCGACAGGAGCCTATGCAAAAAGCGAGGCAGCTCGTATCTTGGCTGAAAATGCAGCGTCTCAGGCGGAGTATTTGATTTCTCTGGGAGTGAAACTGGATCATACGTCGAGTGCTTTTATTTTAGCACCGGAAGGCGGTTCAGGACTGGGAGCGATGGTCATTCCAGCCTTGACAGAAGAACTTGAAAAAGCTGGAGTCGATGTGCGGCCGTCGAGTAAAGCCGTGCATATCCTGACGGAAAATGAAAAGGTAGTCGGTATAGAAGTTGAAACTAAAGCAGGGACTTATACCATTCATGCGGATGCGGTTATTCTTGCCACAGGCGGGTATGCAGCAAACAAAGAAATGGTCGCAGAGTATTTGCCAGAATGGGCGGATTCGATTTATTATTGTTCGCCAGGAGATACAGGAGATGGGCTGCGAATGGCTCAGGAAATCGGGATTGAACTGGTGGATATGACAGTAATGAAGGCGAATCCTTTGGTGTTCTATGATCGTACCCATGCACTGACGATGAATGCTGCGGTCAATGCCGGAGCAATCATGGTCAATCATGAAGGGAAACGATTCGCTAATGAGCAGGGAAGCTATGGTATTTCACCGCTAATCAATGCGCAGACTGAAGGAGAAGCCATTGTTTTGTTTGATAACACATTAGTTGAATCCAATGAAACGATGCAGGAATACTTAGAAAAAGGTTATTTCACAGAAGCGGCTTCTTTGGAAGAGCTGGCGGAAAAAATGGAGATCGATCAGGAAGCCTTAAAAGCAACGGTTCAGGAATATCAGGAAATGGTAAAAAACGGGTCAGATACGGCCTTTGCTAGAAAAACGCTGGCTGATTTATACAGTGGAACGACCTTTTATGGCATTTTGGTAAAACCGTCGATCCAGGGAACATTTGGAGGGATTCCGACTAATACCGAGGGTGAAGTACTGCGCCCGGATGGATCGATTTTTGCTGGTCTGTATGCAGCGGGAGAGTGCGCTCAGGAAGGGGTAAACGGGCTGAATCCAATGACGGTCAACATGGTTTTTGGTACGATTGCAGGTACCAATGCAGCAGAATATGCTTTGTCTTTTGAGTAATCGAATTACTCGCAGATAATTGAAAAAAAGAACAGTTACGATGACTGTTCTTTTTTTATTCATAAACGATGGCTGCCCACATTTTTCCACAGTATCCAATAGCAACCTTTGTGCTGGAAGCTCTTAGGATATCCGCTCGATGACTGGATGAACTCATCCACCAGTCAAATTTATCTTGTACAGTGCTTCCGGAATAGGTCAAGATCTCATAAGGTGAGGAATAGGTTACCCCATAATCATCAAAAGCTGTTTTATAATGACGTCCATCCGGACGGGTATGAGAAACGTTTTCGGCAGCTTCACAAGCCCGGACCCCAATGGCTGCTTGAGCATTGGCATCTCCAAGAGAAAGTGGGTTTAAACCTGCTTCAGCACGTTTGCTGTTCATCAGATTCAGCATTGCCGTGATGGAATCAGAGCTGGTGCCATAGTTGGAATAAGCGACCTTTTTAGGTTTTACTGTGACATTCAGGATGGCTTTGCCCGTGTTGCCGTTGACATCCGTGGCTGTATAAGTGATCTGATAATCGCCTGGAGTCGTATTGTCTAAAGAGGACATATCGGCTTGGACTTCCTTCATTTCTTCCCGGCTGTTGTCCAAGATGGATTCGATCCATTCCATTGGGTCAAGCACTTCTTCAAAATCCATCGTGATGTGTTCGTATTTTAGGACGATGGTTGGGGCGGTAGTGTCGACAACCTGAATTCGAATTTTCTCAGTGATGACGTTGTTAAACAGCAAATCACTTTTTAATGTATTGACTTTCATTGTGAAATGGACCATTACATCCTGTATTCCCAGCTTGGAAATATCCAGGCCTTCCAGAATAAGCTCACTTTCTTCGATATTGATGTTTTCCTTTAGCTCAGGATAAAGTGTTTCATCAACCTTGAGCTCGATCAGCTGTGCTTTAATCGAGTGGATCGCATTGACATCTTCCAATTCCACCGTGAGGGTGACGGGTTCCGGCTCATTTTCTTCTGCAGCTGCCGGCTGTGTCAAAAATGCGGTAAAAAGAAATAGGCTTGACAGCAGCACCGCTTTTTTGGCAAATTGTTTTCTCAAAACTGCGTCCTCCTTTATGCTAACTGTTTACTATTTTACAACAGAATGAAGATTCTGACAAATTTCAGCGGAATCTGCAGAGCTTTTTGTTTTTCGGAAACTGAAAAATCTCCTTTTATTAAAGGCGAATTTTAAATCTTGTGAAATTATGGGAAATTTCTGGAAAGGTTACTTTTTTCTTTTTTTCAAGCTTTTTAGATCTGCCGTCCGAGAGATTTTTTTCAGCTCATCGTAGTTGGCTGCCAGCTGTTTTTCAAAGCTTCCAGTCCGGGAAGGAACATAGAAAACTGCTTCCTTGATGGAGTCTGGAAGATATTGGATCCAAGGCCATAAATCTGGCCGAGCATAATCGTATTGTTCCTCTTCGCTTAAGCCGACAGGGGTATAGCGCAGGTAAGCGGGAATTGAAAAGTCTCCTTGCTGCACCATTTCCATGGCAGCATGTCCTCCTTCACAGGCGGAACGGGATTTGGGGGAGAGAGCCAATTCAATAACAGCGTTGGACAAAGGAATGAGGGCTTCAGGGAAACCGATGCGTTTGGCGGCATCTAACGCGGAAAGCGTTCTGGCGCAGGCAGCGGGATTCCCTAATCCGACGTCTTCATACGCAATGACTAAAAGCCGCCGTTCGATGGAATCCATGTCTTGTGCGGCTGCCAGACGGGCAAGATAATACAAGGCGGCCTGAACATCGCTGCCACGAATACTTTTCTGGAAGGCGCTGACAGCATCATAATGCCCGTCATCAGAACGAGAAAGGCTCAGGGCAGCACGAGGATTGATGCGCAGCAGATCTTCTTTTTGTATTGTGTTGTTCGTACAGGCGATTGCAGCAATTTCCAAAAGATTAAGTGCGTAGCGAAGATCTCCATTAGACTGCCGCGCAATCAGCTCAGCAGCTTCCTTTTTTAAAGTTACTTCATTGTTTAGTCCGCGGGGATCTTGAACGGCATGATAAAGGGCGGCAATCAGATGCTGTTGTTTTAGGGGCATGATCTCAAAAAGATGGCAGCGAGAACGAATGGCCGGATTAATGGCGAAATACGGGTTGGAGGTGGTAGCTCCAATCAAGATCAAAGCACCGCTTTCGACATAGGGCAGCAAAAGATCCTGTTTGTCTTTATTTAAACGATGGACTTCATCAATGATGATTACTAACGGATGATAGAAACGGCTTTCCTCAAAAATGGTTTCAAGATCCTTTTTGTTTCCCGTTACGGCATTGAATAAGCGATAGGGAATACCTAATTCATTGGCTAAAACCATGGCCAGAGTTGTTTTTCCGGTTCCAGGAGGGCCATAAAAGATCATGGAAAAAAGCTGTTTCTTTTCTAAGCAGCGCTGCAAAATTTGTCCTTCATTCAACAAATGGTCCTGACCAAGAATTTCATTTGAATGCTGCGGCCGGACGCGAAAGGCCAAAGGCTGTTTCATGGGATATTCACTCCTTGCGTTCATTGTATCATTGCTTAAAGCGTTGCAAAAGAGAAAATGATGAATCTTGTGAATAGGAACTCTTAAAGGCAGTCTTTCATTTTTTTTAAGGAATTAAAAAAGGAGCATTGAAACTAAGAAAATAGTTTTATAAAATAAAAAAAAGGAAGAAAAAATATGGAAAAAGAGCTGAGTTATTTATGGTGGCAGGAAAAGCGCAGGCATTATTTGAAGGATATTGCGAAAGAAGTTTCAATATTCCTGTTTCTTTTTGCCTTGGCAGTTTTTGGAGTTTTTGTGATTACTCAGCGTTTGAGAAGTGCCATTGATCGCAAGACAGAGAATTATATTACGGATGTTTCTATTCAAAATGCGGCGCGAATTGAAGAAAAGCTTCAGGAATTGGAATTGAATCTGATACTGACGAAAAGTACGATTTTGAAAATGAACGATCAGGAAGTGGAACAATTGCTGCAAGAGGCTGCCTCGCTGCTGGAATATGATGAACTGCATCTGCTTTATGATCGAGATGCGATAGGCGTTCAGGTTCTTGATGGTCAGCAGATTCGTGTTGGAATTGAACTGGATGAAGAGCGAGTCCTGGCAGGAACCTTATCACAGGAAAGTATTCAATCGATCATCCGCTCACAGAGCTTTGATGGGCAGGGTTTGATTTGTATCGTGGATAAAGAGGGGAAAGTGATCATTTCTCCGACTGTGCTGGATTATTTTTTGCAGTTGGATCAGATCTTCCAGGAAAAACTGGATCAGCGAATCGTGGAAGAGATTCATCAGATGGAGGAAAACATGCTGAATGGACAGCGCGGAGTCATTCAGTTTACAGCGAAAGACAATACGGACCTGGTGATGTCTTATATCCCGCTCAATGATCAAAACTGGGTTCTGTTGACATTGGTTCCGGCGGATCTGGTAACGCGGGAAGTGGACCAGTATGCCTTTTGGAACTATTTAATGCTGACCTTTTTGTTGGGCTTGTCTGCTTTGTTTTTAGGATTGGTTTTTTTTAGAAGTGTGGAATATCGCCAGCGTCTTTCCAAGAGCGCATTTACGGATACATTGACAGGAGCCTTAAATGAGCTTGGTTTTCGTGATCGATGCCGAGAGCTGCTGGATAAAGATCCAACTTTAAAGACGATTCTGTTTTTGAATCTTCGAAATTTTAAACTGGTCAACGAAAATTTTCAGTCGATCATTGGAGATCAGATTCTCAAAATTGTTATGCAGAGCTTGAATGATGAATGCCATGAAAATGAAGTAGCCGGACGGATCGAGGCGGATCATTTTGCGCTGCTGCTGGAGAGTGCTGACAATCTTTCTGAACGGATCCAAAGACGAATCGAGCTAATAAGAAAAGAATTGCGTCAGCATGAGATCCTGTACAATATCACTTTCCATGCAGGAATCTATCAGGTCAGAACACCTCAGCAAGAGGTTCAGCTGATGCTGGGAAGAGCTAAAAATGCATGCATGCTTGCGGGATATCAAGGAAAAACGATTTGTTTCTATGATCAGAAAATGATCGATCAGCTGAAGCGGGAACAGGAGCTAAGCGATGCTTTTGAGGAAGCGCTTGCGAACGGACAGTTTTACACGGTCCTTCAGCCGAAGGTGGATCCGCAGGATGAAAAGGTCGCAGGTGCTGAGGCGCTGGTGCGTTGGAAACATCCGCTTTGGGGCGTGATTCCTCCTGATCAGTTTATTCCACTGTTTGAAAAAAACGGTTGTATTACCGAGCTGGATTTTGCGATTTTTGAACAGGTATGCGTTATTTTGGAAAATTGGAAGAAAAATGGAATCCCGCTTATTCCTATTTCTGTGAATCTTTCGCGTCAGCATTTTCAGTCATTTGAGGTATTGGACCGGCTGATGTCGATTCTTGAAAAATACGATGTTCAGACGAAATGGATCGAACTGGAAATGACAGAATCCATCTTCTTTGATGCGCCTTCTATTCAGCGGGTCAAGGAGATGATTGGAAGAATGCATGAACTGGGATTTCGATGCTCGCTGGACGATTTCGGTTCCGGATATTCTTCGCTTGGCCTTTTAAAAGAATTTGCGATTGATGCGATCAAGCTGGATCATGTTTTCTTTAGCAGCGAGGATGAGCGAAGCCGGCAGATCGTTGAGGGAATTGTCCACCTGGCTTCAACCTTGAATGCAACAGTGGTAGCAGAA
Organism: uncultured Erysipelotrichaceae bacterium; assembly: GCA_944327135.1. Taxonomy (GTDB): domain Bacteria; phylum Bacillota_I; class Bacilli_A; order Erysipelotrichales; family Erysipelotrichaceae; genus CALVGQ01. The sequence goes on along the minus strand of CALVGQ010000104.1, from coordinate 7,177 downwards.
GGGGTAGAGAAAAGATCGCAAGTGGAATTCTTACGATCGCTTCATTGTGATCTGATTCAGGGGTATTACTATTCAAAGCCGATCTTACCACAGGAATTTGATCAGTGGGCGGATCTTCAAGGGCGCAAGCAGACAGCTTAAGGTTGCCGCCTGCGCTTTTTTGTTTATAATGAAGAAGAATAAAAAAGTGCAGCGAATTAAGAATCGGAGGGAAGACAGATGAGAGTAGTTTTGCAGCGGGTAAAGCAGGCTTCCGTTACAGTGCAGGGACAGTGTGTTGGGAAAATTGATCAGGGTTATTTACTGCTGGTGGGAATCATGGCACAGGATACTGAAGCCGTGGTAAAGAAAATGGCTATGAAAATTCACGATCTTCGTATTTTTGAAGATGAACATGGTAAAATGAATTTATCGATTGAACAGGTGGGTGGAAAAATCCTGTCGATTTCTCAGTTTACGTTGTTTGCTGATTGCCGTAAAGGAAGAAGACCAAGCTTTGATCGAGCGGCACGTCCGGAAATGGCAGAGGGACTGATCGAACAATTTAATCAGGCTTTAAAAGAAAGCGGGTTAGAGGTTGAAACGGGAATTTTCAGGGCAGAGATGCAGGTCGATCTGACCAATGATGGACCGGTAACGCTTATCCTGGATTCAGAAGAATTGTTTTAGGAGGATGATGGTATGGCAGAAATCATTATGGGTAGTGAATTGGCCAAAGCGCTTCGCCAGAAGATGGCCGAGGAAGTCAGTGAGTTAAAGCAGTGCGGGAAACGGATCCCAATGCTGGCAGTGATTCTGGTTGGAAACAATCCAGCCAGTCTTTCGTATGTCAAGGGCAAGGAAAAGGCCTGTCATGAAATCGGGATCGCATCGAAGATGATTCATTTGGAAGCAACCGTCAGTCAGTCAGAGTTGATGCAGATCATTCGCCATTTGAATGAAGATCCGGACGTAGATGGAATCCTATGTCAGCTTCCGCTTCCTGAAGGATTAAACAGTGAAGAAGTGATTCGATCCATCAGTCCTAAAAAAGATGTCGATGGATTTCATCCGATCAATGTCGCCAAGCTCTATATGAATGAAGATGGTTTTGTGCCTTGTACGCCATTGGGCTGCATGGAACTGCTGCATCGGATGGGGATTGATCCTCAAGGGAAGCATGCTGTGGTAATCGGCCGAAGCAATTTGGTCGGTGCCCCGGTCGCCCGGCTTTTGCTGAATGCTAATGCAACGGTCACGATCTGTCATTCGCGGACCCAGGAATTGGCTAAGATCGCTTCTCAAGCAGATATTTTGATTGCGGCAGTAGGTCGGGCGAAAATGATTACGGCTGAATATATCAAAGAAGGGGCGGCAGTCATCGATGTTGGAATCAACCGTACTCAGGAAGGAAAGCTGGTTGGCGATGTGGATTTTGAATCCGCTTGTACTAAAGCGGGATGGATTACTCCGGTTCCTAAGGGAGTCGGTCCGATGACTATTACGATGCTGCTTGAAAACACACTGAAGGCGTATCGCCAGCGGGAGGAAAAACAATGATTCAGGAAAAATACGATCTGAATGATATCGTAGAAATGAAGAAAGAGCATCCGTGCCATTTGTCTAAAGAATGGAAGATTATCCGGATGGGAGCCGATATCAAGATCAAATGTCTGGGCTGTGGGGCGACAGTGATGTTTCCACGGTCTGAATTTGAACGGAAATGCAAGAAACTGCTGCGCAAAGCGGCAGAACAGTAAGATCAGGAGGAAAAAATGAATCAGGAAACTTTTCAGGAATATGCGCGGGTCATTGTTAAGATCGGAGCCAATGTCCAGCCTAATCAGGAGGTGATCGTGGCTTGTTCTGTGAATTGCGCTGAATTGGCAGAACAAGTGGTTTGTCAGTGTTATCAAGCCGGTGCCAAAAGGGTCACGGTCCGCTGGAGCCATCCGGGAATCAGCCGATTGAAGCTCTTGAATGAAAGCGTAAAGACGTTATCTGAATTTACAAACGAAGAGAAGGGACGCTATGAAGACTGGCTCAAATGTCCGCCGGTGAAGATCTGGATCGATGACGATGATCCGGACCAGTTTCAGGGAATTGCAATTGAAAAGCTGACTGAGCCGCAGAAAAAACGTTATCCTAAGATCAAGCCTTATTTGGATGAGCTGGATGGCAAGGCGCAGTGGACCATTGTTGCGATGCCTTCTTTGGCCTGGGCGAAAAAGATGTATCCGAATGAAAAAACAGAGGCTGAAGCATTGCGCAAGCTGGAAGAAGCCATCATTAAAACGATGCGAATGGATGGAAAACAGGCTGATGAAAATTGGCAGAAGCATCTTACTTATTTGCAGATGCAGGCAGAAAAGATGAATGCATATCATTTTGAACGACTGCATTATGTCGCAGGCAATGGTACTGATTTGACGATCGGATTGCATCCGCAGCATCAGTGGTGCACTGCCTGGGAAAAGCAGAAAAACGGGTTTGCATCTTGCGTGAACATGCCGACAGAAGAAGTGTTTACCTTGCCGGATCGTTTAAGTGCAGAAGGCCGGGTCGTCGCCAGCAAGCCGTTATCGTATAATGGAAATCTGATTGAGGATTTTGCGATGGAATTTCATCAGGGAAAGGTAGTCCATGTCGAGGCAAAAAAAGGTCTTGATCATTTGCAAGAAATGGTCGCCATGGATGAAGGCGCTGCCTATCTTGGGGAAGTGGCTCTGGTTCCGTTTGATTCTTTGATCAATCAGATCCAAACGTTGTTTTACAATACATTATTTGATGAAAATGCCTGTTGTCATCTGGCGCTAGGAGCGGGAATTTCAGAAGCTATCATCAATCATGAGTCCATGAGCGTTCAGGAGCTGCGCAAGGCGGGCTGTAATGATTCGATGATCCATGTTGATTTTATGATTGGAACTGAAGATCTGCAGATCACGGGAATTCAATCGGATGGGACGGAAGTCCGGGTGTTTCAAAACGGGAATTGGGCCATTTAGTTTTTTTGCTTTTGGAGTCTGCTTTAGCAGACTTTTTTGTTTATATTTCCGGAAATGTTCACAAAAAGTTTATTTCCAGTTCATTTAATTGTGGTAAAGTAATAACCATATTGAATAAGGAGAACGACATGAGAGAAAAAATTCAGCGTTTTATGATGGGCCGCTATGGTAATGACAATCTGAATCAGTGTTTGATTCTTGGTGCTTTAGTGGTAATGCTGCTGGAACTGTTTTTGCATAGCACTGTTTTGATGATTTTAGGATATCTGATCTGGGGCTGTTCTATCTACCGGATGTTTTCTAGAAAGATTGATCAGCGGTATCAGGAAAATATGCTGTATCTTAATAAGACCAAAGGACTGCGTCATCGTTTCAGTTGTTTTGCAAAGGGGCTTCAGGATCGAAGGAATCGCTATTTTACTTGCCCTTTCTGTGCTCAGATTGTTCGGGTCCCGAAAGGACGAGGGAAGATTGAGATTACCTGTCCGAGCTGTCATCGCCATTTTGATCGGAAGAGCTGATTTATGTTTGGTTATGTGGTGATCAACAAGCCGGAATTAAAATTCCGGGAATTTGACGAATACCGTGGCTTTTACTGTGGTCTTTGCCACTCGCTGAAGGAACAGTTTGGCGGCAGTGCTCAGCTGACGCTGAATTATGATCTGACCTTTCTGGCCATCCTGCTGACGGCACTGTATGAACCGCAGACTCAAACTATCCAATCACGATGTCTGCTGCATCCGCTAAAAAAACAGCAGCAGTATCAAAATATTTATCTTGATTATTGCGCTAAGATGACAGTGCTGATGAGCTATTATCATTGTGAAGATGACTGGGAAGATGAACGGAAATGGACACGCCGTGTGGAAATGCAGCTGTTAAAAGAAAAGAAAGAGGCGATTGAACGGGAATATCCAGTAAAATGCCGATTGATCCAGGAAGAGATGGCGGCAATTCGTCAAATGGAACAGCATCAGGAAAAAGATCCGGATACGATGGCGAATGCTTTTGGCCGGATCATGGGAAGCTTATTTGAAGTGCATGAAGATCATTGGAGCAAGACCCTGCGGGAAACTGGCTTTTATCTAGGAAAATTCATTTATCTGATTGATGCCTGGGAAGATGTTGAAAAAGATGTTCGATCTGGCAATTATAATCTCTTTAAGGATCGGTTTGAAGAAGTGGATTTTGATGAAAAAATGATGGAGATTTTGGAGATGATGATGGCAGATTGCACGCGTTCGTTTGAAACGCTGCCGATTTTTGATTATCGGGAGATTCTGCGTAATATCCTGTATTCCGGCGTCTGGACACGGGCAGCTTTGATTCGCAAAAAAAAGGAGGAGAAGAAAAATGAGAAATCCGTATGAAGTACTGGGTGTTTCTGCACAGGCCAGCGATGATGAGGTCAAGAAAGCGTATCGAACGCTCAGCAAGAAATATCATCCGGATGCCAATATCAACAATCCGAATAAAGAAGCTTATACGGAAAAGTTTAAAGAAGTGCAGAATGCTTATGATCAAATCATGCAAATGCGGAAAAATGGAACCTCCTTTCAAAGTGGCCGTTCAACGTATGGAAGCTATGGGGGATCTTCTGAAGCGTCCGATTTTGAAGATATTTTTACCAGCTTTTTTACAGGTCAGTCGTATCAGCAACGCCAGCAGTATCAAAGCCGTGAAGAGATGTATTTCAGTGCGGTTCGAAATTACATTATGCAGGGATATTTTGAAGAAGGGCTGAATGTTTTGAGTCAGATGAGCGAACGCAATGCGCTATGGTACTATTACAGCGCAATCTGTCATGCGAATCTTGGCAGCAACATTACAGCACGGGAGCATGCGCAGACAGCGGTTTCCATGGAGCCCAATAATCCGGAATATGTTCGCCTATTGAATCAGCTGCAATCGGGACGGGCTCAATATCGGCAGCGTTATCAGACTTACCAGAATCCGATGGCGGCTTATAGCAGCTGCTGTTATCAGCTGATTTTCTGGAATTTGCTTCTGAATTGCTGCTGTGGACCGCGCATGTGCTAAAGAGGAACGAAAATGGGCAAAATTATTGGAATTGATTTAGGGACGACTAACAGTTGTGTTGCAGTCATGGAAAATGGAAAGGCGACGGTGCTATGCAATCGGGAAGGTCAGAAAACGACTCCCAGCATTGTTGCAATGACCAAGGAAAATGATCGGCTGGTTGGCGAAGCTGCCAAGCGCCAGCTGGCAGTGAATCCCGAAGGAACCGTCTGTTCAATTAAACGCAAGATGGGGACACGCGAACGAATTCAGCTGAATGGAAAAGAGTATGGGCCGCAGGAAATCAGCGCGATGATCTTACAGAAGCTGCGGATGGATGCAGAAGAGGCCCTGCATGAAAAAATCAGTGAAGCGGTGATCACAGTTCCCGCTTACTTTTCAGATGCTCAGCGGCAGGCGACCAAGGATGCAGGCAGAATTGCCGGATTAGAGGTCAAACGGATCATCAATGAGCCCACTGCTGCTGCCATGGCATACGGGTTGGAAAACAATCGGGGAGAAAAAATCATGGTTTTCGATCTGGGAGGCGGCACCTTTGATGTCAGCATCATTGAAATTGGAGATGGGGTGATCGAGGTTCTTTCAACCAGTGGTGATAATCATCTGGGCGGTGATGATTTTAATGAACGAATTGCGGATTGGATGATCCGCCAATTCAAAGAGGAGCATCGTATTGACTGCCGAAAGGATCCGATTGCCCGCACACGGATCATAGAGGCCGCAGAGAAGGCTAAAATCGAGCTTTCTTCCATGGAGAAAACAACAATTACGCTGCCTTTTCTGGCGCAGAAAAAAGAACAGGCCTTGCATCTTGAGATGGTCTTGACGCGCAGAAAGATGGAAGAATTGTGCGGTGATCTTTTAGCCAGATTGGATGGACCTGTTCATCAGGCTATGCAGGATGCTGATTTGCGCAGCAATCAGCTGAATAAGGTCATTTTGGTAGGAGGGTCTACCCGGATGAGCGCAGTGATTGAAAAGGTTCGTCAGCTGACCAATCTGGAACCAAACCGCAGCTTAAATCCTGATGAATGCGTTGCATTAGGGGCCGCGATCCAGGGAGCCAAGCTGGCTGGAAATCCACTGGCTCTAGGTGGAAGAGACATTCTGTTGATGGATGTTACACCGTTGTCTTTGTCAATTGAGACAGTGGGCGGAGTTTCAACCGTGCTTATCCCGCGTAATACGACCATTCCCTGCAGCCATTCTCAGATTTTTACGACGGCTGCGAATTTTCAGACACGGGTAGAAGTAAATGTTTTGCAAGGCGAACGGCATTTTGCCCGGGATAATAAGCTGCTTGGAAAGTTTGAACTGCGTGGGATCAAGCGTGCTATGCGCGGTGTTCCGCAGATTGAAGTGACATTTGATCTTGATGCCAATGGCATTGTCCATGTTTCAGCTAAGGATCTGGGAACCGGCAAGCAGCAGGCAATTACGATTTCTGATTCTTTGAATCTTTCTGAGGAACAGATCGAACAGGCCATGGCGGAGGCCCGCCGTTTTGAAGAACAGGATCGGCTTGAAAAGGAAAAGATCACTTTTAAAAATGAATGTGAGATCCTGATAAACAAGATCCAGGTTACAATGAATGAAAAGAAGAAAGAATTGGATCCAGATCTAAGAAAACGAATCAAGGATGAAATCGCTTCATTGGAAAAAAGCATTCGTAAGACAAAATTTGAAAAGATCGGCGATGAAGAGTTTTTTCGGCTAAAGCAAAAAAGGGCCGTGCTGGAACAATTATTTCTCGAGCTGGACGAATGAAGGAGGCTTCTTTAAGGCCTTCTTTTTCTATGACAAATGAAAATCATTTTCTATCCTTAAATGAAACCAAATGATGAAAAAAATAACGATGAGAACCTTTTATAATAAAACTGATAGAAGGAGGAATAAGCATGCGAAAAAGATTAGTATTCAGAGTTGACGATGTAGGATATACTCCTGCTTACGACATGGGGGCATTTCGTGTTTTTGAATGCGGAATTGGATGTTCAGCAGATGTGATGCTTGATTCTATGGATATTTCCAACGCATTGGCGTATCTCAGAGAAAGACCATGGATTTCTGTAGGATGGCATCGCCATTTGTGGGAAAAACCGGTGCTTCCGCCGTCCCTGGTTCCCTCTTTGGTGGATGAAAATGGGCGGTTT
>CALVGQ010000103.1 GCA_944327135.1 uncultured Erysipelotrichaceae bacterium | reverse complement strand
CCATGGGACTGATAGTATGCTGTAAGATAAGGACTAATGGATATGATGTAATCCAACTTGGAATCCATGTTTCGGATACGATAATCCACGTTTTTAGCAACTACATAGTTCCACGTTTTTGATCGTGACAGCTCGTACCATTCTGTTACATCTGCACCAACCATAATCCCTCGTGGGTGACAAAAAGCTATTATCTTTTCAGTCATCCTCTCTTTTTCATTTTAGATAATGACAGTGTCCGGCTTTTCGGTAGCAATCGTATCTTTGATTACACAGAAATCAGTACAACTACAAAATATGTTTTCTACATTCTTAATTTTCGACTTTGATTGTTCCTTTAAAATATAGCGGAATCCATCATACTCAATTTCGTCTTGCTTTCCTGCTGTCGGCTGACTCAAGCATAAAAAGATGACCTCATTGCCTGCTTCTCGTAATACCTTGGCAATTTGGTATACCCTTATTCCCGCTGCCGTCTCAGGTAATCCAGACCAACCAATATATAGAACTCTTGCCATTCCTTCTACCCTTTCAAGCTGCCGATAGCATTTTTTCTTCGTCAAAGCATGCAACATATAAAGTGAAAAAGAACAAGACCACATCTGTGTAATTATTTGTTAGCGATACAGCAATACATATCATTAACAGTACACACTGGTATTTCCCTGCCAAGCTATTCTTCACCTTATTTACGAACGAGGAAATCGGCACAAGGTAATATAGCACCAGACTCATAAAACCTGCCGGAATTCCAAAAAGCACCGCGAATCTAAGCGGCAGCTCATGTGGATCAATTTTACGAGATAATAGACCATCGAATGAGGCTCCACTTCCCCAAATTGGATTTTCCAGTATGAACTTATATCCCGCTTCTCTTTTTTGAACTCTAGTTAGGATAGAATTTCCCAATGTTGATGTTCTACTGAAAATATTTTCGAATATCACATTTATTAAATCCGAACCATAAAGAGCCATCAAAATTAAGAACAAAAGAATCCAAATTTTAAAGAAAAAGCTGAGTGTATCTTTTTTGTTGATATACCAAAACAAAACTAGGCCCGCAGCAATTCCGACAATCGGTCCCTTCATTCCAGAGTTAAACCAAAGTGCAATGGCACAGAAAATCAGAATGCCCCAAAGTACTTTGTGCTTTTTATTTTCACTATTTACAAAGTTTGACATTCCCACTACGATACCAACTCCACCAAAAAAGCCGGTATCATTTGAATTATGAAAATATGCCAACTGATTAAACGCATATTTATCAGAAAACAATTGCGTAAAATTTGAGAATCCAGCTACCCCTGCGTCGTACAATGATGTATTATCATTTAAATAGTTGCTTGATTTTATTACGCTGAAAATATTAACTCCGGCTAATGGGAGATATATCACCATGAAAGCAAACAGTACATGAATAACAACATATAGTTCAAACAATCTCTTAATATCTGTTCTTTTCCTATTTAACATTAAAATGATCAAATAAATCGGTGACATCTGTTCAATCCAAACATTAAGAGTCCCAATATAAAACATTTCTGTAGAGAATGACTTTTGAAAAATGACAATGGCCATCCACAAGCACATCAAAAAATAGCTTCCTACTGTTATAAACATTTTTTTCTCCATAAAACGGCTATTGTAAATTGATACAAGAAAAGCCAAAATAAGAAGGAGTTGCATAACGAAACTATACTGACCAAATCCAGTAGACAGAAAGCTTGCAATTCCATACGCATCTGTAGAAGAAGCTGTTATTCCATAATATAAAACAAATATTGCTGGATTACTTATAGCCAAGCAGCCGCCTATGACGATAACAAGTAAAGAAATCGCACCTATCATTTTTTCTCCTTACAGCAAGTTAATACCTGAAGCCATGCATCTGCTATAATGCTCTTTCCCGTGCGTGTTCTAATATCAAGAGCTTTACAACCGATTTCTTTTGCTAATTCTCTATCAATGATCAATCTACGCATTTGTTTTTCTAGCTCATTAAAATCACCGCAAGGTACAATTACGCCATTAGTACCATTTTGAATCAGCTCTCTCGCACCACCAGGCGAACAATCAGTAGAGACGCATGGAAGTCCAATTGCCATTGCTTCAATTAGCGCATTTGGAATTCCCTCATAATCCGAACTCAATGCAAAAAGCTCAGCATCCTTAATGTAGTCTTGGATATTGCTTTTTGCTCCCGGAAGAAACACTCTATCTTGAAGTCTTTTTTCTTTAATATAGGCTTCAAGTTCTTTTCTGAGGCTTCCTTCTCCATACACCACCAGACTGTAATCTGCAAACTCATCAGCAATTAATGAAAAGGCATTAATTAACAACTTCTGGTTTTTTTGAGGCTCCAGTCTGCCGACTGTAACGATTTCCTTTTTTTCATGCGAAAAATCATGAATCGGATACCCTGCTGTATCCAAAGGATTAAGGATAACTACACTTTTATCCTGAACACTTTTAGAATAACATTTCTGTGCGCCTTTGGTTTGAAAAACTATTTTGTCTGCTCGATGCTCAACTATTTTTCGATACAGCTGGTCGCTTTTGCGCTGATTCGTTTTGTTCGGATCATTTCGTTCAGAGTAAATCAGAGGAATATGAAGCCCTGTAATTGCCAATGCTGAAAGTGCGCACAAATCATTATAGAATGAAATGACCACATCTGGTTTCCA
>CALVGQ010000102.1 GCA_944327135.1 uncultured Erysipelotrichaceae bacterium | reverse complement strand
CCGATGAGGATGCAGATCAGCAGCCACGATCCGCCCGCGATTGTGCATCAAAGCAGCCAGCATCCCAGTTTTGCTGCCGGGGGCGCTGCAGGCATCCAGCACGGTTTCTTCGGGCTGCGGATCCAGTAGCAAGGCTGCTTTTTGACTGGCAGAATCCTGGATCACCAGCTCCCCTTGCCGAAAATAATCTGTTTCCAACAGATTTCTTGACGAAATCACCGCCCATTCACTCAGCCAAGATAAAGTCGAATCGGCTTTCATCTTCGCAAGATCCGCTTTGATTGGATTGACCCGTCCAATCAACATAGCCTCTTCCTGCTGGAAAGCACGGGCGATACGCTCTGCCTTTTCCCATCCATAATGACTCTTTAACAACTGCAGGATCCATTCTGGAAGACTGCACTCAATCGCCAAACGGCGCAACGGATCCGCTTCCATTACTTCAAGCTTTCCTTGTCTTTGACATTCCGATAAAATGGCCTGAACATATTTCCGTAAAGAGGAAGGGGCAAGCTGCTCTGCCTCGGAAAAAATCGCATAATCGGGAATCCGATTCAAAAAAAACAACTGATAAAGACTCATGTTGATCAAGATCTCCACTGTTTTTTTAGGCTTGACAGGACTAAGCTGCTGCCATTGCCAAAGCAAAAAAGAATAATTTCGCAGCGTCCCATAGACCAGCTGCGTAATCAGTGCCCGATCCTTACGATTTAAAGAGCTGGGTAATTTCTGCAAGGTCAGATTGCTGAAAGCTCCCTTGATAATAATTTCCTTTAAACATTCATATGCAATTTTTCTCATAATCTTCCCCTATTCCAGCATCATCGGACTGGTATCCACCCGAATCCGGCTGCGCATTTTTTCTTGTTGGGCAAACCTCATCGCCTCTCGGACGCATTTCATCATGGTCTCCCGATTCTTACCTTTTAAAATCAAACGGAATCGATAGCGATCCTGAAGCCGAAACAGTTCTGCTGGTCCTAGGATCCGTTCATTACAATGCTCTCGCAAAAAAGCTGCAAAATGATGGATTTCCCGATGCGTTCGATCAATCTGTTCACCACTGAAAACAACGCTGATCAAGTAGCTGTAAGGAGGATTGCCGCTAAGACGCCGATAGTTCATCTCACGAACAAAAAAACCGGTATAATCCTGCTTTACTCCATAACGGATAGCATAATGATCTGGATCAAAGGCTTGAATAACCACCTCGCCGGATTTTTCCGCTCGCCCGCTGCGCCCAGCAGCCTGTACAATCAGCTGAAACGTTGTTTCAACGCTGCGATAATCTGGACGATTCAGACCGGCATCTCCGTTAATGATTCCGACCAGAGTGACGTCTGGATAATCCATCCCTTTGGCAATGATCTGAGTTCCAATCAAAATATCCGTTTCATGGTTTTCTAATCTTTGTAAGATTGCCTCATGAGCGCCTTTGCGCTGAGTTGTATCCGCATCCATTCGATCGATCCGGGCATCAGGAAAGCAATGCAGGACTTCCTCAGCCAGCCGCTGCGTTCCGATCCCAAGCATTTTAAACGAATTTCCATGGCAATTCGGGCATTCCTGAACCATTGGCTGTGTATAACCGCAGCTGTGACACTTCAGCACCTTTTCTGCGCGATGCCAGCTCAAAGTCACGTCACAGTGCGGACATTGAAGGCTGCTCAGGCATCGAGTACAGCGAACGGTAGGGCTATACCCTCGACGATTTAAAAGCAGCATCACTTGTTCCTGCTTCTTCAGCCGCTCTGTTATTTTCTGTTTCAGTAAATCACTCAGAATATAACTTTCATTTTGGCGAAGTGCCTGACGCATATTTACCGCAACCACTTTAGGAAGCGTTGCATTGATTCGCTCTGGCATCGTGACCAGATCATACACTCCTTTTAATGCGCGAGCATAGCTATCTAGGCTCGGTGTGGCAGAACCCAGCAAAAGTTTGCAGTGATGTCTCTGCGCTCGCCACAAAGCAGCATCCCGGCAATGATATTGCGGCGGATTATCCTGTTTGTAGCTGGAATCATGCTCTTCATCCATAATAATCAGCCCCAAAGACTGAAATGGCATAAAAACAGCACTGCGTGTTCCCACCACGATGGCAACCTCTCCATTTTGAACCCGCTTGAATTGCTCATATTTTTGCTGATTATTCAATCCGGAATGATAAATGGCCACTGCCCGTGGAAAACGGCGTTTCACCCGCTGGACCATCTGCGGGGTCAAACTGATTTCCGGCACTAGGATCAAGACCTGTTTCTTTTTGTTTACAACCTCTTGGGCCATCTGAAGATAAACTTCGGTCTTTCCGCTTCCGGTTACCCCGTGAAGCAGAACAACCGTTTTCTTTGAAGCTTCAATCGCTTCTTTAGCCTGCTGCTGAAGCGGAGTCAGTGGCAGGATTTCTTCTGCTTCCGAGCTTTCTATTTCAGAGCTCCTTGCTTCTTTTTCAAAGCGCTCGATCCAACCCTTTTCCTCCAATGTTTTTCCCACTGAACCAGCCATTTTCCGCCATTGGCTCAACGGCAGGCTGCCCGTCTGTTTTAAAGCGTTCCAGGCCGCTTCCTGCTTGGCAGTCAGTTTTCCCTTGCAAGCGGCCGGACGAACCCATTGTTCCATTTTAATTCGATGATCTTTTCCAGAAGGCTTCAATTTTGCCGGAAGCATGGCTTGAAAACAGCTGATACGGCTGCTGATCGTCTCTTTTGACAGCCATTCGGCCATCGCGAACAATTCTTCATTGATCAATGGTTCCTGATCCAAAACTCGCTCAATCACTCCCAACGAATAGCCCAGCTGTTCACTGGCCTGCTGCAGGTTCAGCTCTGTTTGCTCCACTTCTTCAATAAAACCCAGACTTTTTTTCCCATTGAATACGATTTCTGCCCGTTTTCCACGACAAGCCGTTTCATCAAAGCAAGCATATGTAAACAGCCGATCCAAAGCCACAGCCGTGTATTCCACCCAAAGCTTAACCAGAAGCATGCCTTCATCCCTTTCTTTTATTTTTTTATTCTACCATACCCGATCTTACTTTTTAAGAACTCACCCTTTAAAAGATTAAAAGACCCAATCGTTCTTTGTGTATCTTTTCTAAAAAAACACCGGTCGATCCGGTGTTTTTTTAAACTAGAAATGGTTTAGGCCTTTAACGCCCGATAAAAGAAACCATAGCCGATAACAAACATCACGGCTAAGATTGCGATTGCTCCATTGGCACTGCCAGTAATCTGCGCAATAACACTGATCAGACCGGTTCCCACAAAGGAAGCTCCTTTTCCGCAAATATCAAATAAGCCAAAAAATTCTCCTGAATTTTCTGCTGGAATGATCTGCGCAAAGTAAGAACGGGACAACGCCTGAATACCACCCTGAAATAAGCCAACGCAAACAGCCAAGACCCAGAATTCCCACTGCTGATCAAGCTGAATCGCAAAAAGGGCAATTCCTGTGTAAGCTAAAATACAAATTTTAATCAGTCTGCCGGTATCCTTTGTTTTGGACAGCTTTGCAAAAACCAATGCACTTGGAAAAGCAACCAGCTGGGTCACCAGCAAAGCAACCAGCAGGCCCTGCGTATCCAACCCCAAAGCACTACCATAGGCCGTAGCCATATCAATGATCGTATACACCCCATCAATATAGAAGAAAAAAGCAATCAAAAACAACAGAATCTTTCTTTGATGTCGAATCTTTCTAAAAGTATCAAAAAGTCGTTTAAAACTGTTTTTCACAACCTGCTTCTGTTTTTCTTCAGCAAAATAAATCTGACGGTAATTTTTTAATAATGGTAAAGTACAGCCAAGCCACCATAGCGCATTGATCAGAAAGGCCAGCGTCATTGCCGTAGAAATCGTGATTCCAAAGCTCTCATAAAACAATACCAGAACCAGACTGACGATAAATGGAATGCAGCTGCCTACATAACCCCACGCATATCCATGCGATGATACCACATCCATCCGTTCTGGAGTCGTGACATCCGACAGCATGGAATCATAGAAAATCAAACTGCTGGAGTAGCCTACCTTGGCCAGAATAAACAGCGCCAGAAACAGCTGCCATTGCTGCGGAATCCAAAGCACAGCCAGCCCGATCACGCCTACCAGCATGCTCAGTGTAAAGATTTTCTTTTTATAACCTTTATGGTCCGCAATCGTTCCCAACACTGGGCCTAAAAAGGCGACGATCAAAGTAGAAATAGAAGCAGCATACCCCCAATAGGCCAGATATTCCACTTCCTGCAATCCTGCCGAAGCACTTAAGGAATTAAAATAAATCGGAATAATGGTCGAAACCAGCAAAATAAAAGCTGAGTTTCCCACATCATACAAAATCCATTGTTTTTCCAGTCGAGTTAGTTTTTTATCCATTCTATTTCCCCTTATCTAGTTATTCGTAATTCAAATCATACCGTGCATCCAGCGGCCGATCAGAATTTAGCAGCTGGCAATATTCTTCGATCAGCCGTACTGAAATTGGAACCGCATCTTCCATCTTCTGGACCAAACTCATCACGGTCTGGGTGCAAAGCGGGTTGGGCTTTGAATTAAAAATCAATCCATGCATTTCATCATAGATTCCAGCCACCCTCAAAGCTTGTTTCAACACTCCCCGTTTGATCTTTCCCGGGGCAACAAACCAATCCAGAATACGAATCATCGAAGTCAACGCAGTCCGAATTTGCTTAGGCTTTAACGCAAAAAAAGAAGCGATGATCCGTTCATTCTGCGCCGAAGGCCGAAGATGAGCAGTCACCTTGGTTCGGATCACATCCTTGCCTTGCTGACGCATCCAATAAGCATCCAATTCTGATTCCAGCTCACTATGCGTGATAGGCGGAACCGCAGTTACCTGATTAATAAGCGGATGACATTGGCTGTCCAAAACAAAATGATTGATAAAGCCAAGAACATAGGCCAAAGCCGCTTCCGGATCTTCACTTTGTGCGATCAGTTTTCTAGCATTCTCAAAAAAAGAGCGAGCTGCTTGCCAATGCATCGCATGCCCCTGATTCTTAACCGGATTGGCAGACAGCGGGTGATAGAAAAATAAAATATCCGGTCCGCTTAACCCAATATCATAACAATCCCGATGTCGTTCAATACAAGAGCGAAGATCCGGATCAAGCTGTTTTAAAACTTTTTCTCCAAAAACTGCATGAGTATAAGTTGCAGGCATTCTTTCACCTCGATTCTTGATTATTTTACCATAGAAAAGATACCGTTCTGTAAAAAAATCGTTATCTATTCTTCAATGCTTGACGCAAAAAGACGTTTGCTCAATGCCGTATGCTCCCCAGAAAGGTCACTGTTTTCAAACTGCACCTGGCCGATGCAAGAGGAATGACGCAGTGTCCCACATTGTTTTAGCAGGCGTTCGGTCTGACGTGCTGCCCCCTTTGCACCATCAAAGAAAAGCGGTCCAGGACCGATGACCTGGCGAATCGCTTTTTTCACAAAAGGAAAATGCGTGCACCCCAGTACGATTCCTTCCCATACGATTTGCCGATAAGGGGCCAGAAGCTGTTCCAAATATTCATAGAGTGCCGGACTCTCCATTTCTCCTTCCTCAACAAAATGAACAATTTCCGGAGCAGCCAGCGAAATAATCTCTGCCTGCTGCTGATAAGGTTCGATCAATTGACGATATTTTTCACCGGCTAAGGTCACTGGAGTAGCTAGCACCAAAATCCGTGGACGAGCGTGCTGCAATCCATACGGATACAGCACAGCCGGTCTGACCGCCGGTTCCAGTCCAATTAAAGGAATATCTGTAATTTCTTTTCGCAGCGTATCAATCGCTGCGCTGGTGGCAGTGTTGCAAGCCAAAACAATCGCTCGTGCATCTTTTTTTTGAAAATATGTACACCAGCGTCTCGTCAAGGCAAGCACTTCCTTTCGACCTTTCTTCCCATAAGGAGCATGCTTCGAATCTCCGAAGAAAAGAAATTCTTCCTGCGGCATTTGCTGAACTAGCGCTTTTAAAACGCTGATCCCGCCCATGCCGCTGTCAAAAACAGCAATAGGCCCTTGATGCATCATTCCTTGTATTCTCCTTTCTAGAACGAATCCCAAGATTCATCCGAATTCTCCTTATTTCCGTTTAATAATTTTCATCGTTCTCCATGATCCGGCTGAAAATCTAACTTTTTTCATGTCCCATCAAAACTATTGATCCTCCTGAAAACATCTTCAAAAAGAACGCCATTTCCTCTTTTCTTCAACGTGTCCATTATACCACCAATTCACAGATTCATTAGAAAAAAACAGCAGACCTGCTGCTGTTTCAATCCGTAAGAACATTGTCCAAAGGCACATCATGGATTTCCTTAGGAAGAACTTCCACTTTTTGAAAACGATAAGCCAGACCGATCTTTTCTGCATGGATCTGATTCAACACCGAATCATAATATCCATGGCAATAGACAATCCGGTTGTAATCCTCATCAAACCCAACCAATGGCACAAAAAGCAGCTCACTTTCATGAAAAGAAGAGGGTTCATTGATTGGCTCCAACAGATGAAATCGCGAAGGCCGCAATTCTTCAAAAGACTGAATCTGATGAAAGGTCAAGGTCTTTTGCTGACACCGCGGGACATATACTTTTTTTCCTGCTGAAAGCATCCTGCAAATCAGCTGCTGCGTATCTACTTCTTCCGGCAAACTGACATAGATTCCAAT
>CALVGQ010000101.1 GCA_944327135.1 uncultured Erysipelotrichaceae bacterium | reverse complement strand
AGCAGGAAAAAATGGCACTTGTGGTAGCTGCGCACCCCATTGAAGCTTTGATCCTGATGGAAATACCAGTTCATTACCGACATGAGGTGATTGCGACTTTTACCGAGGATCGTCATCAAAATATTGCAGCGGGAATTTATGAGGAACAAAGCCATCGTGTCTGTCCCATCACCACTTGTCAGATTCAGCATGAGACGGCGAATCAGATTTTGCAAACGATTCTTCAGCTGGCTAGAAAAATGCACTATACGGCGTATGATGAAGACCAAAAAAAAGGGCTTTTGCGCCACTGCTTGATTCGGGTATCGCATGCTTATGAGGAAGTTTTGGTTTGTTTGGTTACCGCTTCTTCTATTTTCCCAGGCAGTCGAAAGTTTGTCGAGGAGCTAAGAAAAACTCATCCCAACATCAAAACGATCGTTCAGAATGTTAATCCGCGAACGACCAGTGTGGTTTTGGCTGATCAGGAAAAAATTTTGTTTGGATCCGGTAAAATCCGCGATCAGCTAGGCGGATTGGATTTTTGGATCGGAGCTAAAACTTTTTATCAGATTAATCCGGTTCAGACCGAACAGCTGTATGCCCAAGCGCTTAGCATGGCAAAACTCAAGCCGAGTGATCGGGTGCTGGATGCCTATTGCGGCATTGGGACGATTTCTTTGCTGGCAGCAAAACTATGCAAAGAAGTTGTTGGGGTGGAAATCAATCCTGTTTCGATTCGCAATGCGATTGCCAATGCTAAGGTCAATCAGATCAGAAATGTTCGTTTTGTGGCGACGGATTGCGGACGGTTTCTGCAGGAAGCGGTTCGCCAAGGAAATCGGTTTGATTGTGTTTTGATGGATCCGGCAAGACAGGGGAGTGATTCGCGTTTTTTGCAGGCCTTGGCTGCCCTGGCTCCAGAGCGGATCGTTTATATTGCCTGTGGCCCAGAAGCACAAAAACGAGATTGCACATTTTTATGTTCTCATGGTTATCAGATTCACAAGATTCAGCCGGTGGACCTGTTCCCTAAAACGGTGCATACAGAATGCATCGTGTCTTTGGTCAAAAAGAAGAAATCGAAAAAGAAAAGATGAGGAACAGAGGTTTCTCATCTTTTTTGGGTATTTAAGCATTCCATGATTGCTTGAGGAGTTTTGCCAGCCTGACTGAGCTGCATGATTTGTTTGAGGATCGGAAGAGCATGCCCAAAAAACTGTTTTAATCCGCCGCAAAGATAATAATGGTTTTTTTCTTTTGTTGAGGACTGCGCAAAACGGTCTTTCAAGCATCCGCCATGACAATAGGCCAGATAAGGACAGGCTCGACACTCGGCGCTCAAGGCTTGTTTTTTTTGATTGCCAAACGCAAGCTGTGCTGCACTGTTGGCCAAATCAGCCAGTGAGTTTTGGAAAAGATTGCCGATCCGATGATTTTCATCCACAAAATGGTCACAGGAATAAACGGCGCCATCCTCCTCAACAATTAAGACTCGTCCGCAGGTTTCGCTCATCCAGCAAAGACTTGCTTTTCCATGGGCTAAGACTCGGGCAGTTTCAGCAAAAAGCTGAACATCCAGACGACCGAGGTCATGGTGGACCCATTCATCAAATACGGTACAAAGAAAGGTTCCATATTGACTGGCATCGATCGATTCAGGAGCCATCTGACCATTCTTTAATCGGATGACGATCGGAATAAATTGGATCCATCCGGTATCCAGTTCCCGCAGAGCCTGATAAACTTCTAAAGGCTGTTTAATGGTCGCTGCATTGACCGTGCAAAGCAAATCAGGTTCGATTCCAGCCGCTTTAAGCCGCTTAGCCGCTGCCAGAACGCGTTGATAAGAACCACTTTGACGAAGATCAAGGCGATTGGCATCATGGACCCACTGGTTTCCATCAAGGCTTAAGCCGACGTCAAACCGGTTCTCTTTTAAAAAATGAACCCAATGATCATTCAACAGGATCCCGTTGGTCTGAAGATTGTTCCAGACCTGCCAGTTTTTAGGAAGGTATTTTTTTTCTAATTCGATGGCTTTTTGATAGAAATCCAGTCCGGCTAAAGTAGGCTCTCCGCCATGCCATGTAAAAGAGACGATAGGTCCAGAACTGGCCTGAATCGTCTGGCGAATCAGTTTTTCCAAAAGGTCAAAGCTCATTCTGGATTGCTTTTGATGGGAGGAAAACTTTCCTTTATCCAGATAATAACAATAGCGGCACCGCAGGTTGCAGCGAGAGCCGACGGGCTTAGCCATCACGACAAAGGGAAGCGAGCTCATTTGAGATAGCGATCCAAAAAGGCCAATACTTTATTGAAGGAATCCATGGCCTGCTGCTGTCGAAACATCGGTTTATCATAATACCAGATGCCATGTCCGGCTCCGTCATATCGATAAAATTCGAATTCTTTATTGTATTTCTTTAATGCTGTTTCTAATCGATCGACTTCTTCTGGAGTAGGGTGATGATCTTCGTTTCCAAAGATCCCGATCAATGGGCAGCTCAGTTTTTCAGCGTAAGTAATCGGGGCGACCGGATTGGCTTCGGTGGCTTCTTCCGGCTCTGGAGCGACTCCGCCGCCCCAGCAGTCCACTGCTGCATCAAAGCCATCCACGGTACAGGCTGCTAGGAAAGTATGGCGTCCGCCAGAGCACATTCCAATGACACCTACTTTCCCGTTGGATTGGGTTTGATTGCGCAGAAAATTCAAGGCACCGGCACAGTCTTCCATGACACTGTCATCATGGACACCGCCGGCTTCTCGAACCCGGCTAGACACTTCCGTAGGTGTACCGTCTCCGTAATCCTCGTAAATGTTTGGACAAAGAACCTGATATCCGTGTTCTGTAAACCGCCTGGCTGCTTCCCGACAGAATTCATCCCAGCCTGGCATGTGCGGAATCAGGACCAAGCCTGGACAGTTTTCCTTTTGAAGCGGCTTGGAATAATAAGCACGAATGGTTTTCCCCTGATGTCCAGGGATATGAATGGTTTCGGCAATCATGCCGGCGTAATCTTTGACATTGAATTGATTCCACATACAGATTTTCCCTCCTTCAACTTTACTAAAATTTTAACAAAAAGCGTGAGGATTGTCTACCGTTGCAAAAATGCTCAGTGGAGCTATCGCGGGGGAAGAAAAATGAATTGAAAGGAAAGAACGTTTTTTTTGGAAGAATAATAAGTAGAAATGGAGACAGGAACATAGAATGAATACGGGGTGATGCAGATGGAAAAAAGAAAAGCCTGCACGATCTTGGCATTGGGAGCATCTTGCATTTTTACGGCCGTTTATTTTTGGTTTTTTTCTAATCTGGAAACAGTGGAAAAAAATTCTTCAATGGTAGTCGTTGAGACTTCTGAGGAACCAGTTGTTTCTTTACAAAAGGTTCAGCTGAATTGGATCCAGCTGGGAGTTTTTACATTGACCTCTTCTTATGAAGGCTTGGCAGCCGAATGCAAACGGCAAGGCATGGACCCGTTGTTGATCCAGCAAAATGAGAAGACGATTCTGGTTGTGGGCTGCAGCACTCAGGAAGAGCTGACCCAACAGGTTTTAAGTCAAGTTCAGGAAATGGAGATCGAATATATCGTAAAAGAAGCAGTGCTAACTGATGAAGCAGCCATTACGTTGGCAAAACAAGAGCAGTATCAAACGCTATTGGAGGGATATGTATATCAGTAATCAAAGAAATGCCAGAAAACGAACGGCCACGGGAGCGTGCTTTGCGCTATGGCTTGTCTGCACTGTCCAACCGGGAATTGCTGGCAATCGTGATTCGTCATGGCAACAAGCAGGGAAGCGCGCTGGTTATTGCGGATCGAATTTTAAAAGAAAGCAAAGGTTTGGTGAATTTAGCACGCATGACCTTAGAACAGCTGACCCGGATCAAAGGTTTGAAGCAGGCCAAGGGGCTGGAACTACTGGCTTGTTTGGAGCTGGGAAGAAGAATGAGCTGTGAAGCCTGTTTCCAAAAGGATGTGATCGCCGATTTTGACACGCTGGTTCAATGGCTGAAGCTGGAAATCGGATTAAAGCAGCAGGAGCTTTTTTTGGCTGTTTATCTGGATGTACGTAATCAGATCCTTCATCATGAGATTTTATTTAAGGGTACATTGGACCATAGTCTGGTTCATCCCCGTGAAATCTTTCAGCGTGCCCTTCAGGTATCTGGCGCTCGTCTGATTGTTGTACATAATCATCCTTCCGGTAATCCAGAGCCCAGTCCACAGGATATTTTAATCACAGAACGGCTGGTTGAAATCGGACAGTTGATGAACATTGAGCTGCTCGATCACGTGATTGTGGCTCCAGATCGCGCATTTAGTTTCCGTCAGGCAGGATTGTTGGATTGAATCAGCGCCAATAAAAAAGTATAATAGGGCTGGTGATAGTATGAAACTGAATCGAATTCAGAGAATTTTGCTTGGATGTATTGGAGCAGTCCTGGCCTTTTCGTTGATCTTGAATATGGTAAGCGGCAATTCTCCGCTGGTTTCTGTGTCGCATGAAGGATATGGATTTTTCAGCATGCTGAAATATTCTTTGATCGATTATCCGATTCGTTCCTTGACTGAAGGCTTTTCCATCCTTGGTCGGATGTGGGCGCTGGAAGAAGAAAATGAAATCCTCCGGCAGCAGATTGAAGGAGTGGCTTCTATGCAGGCTCGTATCGAGGAGCAGCAGCGCCAGATTCAGGAGCTAAAAGAAATGAGCGATCTGCGCTCAGTGATTTCAGATTATCAAACGATTCCAGCGACGGTGATGACCCGTTCTGCGGAAACCTGGAATGGAATGCTGACCATTGATGCAGGCAGTGCTGAGGGCGTAGCGGAAAATTATGCGGTTATTTCGACTCAAGGATTGATCGGCAAGGTCACTTCCGTGAGTGAGCACCAATCAGTAGTGCGGCTATTGACGGTCAGTGATCATTCTAACAAGGTATCAGTAAAAATTCAGATCAGTGACGGGGTGACGGCAAATGGAATTTTGGAAAGCTATGATTTTGATGAACAGGCTTTTATTGTGAAGCTCTTGGATTCTAACAATACGGTAACGGAATCGATGAAGGTAACGACCAGCGGAATGGGAGGCTTTTTTCCTAGCGGCTTGTTTATTGGAACGGTCAGCCGGGTCGAGGAATTATCCAATGCGATTGGAATGGATGTGTATGTTCAACCGGCAGCAGATTTCAGCGACCTGGATTATGTTTATGTCGTGAAACGGCTGGGAGACGACTATGAATGATTTGATTTTTCTTGCTCTTTGTTTTTTGTTGGATTTTGTAGTTGAAGCGCTGTTTTCATCCGATCCGGCAATGGTTGGATTTATTGCTGTACCAAGCTGCGCTTTTTTTGGAATGCTTTTGCTGGTGCGCGGGAAAAATTGGGTCAACGGAATCTATTGGGCGTTCTTGGTCGGATGTTGCAGCGATTTTTTTGCGATGAACCGCTCACTGGATCTGGCTCTTTTGTTTATTCTTTCAGCTTTGATTATGCGGGGATGGGAAAAGCATCTTTCTTCTTCGCTGTTTGAGCAGATGATCCTTCTTCTTTCGACACTTTTCATCAAGGAAGCACTGTTATACTTGTGCTGGTTAGCCGGCGGTAGCTTTCAAATGAGCTTGATGACCTGGCTGCTTCATCGCTGTATTCCAACCATTCTTTTGAATCTTGTTTTGGTGGTTGTCGTTTTGGAGATTATGGATTGGAAGCAAGAGGCGGATGCCAGGAAAGAAAGGAACAAAAGAAGAGAGGAAAGTTTATTTTGGAAAAAGTTCAAATAACGATTCGTCAGAAGTGTTTGATTGTTCGTTTTCAGAAAGAGACGTTCAAGGCACAATGGCAGGATTGGATGGAGAAACTTCAGCAGCTGACTTTGTTGTATCAAGGGATGCCTGAAGTTTTTTTTCATTTTCCTGATTTGGAAATGGAAGAAATCCTGGAGTGTCTGGAGGCAATGAAGTTATGCTGCAAGGTGCAAGGCTACAGCAATGTAGAAGAATCAGCGAAGCATTTTCAAATTATTCATCAACGGCTGCGGGGAGGTAATCCGGTAAGAATCGAGGCAGGGGCTTTGATTCTTGGCAATGTAGAACGTGATGTCAGTCTTGTTTTAATCAGCGGGAACCTTTATGTAATGGGGACAATCCGCGGACAGATTGAATGTTTGGATGAGAAAAGCCGTATTTTTTGTCAAGCCATGGAAGAAGCTCGTATCGGCTTCAAGGGAATCTGGCAAATTTCGACAAAAAAAGAGGGATCGCTCCTCTATCATAAAGACAAACAGACTTGTGAATGGGAGGAAGAAGTATGGCAAGAAGTATTATGATTACCAGCGGGAAAGGCGGGGTAGGAAAAACAACCTTGGTTGCCAATTTGGGATTGGCTCTGGCTCGTTTAGGAAAACGGGTATGTGTCGTGGATATGGATCTAGGTCTTAAAAATTTAGATATTGCGATGGGACTAGAGAATCGTTTGATTTATGATGCGCATGATATTATGGAAGGCCGATGCAGCTTGCAGGAAGCGTTGGTTCAGGACAAACGAGCGGCTACTTTATATCTGCTTTCAGTGTGCAAGACGATCAGTTTAGACAAGATCCATTTTGAGGATTTAAAGCAAATTTTGGAGCGGCTGAAGGAACAGTTTGATCTAATCTTGCTGGATTGTCCGGCAGGAATCGAGAAAGGCTTTCAATATAGCATGCTGTTGGCGGAAGAAGCGCTGTGTGTCATTCAATTGGATATTGCCTCTTTGATGGACACGGATCGAGTCATTGGAATCCTGCTGCGCAATCAGATTGCGCCAATTCGTTTGGTTATTAATCGTGTGAATCCTTCTTACATCCAGAAAAAAATTCAGTGCACCTTGAAGGAAGCTCTGGATTACCTTTCACTAGACTGTGCTGGGATCTTGTATGAAGATCCGTTGATTCTAATGGGAAACAATTTGGGAAACGGCAAAATGAACGAGCTGTCACGACAGTGTATTGAAGCTTTGGCTCGTCGGCTTTTGGGAGAAAAGGTCGGATTACCGCGATATAAAGAAAAAAACATCCTGCAAAAGATTCTTGGCTAAGGTCTTGATTGAAATTTAGGACCATAGAATAGAACGGGTGATGCAAAGATGAACACAAGAAAAAGATGTCAGCAACGAATCCGTTCTAGAAGGCCGATTCTTACAGAGAACAGAGAGAGAAATCGGGCAGTTCGTGCCTTGTATACGTTTGTGATGCTGTTTCTGATCATGGCTTCGCTGATCTTGGCGAATTTGATTCATCAGCAGCACGGGTTTGATACATTGGTCAGCAATATTCAAAAAGCAACGGAGCCGCTGCAGCTTTATCGCATCAGTGACTGGATTCCCTTTGAAAACTGGTTTGGCGGGAAAAAAGAGACAATTACGACCAGTGTCATGACCCATTATACACAGGTCGAGGGGCCTTATTATGAGGCGACCAATCAACAGGTCGTAGCCATCGATGATGGGGTGGTGCTGTATCTGGATCAGCAGGAGAGCGGTTATTTGATTATCATAAAACAGGATAATGAAATTTTGGCAACCTATGGAACGATGAGCGAAGTGCATGTTCAGGAAAATGACCGAATTTTAAAAGGACAGATCCTTGGGCTGACACAGGATGTTGTGTATCTGGATTTTTCTTTGCAGGGAGTTTCGGTTTCTTTTGCGGATGCTTTGGCATCATGAAGCTGCATATTTCTGGCTTTACTTGGCTGATTTGGGGAATTGCCTGGCTCAATGGAAGCTGGAAGCCCATGCTTTTTTTATTTCTTTTAATGAGTATGCATGAATTGTGCCATTGCCTAATGGCCCTTTTTCTGCGGCTTCCAGTGGAAGGAGTGGCTATTTATCCGTTTGGACTTTGTGCGACCATGGAGACCTTGCGCTGGCATCCGCCTTTAGTTCAGCTTTCAGTATTGGCCGCAGGACCGGCCGTTCATCTGGTTGTTCCGCTTTTTTTGCGGCTTCTTCTTTTGCAGGATGGGATTTCTTTGGCTTTTTATGACTGGTGTCTTTCGATGAATCAGCAGCTCTTGCTTTTTAATTGCCTTCCGATTTATCCGCTTGATGGGGCTGGCTTGCTGTTGGTAATTTTCTTTGGCTTTTTCCCGGTAAAAAAAGCTCTGTTTTTGCTGCATGTCGTATCGCTCGGGATGATCCTATGGGCTTTTTCAAGTTGGATTCGGTGGACCCCAGCGGCTTTTTTGATTGCCTTTCTTTTAGGAATATTGAACCTTTGCGGATTAACAAAAAGAGAAAAAAGCTGGCATGATGCCTGTCTTTATCGAATTTCAACGATACCTGTCTATCCACAATGGCTTCACTGTCATGATGATTTTTATTTATATCGCCATAATTATTTTTTTACTGGTTCGACGATTTTGGAAGAAAAGGAATGGCTATGGCAGATTCTTGGTAAAAAGAAACGTCATGATGATCATTTTATGGTATAATTCTGAAGGAAAGTGAGTGATATAATGAAGAAACGCCTTTGTTTTCTGATGAGTTTGCTGATGTGCCTTCTGAGTTTGTCCGGCTGCAAAACGGAGACTCCAAAGGTTGTATATACGGTATATCCAGTAGGTTATCTGCTTGAACGTCTGGCTCAGGACCGGATTGAAACAGTCAGTATTCAAAGTGATGAGATTGTTCAGCGAGCCCAGATTCGTTCAGATTACAAGACGCTTTTAGAGGATGCGGATCTTTTTCTGTATATTGGATCACTGGAGCCTTATATGCAGATCTATGGCTCAGAAATCCGTTCTCTGACTTCGACCATAGATCTTTCTGTAAAAAGCAGCATTTATGAGTTTAAACGTTATACCCGCGTGATTGTGGATGATGTGGAGTCATGGGTCGAGACGGATTATTATCGCAGCGATCTGTTTCAAAGTGTTGATATGAATGACAAGGATTTGTATTTATGGACCGATCCAATCGCAATGGTTTCCATGGCTCGCGAAATCAAGGAATGGCTGCAGGAAAATTACATTGAGGAAAGTGCTTTTTTTGAAGAGAATTTTGATCGTTTGGAAAGTGATCTGATTCGCCTGGATGCCGAATATCAAAGCTTGTCTACCAAGCTTCGTCAGGAAAATAAAACCGTCAAGTTTGTTTCAATGACTGCCAGCTTTGGAAATTGGCAAAGGACCTATGGAATTCAAGTGTATCCGGTTATTTTGTCCAAATATGGAGTTCTTCCTAATTCTGAACAGTTGGAAGTAATTAAGCAGCGGATCGTAGATGATGAAGTGAAATACATCGTTTATGAACCCAATATGAGCGAAGATATGATTGAATTGTTTAACCAGCTGGAGAGCGAACTGGAGCTGACCCGAGTTAATCTGAGTAACCTGTCCAGTATTAATGAAACACAAAAAAACGCGAATATGGACTATCTTTCAATCATGTATGAAAATTTGAGTACGTTGGAGAACATGGCCAGTGATAACATTCAGTCTGAAGAAATCATTGATGAATTGGAAGAGGATAACGAAGAATCTGAAGAAATGACAGAAGAATAAAAAGACCGTTGAAACGGTCTTTTTCGGCTTGATTTGAGGAGGAAAAATGATGAAAAAAATGTTGCTGGTGGATGGAAATTCACTGTTATTTCGAGCTTATTATGCGACGGCTTATGGCCGGCCAATGACAACATCCAATGGAGTTCCGACTAATGCGATCTTTGCATTCGCCAACATGCTGAATAAGGCCATTGATAGGATTGCTCCAGAAACGATCTTGGTCGCTTTTGATTCGGCTAAGAAGAATTTTCGCCATGAGCTTTATCCGGAATATAAAGGCGGCCGCAAGGAGACACCGCAGGAGCTGATCGTGCAGTTTGCGATCGTGCGCGAATACCTGGATGCCATGAATATCAGCCGTTATGAACAGGAAGGCATCGAGGCGGATGATATCATCGGCTGTCTTGTAAAAAAGTATCCCGATTGGGATATCCATATTCTAAGCAGTGATCATGATTTGCTGCAGCTGA
This sequence comes from uncultured Erysipelotrichaceae bacterium, assembly GCA_944327135.1. Lineage (GTDB taxonomy): Bacteria > Bacillota_I > Bacilli_A > Erysipelotrichales > Erysipelotrichaceae > CALVGQ01. Next base: position 25,215 of record CALVGQ010000101.1, on the reverse strand, counting down.
TTGATGAAACGACCTCGGTGTGGGTCATGAAAAAGGGGATCAGCGAGATAGAAGAAATGACCGTAGAAAGTCTGCATGAAAAAATGGGGATCGCCCCACAGCAGATCATTGATCTGAAAGGACTGATGGGAGATGCTTCTGATAATATTCCGGGCGTTCCGAAAGTTGGAGAGAAAACAGCACTCAAGCTTTTGCACCAATATCAAAGCGTGGAAGGAGTGCTGGATCATGTTGATGAAATTAAAGGAAAACTGCATGATCTGCTGGTGGAATATGCTGTTCAGGCCCGCCTATCAAAACGGCTGGCGACGATTCAAACTGATCGCATTCTTCCTGTGGAGGCGGAATCTTTGGGATATGAAGCTAATCTGGCAGATCAGATTGCGTTCTTTCAGAAATACGAGATGAATTCAATGATCAAACGCCTTAAGGAGCAGACGCTTTCAAACCAGCCGAATCCGTTGCCTGAAGGACAGCCTGTCCGCTATGAGCAATCGTGCCCGGTTTCCATTCTGCATGAGGGGACGGTGCTGGTGGCTGATCTAAGCAGTGAGAATCCCTATTCTGCGGAGCTTTACGGTTTTCTTTTGGCGGATTTGCAGCAATCGGTTTATTTGCCATGGCCACAGGCCCAACAAGATCAGGCTTTGATGAGCTGGTTAAGCAGCACACAGATAAAACGGGTATGGGATGCTAAAACGCTGATCCATGTGGCAAAACGCTATGGTTTTTTGCTGAAGGGATTAAATTTTGATGCGATGATTGCAGCATTTTTAGTAGACACTTCGGTCGGAACGCTGGAGAAGGCTCAAACAGCCTATGATTTGCATCTTCCGATGCAGCTGCATGAGATTTATGGCCGGGAAAATAAGCCGATGCTGCCGGAGCTGAATCAGCAGATGGAATATTGTGCTGCAAAGGCCAGACTGATTCAGAGAATCTTTGAATCGGCCTCTGTCCGATTAAAAGAAATGGAAATGGAATCATTATTTTATGATTTGGAAATGCCGCTGGTTGAGGTGCTGGCTGAAATGGAAGAAACCGGTGTTTTAATCGATCTTGAACAGTTGAATGCGATTGCAGCCGAGATGAAGGAAAAAGTAGAAACACTTAGCCAGCAAATCCAATGTCGCTGCAGTCATCCGGTCAATTTGAATTCGCCTAAGCAGCTGGCTGAATTTCTTTTTGATGAATTGCAGCTGCCGACGAATAAAAAGCGTTCTACCTCCATTGAGGTGCTGGAGAAGCTGCAAGGCATGCATCCGGTAATTGACGAGCTGATGGAATACCGGAAATTTCAGAAGCTGTATAGCACCTATGCAGAGGGATTGAAAAAATCGATTTTTCCGGATGGTCGGATACATACGATTTTCAACCAGTGCGTGACACAAACCGGTCGACTGTCTAGTACAGCACCGAATTTGCAGAATATCAGTGTTCGAGATGAAGAAGGGCGTGCAATCCGTAAAGCGTTTGTACCTGCTTCGAATCATCTGTTGCTTTCAGCTGACTATTCTCAGATTGAGCTTCGTGTTTTGGCGCATATGGCGAACGAAGAAGAATTGATTCGGGCTTTTCAGCAGGATTTGGATATTCATACCAAGACGGCAATGGATTTATTTGAAGTCCCTCAGGAACAGGTGACGGCGCTGATGCGGCGCCATGCCAAAGCCGTTAATTTCGGGATCGTCTATGGAATCTCGGACTTTGGTCTGGCCGAACAGCTGCAGATCAGCCGTAAAGAAGCGAAAGCATTTATAGATAAGTATTTAGAACGATATCCCAAAATTTCGGTTTATATGAAAGAAGTTGTCGAGCAGTGCCAGCAGGAAGGCTATGTCAAGACCTTGTTAAACCGTCGCCGGGAGATTCCGGAAATTCATGATAAAAACTACATGGTCCGGGAATTTGGAAAACGGGCTGCGATGAATGCACCGATTCAGGGAACAGCGGCGGATCTGATCAAACTGGCAATGATTCGGATCAATCAGAAGATGAAAGAAAGACAGCTGCAATCTAAAATGATCCTGCAGGTTCACGATGAATTGATCTTTGATGTAGATTTGTCAGAAAAAGAGCTGATGTTAAAGCTGGTAACAGAGGAAATGGAACAGGCTATGTCACTGCGAGTGCCTTTAAAGGTACAGTGCCAATTCGGTGCTACCTGGTATGAGGCCAAATAATGCCGGAGCTGCCAGAGGTAGAAACGGTCGTTCGGACCTTGGAAACCCTGATTCCAGGACGGCGAATTGATCGAGCTTGCGTGCTGTATCCGAAAATCGTTGTTCCTAGTCCTCAAGATTTTTGTTCGCGGGTACAGGGAAGACATTTTTTGGAATTTGGGCGGCGTGGAAAATATTTGATTTTTACGCTTGAAGATGGTTATCTGACTGCGCATTTAAGAATGGAAGGAAAATTTTACATCAAAACCGCGGAAGAACCGTGGGATCGACATACGCATCTGCAGTTTTTTCTGGATGATGGGCGGCGTCTGGATTATCATGATACAAGGAAATTCGGCCGACTGGAAGTCATTGAAAAGCAAACGGATCTGCGCCATTTTAAGGGGCTGGGGCCAGAGCCTTTCAGCGATGAATTCAATGAAGCCTGGGTCGCTGAATGGTTTCAAAAACGAACTGTTCCTATTAAGACGATGCTGATGGACCAGCGATTTGTGGCTGGGATTGGGAATATCTATGCGGATGAGATCTGCTTTGCGATGCGTCTGCATCCTTTAACGCCCTGTGGACGATTGGGGGCTTCGCGTCGAAAGCGGCTGATCGAGGTGATTCGCGAACAGCTGACCAAAGCGATCCAGGCGGGCGGAAGCACGGTGCGAAGCTATACATCTTCATTGGGAGTTACCGGGCTTTTTCAGTTGCAGATTCAGGTCTATGGTCAGGCTGGAAAGCCTTGCCCGATCTGTGGGACAACGCTACGCAGAATGACAGTCCATCAGCGCGGGACCTGTTACTGTCCGCAATGTCAAAGGAAGCGATAAGATGAGACGAATAGCTATCACCGGGACGATTGGTTCTGGAAAAACCACGGTTTGTGAATACATCAAGGAATTGGGAATTCCAGTTTTTAGCTGCGATCAGGCTGCGCTGGAGCTCAGCCAACCGCAGACAGCAGTTTATAAAAAAATGGCTTTGCGATTTCCACAGACCATTCAAAACAATGGAGAAATTGACCGGCGCCTGCTGGCTGAGCTAGTTTTTCAAAACAAGCAGGCTCGCCATGATCTGGAGGCCATCTTGCATCCTGCGATTTTAGAAAAAATGGAAGCGCAGGCGGCATGTACTGAAGGCTTGTTTTTAGCAGAAGTCCCAACGCTTTATGAAAGCGGTTGGGAACAATATTTTGATGCGGTTTTGTTGGTGTGCGTCTCGCAAAAGAAACGGATCGAACGGCTAAGGGTGAACCGGAAGATGAGTGTAGAGCAAATTCAGCAACGTCAGGCAGCCCAGTGGACGGAAATGCAAAAACGTTCCAAAGCCACCTGGATCATTGAAAACGACGGCACGCTTGACGATTTGAGAAAGAAAACAGAGGTTTGGCTGGAAGATCGTTTGAGCGAGGGAGGATAAACGCATGGAATTGAAAGGAAAAGACAGTTATAAAATCGAGATTTATGAAGCGCTGTCTGAAGCACAGCTGTATTCTCTGGTAACTTGTTATCAAGCGCTGATCGGTCCGACAGCAACGGCTCTTTATCTAACGCTGGCAGAGGAAGCGATGCATCAGCATGGTGCGGAGAGCCATCAGCGGCTTTGTGCCTTGATGGGGATCGATATTGTTGCCTTTGAGCTGGCACGCGGAAAGTGTGAGGAAGTTCATTTGATTCTTACTTGGCAGAAAAAGACTGACAATCGCGATTTGTACCTTTACACACTAAAAGCCCCGTTAAAAGCAGAGGAGTTTTTAAGTCATGATGTGCTGGGCCGCCGGTATTTGCAGCTGGTGGGGGCACGCAATGCGGAAACGACCCGCATGAAAGCGGTAGCTGCAGTTCAAGATAAGACGGGATATACCAACATTTCAAGGCGTTTTCGTGCATCGGAGCTACAATCGTGGGGACAAATGGATGAAAAAGAATTCAATCGTGTAAAACCCATGATGTTTTCAGTTGCTGCTGATCAGCACATCGAATTTGATTATGAGACATTCCTTTCGGAAAGCACCAATTTATCTTTTCCAATAGAGGCCCGTACGCAGGAGGCCTTGCAGATGATCGGTGAACTGGCAACGGTATATGGCATTTCTGCAGATCGGATGCGAATCCTGGTGGGGCATAGCATCAATAATTCCACCAATGTGCTGGATATTCAGAAATTGAAACGCTTGGCAAGCTTTGAAAAGCCTAAAGCAAGCCCAACAGAGAATCCGTATGAGGTTTCGCCGGTTCAGTTTCTTTTGCAAAAGCAGGGGGGGATTCCCGTTACCCCAGCGGATGCTAGGCTGCTGGAATATTTGGTTCGTGAACTAAAAATGCCGCAGGCGGTTGTCAATGTGCTGGTGGAAACGGTTCTGATGCAAAATGAGAATCGTTTGTCCCGCTCCTATGTAGAGAAGATTGCAGGAAGCTGGATCAGAAATAAGGTGGATACTCTGGCCAAGGCACAGGCGGCTGCGGCAGAGACACGATCATCAGGAAGAAATTCAAAAACGGTTCGCAAAGCGATCCTGCCTGAGAATTTTAAGGCGAAGCAGTCCGTTCAGCCGGAGGATTCCAAGGACGCTGAGAAAAAAACGGTTAGTGAAGAAGAAGTGCAGGCACTGAAAGAGCGGCTGAAACGATTGGAGGGATAAACATGGAAAAAATCAATTTCAAGATCGAACTGGATCCGGCAATTCTTGAAGAAAGAGGGAAGCTGATCAAAGAGCTGAAAAAAGATCCTCTAATTCAGCAATTTTGTCAGAAAAGCGGATGCGGACTGAAATTGGTGGAAGACTATCCTTACCGGTTCAAAAAATGGCGGGATGGGCTGAATGCATGCCGGCAATGCAGCGATCTAAAAAACTGTGTCCAGGAAAATCGTGGACAAATTTATGATTTGAAATATAACGGATATTTGGATTTTGTTTTGCGAGATTGTCGTTTTGCCGCAAAAAAGAAAGAGGAAGAGGCTCATTTGTCACAGATCGTTATCAATGATATGCCGGGGCGGATCCAGACAATGACGCTGGAAAAGCTGGAGGTAGATCAGGAAAATGCAGATGGCATTGCGGCGATTGCGGCATGGCTGGAAGCTCCCAATGAATTTGGATTTTATATTCAGGGTCCGGTTGGAATAGGGAAAAGCACTTTAGCTGCTGTGGCATGCAATTACTTTGCCAGAAAGAAACAACGGGTGGCATTTGTGAATGTTCCAAGCTGGGTTGCCCGGATGAAGGGGTTCTTTCATGATCCGGAGACTTATCAGAAACAGATTCGAATCCTGCAGAAGGTGGATTTTGCTGTTTTTGATGATATCGGTGCAGAAAGCGTGACAGCGTGGGTTCGGGATGAGCTGCTTTTTCCGATCCTGAACGAGCGGATGGAGGAACAGAGGATGACCTGGTTTACTTCTAATGAAGACTGGAATAGCCTTTATGATCACTATCGCTTCAGTGCTAAATTTGGAGAAGAAGAAATGAAAGCGGTTAGAATCATGGAACGGATCAAAAGCCTGAGCAAACTGCTTCAATTATCTGGAAAAAATCGGAGAAATCAGGCTAATTAAGTTTATTTTGAACAACGAAAGTGGTATATTAATGGGGTATTGCAAGGAGGGACTCGAATGATCAAACGTATTGGAATCTTGACTTCTGGAGGAGATTCACCGGGAATGAATGCTGCGATTCGTGCTGTAACCCGAGTGGCGATTGCCAATGGAATTGAAGTCGTTGGAATCAATGATGGATACAAGGGAATGGTTGAGGGAAATTTCCGACCGCTGATCAAAGAGGACGTCAGCGATATATTGGACCGAGGAGGAACAATTCTTGGTTCGGCCCGATTGGTAGAATTTAAAGACGTAAAAGTTCAGCAGGTCGCTGTGCAGAAATTAACGGAAGCGGGAATCGATGCCGTCGTTGTGATCGGCGGGGATGGTTCCTACCGCGGAGCGATGGCATTGACCCAGCTGGGAATCAACTGTATCGGGCTGCCGGGAACGATTGATAACGATATTCCGGCGACGGATTTTACGATTGGATTTGATACGGCATTGCACACGGTGGTGGAATGTGTAGATAAACTGCGTGATACTTCCAGTTCCCATCATCGTTGTTCTGTTGTTGAGGTAATGGGAAATCGCTGTGGTGATTTGGCGGTATGGGCTGCAATCAGTTGTGGTGCGGAAGCGGTGGTCACCCAGGAAACCGGTTTTGATGAGGAAGATCTGCTGGAACGGTTACGATATCTAGACAGTGTGCGAAGAAAAAAGCATGCGATCGTCGTCATTTCAGAAAAGATTACGGATGTGAATGAATTGGCTCGCAAAATCAGTGCCAATACTGGTTTCTCTGGCCGGGCAACGGTGCTGGGACATATCCAGCGTGGTGGAAGTCCGACCCCGAGCGACCGTATGCTGGCCAGCCGAATGGCTGAAAAGGCAGTGGATCTTTTGGTCAACGGAATTGGCGGACATTGTGTTGGAATCGTGGATAATGCGATTGTATCCTACCCAATCGAAGAGGCATTGAAGATGCCGAAAAAATCACGAAAGGAATTGTATCAGTTGTTCGACCGGCTAGTATAAGGAGGACATTTATGGTAGGCAGAAAAACAAAAATTGTTTGTACGATCGGCCCAGCCAGCAATACCCCGGAAATGGTGGAAAAACTGGCTAAGGCTGGCATGAACATTGTGCGCTTCAATTTTTCTCATGGCGAACATGAAAGTCATGGAGCATTGATGGATATGGTGCGGGAAGTTTCCGACCGGATTGGAATCAATCTGGCAATCATGCTGGATACCAAAGGCCCGGAGATCCGCTGCGGCGTTTTTAAAAACGGTGTGGAAGAATATACCCGCGGAGAGATCGTTACGGTCTGTCGGGAAGAAATCGAAGGAACGCATGAACGGTTCCATATTGCTTGTCCGGAGCTGTTCGATGACGTGGTTACTGGCAATTATATTCTGATCGATGATGGAAAAATGAAGCTGACGGTTTTGGAAAATACTGGACGTGGTGAGCTGAAATGCCGGGTTGAGGTTAGTGGTCCTATCAAAACCCGCAAGGGATGCAATGTTCCAGGTGTCAAGCTGTCGATGCCGTTTATTTCAAAGAAGGATGATTCGGATATTCGTTTTGGCTGTGTCAAAGACGTAGATTTCATCGCCGCATCGTTTGTCCGCAGAGCTGATGATGTCTTGGCAATTCGGAAGATTTTGGTTGAAATGGGAAAGCCGAATATTCAGATTATTGCCAAGATTGAAAATCAGGAGGGATTTGATAACCTTCAGTCTATTCTGGAAGTTGCGGATGGAGTCATGGTCGCTCGAGGAGACTTGGGAGTAGAAATTCAGACCCAATTCGTTCCGATTTATCAGAAACAAATCATCAAGCTGGCCAATCAGCTGGGTAAACCAGTCATCACCGCGACCCATATGCTGGATTCGATGACGACCAATCCGCGTCCGACTCGGGCAGAGGCTAGTGATGTGGCCAATGCGGTGTTGGATGGCAGCGATGCGATCATGCTTTCTGCGGAATCAGCTGCCGGGGAATATCCGCTCGAAGCGGTTCAGACGATGGCTTCGATTGCAGAAGCGACAGAGCGAATCGTTCCGTATCGGGAACGGCTGGAACAATCCAAGCATTCAAGCAAGAAGACGGTTCAGGATGCGATTGGAATTGCGGTTTCTGATGCGACCCTGACGTTGGATAATGTCGGAGCGGTCGTGGCCTTTACCCAAGGCGGAACCACAGCACGCCGAATTTCCAAGTTCCGTCCGGCGGTGCCGATTCTGGCTGTAACCTTTACCAAGAGCACTCAGCGCAAGCTGGAATGCTTCTGGGGCGTTACTCCGATCTGTTCCGATATCCAGAATGAAATGACGAATGATGATGAATTGGCTAGCACGTTTGCCAAATCGTATGGAGTAAAACCGGGTCAGCTGATCATCATTACGGCTGGATATCCAACAGGAGAAGGCAGCGCTAACATGATGAAGATCGTTGAGGTAAAATAAAGAGAAAATCGTTCTGAATGGAACGATTTTTTTATGGATTCTCAGTCCTCGCAATGGTGTAAAGAAAAAGGATTTTCATGCTATAATGAAGCCGGAAGGGAGGCACTTCAATGCAGAGCACACAAGATTATTTTGCCTTTTTAGCCGACAAGCTGCAGGCTTGCTTGGACACCCAATGTGAACAGATCGAACAGGCGGCCTCGATGATTCTAAATTCTCATCGTCAAGGCGGAAATTTTTATGCCTTTGGTTCGGGTCATTCGCATATGATTGCAGAAGAACTGTATACACGGGCCGGAGGGCTGGCTTTTGTAAAAGCTATTCTTCCTCCAGAACTGATGCTGCATGAACGAGTCAACAAAAGTACGAATTTGGAAAGGTTAGGGGGATATGCGAAAGCGCTGCTTGATCTTTATCCGATCACGGAACGCGATGTCTTTTTGATCATTTCCAATAGTGGCCGTAACAGCGTTCCGGTGGAAATGGCAATCGAAGCAAAGAAAAAAGGAGCTTATGTGATTGCGCTGACTTCTTTACGCCATTCCAAAAGGGTATCCTCCCGGCAAAAAGAGGGAAAAAAATTGTATGAAGTAGCTGATCTGGTGCTAGATAATCAAGCGGGATATGGTGATGCCGAATTTACTTTGCCATCATGGCCGGTTCCAATTGCTGGAACGAGCGATTTTACCGGGATCGCGATGGTTCAGGCCTTAACAGTGACCATTGCTCAGAAAATGGTGGAAGAAGGAGAAGAACCACCGATTTTCAGAAGCGCGAATATCGACGGGGCAGAGGAGATCAATCGCCGGCTGCATGAACAATATATTGCTGAGGTGGAAAAAGATCGAAGCTGAGCTTCGATCTTTTTTAGTCTTGGTTCAATTTTAAATCAATCAAATTTTGATAAATTCGCTTGTAGTCCGATTCGATATCTTCGACGGATTTCAAAAGGTCCATCTGCAGCCCATGATGTTTCTTCTTAAAGTCTTGACAGGCTTTCAGTCCCATATCGATCCCGCGCACTGCATAATCCAGCAGCTGACGATCATTGACAGCGAGCTCCGCTTTCATTTTTTCAAAAAATTCTGCGAAGATTCCACCAATTTTGATTTCATCCTGACAGGATTCACCTAGGGCTTCGATATGGTGTTTTAGAGCTGTTTCATGATGGCGGAAAATAGTTAAGGCTTCTGTCAGCGTTGTTTTTAAATGACTGGAACAGGTCTGGCTCAGATATTCCTGAAAGGTAGCAGAACCCATGTGGCAGCCTTCCAATAAGGTATTCAGATCTTGACAGACTTCCCTGGTTGATTGACTCATTCTTTATCACCTCAAAAATAGTATGTCCACAAAAAAAAGATGCATTCAGAGAATGCATCAGGCCTTGGTTTCCGTGTTTGTTTTTTTGACCGTAGAACGTGTTTTCCGCAAAGCAGGAACCATGGCCGCTTTTTGATTCAGAATGACCGGAATAACGATCGGGTTGCGGTTGGTTTTTTTATACAGGAAAGGTTCAAGAGAACCGCGTATGCAGTTTTTCAGTTCACCGAAGGTAGTTCGCTGCTGCATCTTCTTTTTGAGCGCTTCATAAACTACCATTTCTGCTTCCTTTAATAGGGTTTGACTTTCTTTGATATAAACAAAACCGCGTGAAACGATGCTCGGTCTACAAAGAATTTTGTTGTAGCGGGAATCGATCGTTACAATGACAGCGACCAGTCCGCTTTCTGCGAGAATATGACGATCTCTTAGCACAGCTGTGCTAAGCCCGGAAGCATCATTGCCATCAACATAAATGTCATCGGTCTGGATCCGGCTATCAGAAAGGAAACATTCTCCATTGCGCATGACAACGATATCGCCGTTGGCACAGATAAAAGTATTTTTTTCAGGAACACCGGTCTCAGTAGCGGTTGAAGCATGGACCTTCAGCATCTTGTATTCTCCGTGGACCGGCATAAAATATGTTGGCTTGATGAGCTGAAGCATCAGTTTCTGTTCATCCTGTCCGGCATGACCGGTTGTATGAAGGGAAGTCAGCGGACTGTTGACCATGACATTGGCTCCGGCACGGGTCAGCTTGTTGACAATATGAGAAACGCTCATGGCATTGCCAGGAATCGGATTGCTGGAAAAAACAATGCTGTCCCCTGGCTGAATGGTGACATGCCGATGGGTGCCATTGGCAATTCGACTTAATGCTGCCAGCGGTTCACCTTGGCTTCCAGTGCAAATGATGCAGATCTTGTTGGCCGGGGTTCGGCTTAACTGATCTGGTTTTAAGAAATTGCTTTCTTTGGCCTTGATGATTCCCATTTTTCGGCCTACATCAACGACATTCTCCATCGAGCGACCAAAGATAATAATCTTGCGGTCACAGGCAATGGCGGCTTCAATGATTTGCTGTACACGGTAGACATTGGGTGCAAATGTGGCTACAATGAGCCGTCCTGGAATCTTACGGGCGATGTCCAGCAAAGATTTGGCGACTTTCTTTTCACTGATGGAAAAACCAGACACGGAAGAATTGGTGGAATCACTCATCAGCAAGGTAACGCCGATCTGTCCGATATAAGCCATTTTCTGATAATCAGCATTGGATTGAATCGGGCTGAGATCGAACTTAAAGTCTCCTGTTTCTACGATGCGTCCGTTCGGTGTATTGATCAGCACCCCCAAAGAATCCGGGGTGGAATGGATGGTATTGAAGAATCCGATGCTGAAATGCTTGGTGGTGATGCGGGAAGCTTCATTGATCTCCACCAGCTTGACTTGGCGATGCATTCTTCTTTCTTCCAGTTTTTTGCGGATCAGCGCACAGGCAAAACGGGGAGCATAAATCATTTTTAAAGGAATTGCCTGCAGAAAAAACGGAATTCCTCCGATGTGATCCTCATGGCCATGCGTGATGACCAAGGCCTTGATTTTTTTTGAATTTTTAACTAAATAGGAAAAATCCGGAATGACATAGTCGACCCCGAGCAGTTCTTCGTCCGGAAAAATGACTCCGCAGTCAATGATGACGATTTCATCATCATGTTCGATGCAGTACATGTTCTTTCCGACTTCGCCAAGTCCCCCCATGGCATAGACCAGCGTATCGTTTTTATTGAATGAATTATCTTGGGATTTGGTTTTGACATTTTTGGGACTGTTTCTTCTCGGCGCGTTTTTTTTCTTTACTTCTTCGCTCATATTAACCTCTTTTCTTTTTTAACTGCACCTGTTGATTGAAAAATAGACTCCTACCATAAGGAGAAATTTCTAAATTGTTGTTATTCGATGACTAAAGCATCTTCAATTTCATGAAACGGATCCATGGCATTGATGCGATCATAAAAAAGGATTCCGTCAAAATGATCGATTTCATGCTGCAGAACGATTGCAGGATAACCGCTGACTCGCAGAATGACTTCTTGATTTTTGAAAAGATCAAACGCTTTGACTTTGATTCGTGCGCTGCGAACGACGTACCCACTGTGTTCTTTTTCAACTGAAAGACAGCCTTCCCCATTCTTTAAATAGGCTTTTTTGGCAGAATAGGAAAGAATTTTTGCATTGGCTAAGGCATAACGATGCCAGATTGGTTTTTCCTTGGTAGATTGATCATCTTCACAAATCACTGCACACATTTTTTTGGGAATCCCGACTTGAATTGCAGCAATTCCCACCGCAGGACGAAGCCCTTTTTTCTCGGCCAGCTCTGGATCAGTAGATTCTTTTACATACGTATACAGCTGCATCAGCAGATCTTTATCTTCTTCATTTAACGGCAAAGCGACATCCAATGATTTTTCACGAAGCCGCACATCGTCATCTTTGATAATTGTCTGGATATTGATTTCGTTCATAAATTAAAGACCTCTATATTAGTATACTCATTTTTTGGAAGTTTTCAAATGTTATTCTTTGTTTTCTTCAAACGACGGATGTGATAAAATGTCAACGACAGGAGAGTGACGTCGTGACGGAAAAAAGAAAACGGTCTGTTTTGCGTTTGCCTGTAGGCAGCGATCGGAGCATTCATTTGGCAGTAATGGCGCTGACGCTTTTCGGTTTGATCATGGTTACGTCGGCAACGATGGGGACGGATGCCGCCAATTATATGAGTCTGATAAAAACCGTGTTTAAACAGCTGTTGTTTACCGTTGCCGGGTTTGTCGGGATGCTGTATATGTCGCGGATGTTTACTTTTGAACGCTGTCGGCAGCTGCTGTTTTTGCTGATTTTAGGAACTCTTGGTCTGCTTGTTTTTGCCCTTTTTTTTGATCCGGTTGGCGGGGCTAAAGCGTGGATTCGAGTGCCGGTTGCAGGCATGGAGTTTACCTTGCAGCCATCGGAATTTTCCAAGATTTCGATCATGCTGATCATGGCCATGTATCTAGGCGATGTGCGGGTGCAGAAAATCGAATCCAAAGAGCTGGTAAAAGCACCGCTTCTTTTGGTAGGGCTGTTTGTTGGAATTGTAGTGATCTTGCAGTCGGATACCGGCTCCGGAGTGATCATGCTTGGGATTGCGGCAGTACTTTTTTTGATTCCTCAGCATCGAGCTTTACGAAATTATCAGAAAAAGCTGCTACTTTTGCTGGCTGGCGGTGGCGGGTTGGCTGTTTTTCTGATGACGCCAGTAGGAGAAACGGTGTTGAAGCATATTCCAATCGCAACCTATCAGATCAACCGATTTTTAATGGCACAGAATCCGTTTGCGGATCGATATGGAGATGGTTATCAGCTGATCAAAGGATTGATTTCTTTTGCATCGGGTGGACTGACCGGGGTCGGATTTGGTGCATCGATTCAAAAGTATATGAATTTTCCAGCTGCTAGTACAGACTATATCTTGGCGATTGTGGTAGAAGAACTGGGATTTGGCGGATTTCTGTTTATCTTTTTTTGCTATATGGTGATCTTCTGTCGGCTGTTTATTTATGCGATGAAAATAGAAAGTGAAAGAGCCAGAATGGTCTTGATTGGGGTTGCCATGTATTTATTCATTCATTATTTGTTTAATGTGGGAGGAGTGACCGGCTTGATCCCATTAACAGGCGTCCCGCTGCTTTTGATTTCAGCCGGAGGTTCTAGTACGATGTCCTTTATGACTTCGGTGGGGATTGCTCAGGCAATCATCAGCCAGTATCGTCAGGGAAGGATCCAATAAAAAAGAATCCCTTAAAGGTAAGGGATTCCAAAGAAAGGGAGAGGAGAAACAAAGATTGGGGGATAGCATCGTTTTACCGATGCACTTCTATCTTGCCCTTCTTTTTTCGATTTATACAGGAGGATTCAAAAAAATGCGCATTGTAGCAGGAAAATTTGGATCAAGAAAAATTCAGGCGGTTCCCGGAACTGCGACACGGCCAACCACCGATAAAGTAAGGGAGGCCATCTTTAGTCGGATCGGGCCTTATTTTGAAGGGGGCTGCATGCTGGATCTGTTTGCGGGCTCCGGCGCAATGTCGCTGGAGGCCCTCAGTCGAGGGTTCAAGCAAAGCATTCTGGTGGAAATCGATCCGCGTGCCTGCCATACGATCGAGCAGAATGTTCAGACATTGGGGGTTCAAACGCAAATCACGGTAATTCGGCAGAGGGCAGAAAAGGCGTTGAAGAGACTAGCAGGGAAACAGTTCGATCTGGTTTTTATGGATCCACCCTATGCTCAGCAACAGATTGCGGATCTGCTGAGTCAGCTGATGGAACAAAATCTAGTGAAGCCACAGGGAGCGGTCATTGCGGAATGTCATGCCCGGGATCTTCTTCCTGAGCGAATTGGCCGGCTGTGGTGCGTTAAAACCGTAACTTATGGTATTACACGAATTACTTATTACAAGATGGAAGAGGAGAACAAAGATGACAAAGGCAATGTATCCGGGATCCTTTGATCCTATTACGGTAGGGCATCTGGATATTATCCAGCGGGCCGCGGGGATGTTTGATGAATTGATTATCGCGATCATGAAAAACCCTAAAAAAAGGGCGACATTCAGTGAAGAGGAGCGCAAATGGCTGATCGAACAATGTGTTAAGGAACTCAATAACGTTCGGGTGATCATCGGCAGCGGCTTGACGGTCAGCACTGCTGAACAAAATGGATGTCGGGTGTTGATCCGGGGCATTCGGGCCGTGGCCGATTATGAATATGAGCTGCAGCAGGCGACGGCCAACATGATGCTCAATGAGCGGATTGAAACGGTTTTTCTGGTTTCCCGTCCGGAGTATTCTTTTTTAAGCAGCTCCGTGGCCAAGGAGATTGCCAGTTATAATGGAGATATCAGTGGGTTTATTCCAAAAGAAATCATTGAAGAAGTGAAAAAAGAATTGATCCCACCGCAAAGCCTATCAAAGCCTGAATGATCCGAAGAAATAAAAAATGACGGTAATTCAGCGGAACATTTTCCGTTAAGGAGAAAATCTGCAGATGGACGCAAAGTCCGTTAAATCCCAAGATGGCAGCGAGCCAGGCAAATTGAAGGGAAAGCGGAAGCGCCATGTGCGTGATTTGCCGACAGCCTAGAGAAAATTCTCCCACTGCACTAAGGATTGGGGTGATGGCTGGGCTTAGGCCGAGTGTTGTAACGTTGAGGATCGTTAAAAACATCATCAGGTATCCGCCGATGTAAAAAAGCGCGATGCCGCTGTTTTTTACCGCTTTTTTAAATGCCGGGAAAAAGTGGGGATGGATCTCAAGCGGTTCGAGCTGGATCTTAGGTGAATGCCAGACTAGCATAAATAAAGCGCAGCAGGCAAGTTCGATGCCCCAGAGCATCACGCCCAGCATGGGTTTTTGAAGCATTACAGTCCCACAAGTAACCACAATGAAAGAGGGCGTTGCCAAAGAAACACAGCTAATCAATCTTTTAGCGGCTTCAGGATGGAGCCGTTTTTCTTTGACCAGCTGATTGGCTAGAACTGCACCGCTGGGGGCTCCTAAAAGCAGGCAGGAAAGAAACAGGGTGATCCCGCCTTCGTCAAGATGAAAGAAAAAAGCGAGCGGTTTTAAAAAACGCATACCGGAAAAAACCTGATAGTCCAGGCATAGACTGACTAAGACCATTGTGACAAACAGTGAAGGAACCAACTGATTGAACCAAAACTGCAGCGCTTGCTGAGTGGCTTCAAAGGCCAGATTTCCACGGGCCAAGACCAGAACGAACAAAAAAAGCAAGAGTCCTTTTAACCATTTATTCATAACCGGACCTCCTTTCTTTATTAAATGGGCATTGCGCTGGAATTATGCTGGTTCTGGCTGTTTTGCAACATTCCTTCCGCTAGTTGCACATCATTTAAGAAAAAAGATCCAAACAGTTAGAAAAATATTTCACAAAACAGAGCTCGCTTTCTGTATAATTACGGAAAAACAGTTTTATCTCATTGGCAGGATTCGGTTTACAATAGAATTAAGATCAAGGGAGGGAAAAAAATGGAGTATTATACCAGTGAAAAAATTTCGGATCGGGTGATTCGAATTACGGATTTTTTAAAAAACTGCTGCTATTTGGTAATCGGAGAAAAAAGAGCGGTTCTGCTGGATACGCTGGATGGATTTGGAAACATCCGTCAGTTTGCGGAAACATTGACGGATAAGCCTTTATTTGTGATCCTGACCCATGGGCATATTGATCATGGAGCGGGCTGTTGGTATTTCGATGAGGTTTGGATGAATCGGAAAGATATGGCCTTGTTTCAGGAGCACTGTTCGCTGGAATTCAGAAAAGAGCGGTATCGGAAGGATCCGGCAACACGAGCCATTCCTGATTCAGATTATGCTTTGATGTATGAAGGAGAAATCAACGATATCGCTGATGGCCAGCGTTTTGATTTGGGAAATCTGACGGTTCGGATGATTGCTGTTCCAGGACATACGCAAGGAATGATGGTTCCGCTGATTGAGGAGGAACGGATGATCATCTTTGGTGATGCCTGCGGTGTGGGCGTACTGCTGACAGGAGAGAATTCTTCATGTGTTTCAGAATACCGAAAGAGCCTGCAGCGGCTGAAAACGTTTGAACAGGAATATGATACGATCCTGCGCAATCATGGAACGTTCTGTTCCCCCAAGGAATTATTAGATAACGTTTTGGAATGCTGCGATGACATCCTTGCTGGAAAAAACCGGGATCAGATCGTTCATTCACACGGCATTGATTTTCATATTGCGAAACCGGTTGATGATAAAGAGAATCGCCTTGATGGCAAGCAAGGCAATATCAAATATACTTTGGATAAAGCTCATTGATTTTCATGAAAAAGCACTGTTTGAAGAACGAACAGTCATTCATGAGGAAAATTGAAAGAAGAATGGTGGATATTTTGTAAGACAGACAGTTAGTGAAGTGACTGTCTGTCTTTTTTCATTGCCTGAAAATTTTAATATAGATTTTTTTTTGAAATTTCATTTTTTAAAACACTGCATCTATTTTTCTTCTTTTACTCGCTAAAATAAACTTAGAAAACGTTTTCAAAACACAGATTGGGGAGTGATTGAATGATCGTTCAATTAAGAATTGACGACAGATTGATTCACGAACAGATCGTAACACAATGGTCACGGGCCTTGGATATCAATGCGATTGTTGTTGCCAACGATAAATCAGCCAAGGATGCATTGACCAAGCAGATGCTGATCATGGCCGGAAGCAGTACTGGCAAAAAGGTCAGAATTTGTACAGTAGAAGGGGCGATTCAGCTTCTAAGCGATCCGCGAGCAGCGGCGATGAAGGTTCTGCTGATTGCGGATTCACCGGAAGACGCTTATCGGCTGGTGGAAGCATTAAAAATTCAGGAGGTCAATGTCTGCAATTATTTGCAGAAAATTACAGAAGGTCAAATTCAGGTGACAGGATTTTGCCGTACAAACCGAAAACAGTTTGAACAATTTGAAAAATTAGCGGAAATTACTCCAAAAATTTATAACAAAATGCTGCCTGATGATACTCCACTTGATTTTAGAGAAGCCTTGAAAAGGGCTAGACAGAAATTTTAAAAATGATGGAATTTAAGCGCTTAAATCATCCTTATTTTCAGAAAAGATTTTAAAAGGGAGGAATTCAACGTGTTTTTGAATGCACTGATTGCTGCTTTGACTTATCATGTCGCACAAATTTTTGATTCATTAACAGGAACGCAGTGCTTTACTCGTCCGATTATTTTGGGAACATTGACCGGTTTGGTGTGTGGAGATCTCCAAACGGGAATAATCATGGGAGCACAATTGGAAGCCATTTATATGGGAATTAGTGCAATTGGAGGAGTTGCTGCTTCAGACTATCGTGTTTCAACCGTAGTACCGGTGACCTTAGTTATTCTAACAGGACTTCCTCAGGAGACAAGTTTGGCCTTATCGGTGACAATCGGCGCAATCGTGAATAGTTTAAAGCCGGTTGAGAAATTTTTAAAAGCATTATATCATCCAGTGTTCTTGCGACTGGAAGAAGAAAGAAATTTCAAGGCTTGGAGGTTATTGTGGCTGGTGGATGGATTGGTATTAAAAACCTTGGTCAATACATTGATTATCTTTTTTAGCCTGTGGCTGGGAGCAGAACTGATTACTGAGGCAATTAATCAAATTCCAGCTTGGATTCTAAATGGATTCAATGTCGCCAGCGGCATGCTGGTCGTAGTTGGCTTGTGCTTAACGACCAGATCGATCTGGGATACGTACACGCCGGTTTATGTCATCATCGGTTTTATACTTTCCAAATTTGTTGGTCTGGATATTATCGTGATTGCACTTTTAGCATTGGCAATTGTTCTGCTTCAGTTTAAACGAAGCAAAGAAATGGCGGATATGAAAAATCAGCTAGCGTCAGCTCAGCTTAGTGAAGGAGATGACTTCTATGAGTAATGCTTTGAAAAAAGACTTGACCCAAGAGGAAAAAAGTATTTTAAAGAAATCGTTTAAATATTGTCTTTTAGTTTCTTGGTCCAGCAATGCTGTCGTGCAGTTTGCTCGAAATTTTGCATTAAGCATTAAACCTGGTCTGGACGTATGGTTTAAAGATAATCAGGAAGAAAGAGAAAAAACATTTGTAAGGCATTGTGATGAGTTCTACAATACAAATATGACCATGACTTCCTTGATAACCGGGATCGTACTGGTAATGGAGAAAGAAAGAGCGGAAAAAGGAACCGTGAGTGCAGAGGCGATTTCCAGTATTAAAGCCTCTTTGCTGGGGCCAACAGCAGGGATCGGGGATTCCATCTATTTTAACTGCTACCGAGTGATCTTAGCAGGGGTGGCCATTTCCTTGGCTGCTGGAGGCAATATTCTAGGACCGATTTTCTTTGCGGTTACCTTTGCTGGCGGGCGGATGCTTTCTTCTTATGTTTTGCTCTATATAGGATATAATTCCGGAACGAGCTTTATCACAAAAGCATTTGAAAGCGGTGCAGTCCGCTTGATTACAGATGTGGCAAGCGCAATGGGGGCAATGATGGTTGGTGCTCTTGTGGCCACAAATGTGAATGTAAAACTGGTTTGGGTTCCCAATGTGTTTGGAGCAACGGTAGATATTCAAGCGATCCTTGATTCGATCATGCCGGGATTGTTGTCTTTGGCGCTTTGGACAGTGTGCATTCAGTTTATAAAAAAGGGAACTTCACCAATCAAAATTATTTTTATCATCATTATCGTGTGCATTATTCTATCGTTCTTTGGCATTGTATAGTTTTATCTGAGGATTTTTAGAAAGCTGAATTCAAATAAGGAGGGATTCGATGAAATTACTGGTAAAATCTGATGATTATGGATTTACAAAGGCAGTGACAGCGGGTGTGTATGATGCCATGAAAAATGGCATTATCACCTCTACAGGATTATTCTCTAATATGCCTTCTGCTAAAAAAGCAGTGGAATTCATTCAAGACTGTCCTCATGTTTGCTTTGGCATCGATATTAATGTTGTGAGTGGACCTTGTGTTTCCGACCCTAAAAAAATCCCTAGTTTGGTAGATCCGCAGACCAAAGAATTTATTCGATCTACAGTAAAATACAAGGACGATCGTTTTCAGCGGTTTTCTGAAAATGAAGCGCTGTGGCCATTAGAAGAATGTTATATTGAAGCTTGTGCACAAATTGAAAAATATATGGAATTAGTAGGAAAAAAACCGGAATATGTAACCGGTCATTCCATTTCCACACATGCTTTGAATTATGGCAAGGCGATTCGTAAAGCGGCAGCAAGGTACGAAATTCCGTTTGCTCAGGACTTATTAGAAAAATATGACGTCCAGCGCTTACCGAGCTTGAATGTGAAGCCCTTTACAATAGAGGTTCAGCTTCAGGCCAATGTGGAGGAATATACGCTTGAACAGCTGAAAAAGTATCAGGATGCACCCTATGTTTTGATTGGAGGACATTGCGGTTTTGTAGATACAGATCTGATGAAGTATTCGACCTACACCATCATTCGTGCTAAAGATCATCAAATGTACACTTCAAAAAGAATCATGGATTGGCTAAAAGAGAATCATGTAGAGCTGATTTCTTTCAGGGATTTAGTATAGTCTAAAAATAACAGTTTGGATGTTTCTTAAAGAAATGGAAGATTTTGGATTCTTCTTAATAATAAGATTTGTTGTATAATTCTTCCATTTTGTTTTAAATGCTTTGCAACGATAAGTCAATAAGGAGGATGATTGAATGAAATTGATAGTAAATAGTGCCGATTATGGCATGTCCGACTGCATTACAGACGGCTGTCTTCATGCCATTCGAGAGGGCATTTTAAACACGGTCGGTTTGATGACGAACAATGCATGCTCAGAAAGAGCGGTTGCGGAAATCAAAAAATTTTCTCATGTGACGGTGGGGCAGGAAATCAATTTGGTATTTGGTAAACCGGTTTCAGATCCTAAGCTTGTTCCTTCTTTGGTCAATCAAGAAGGTCGGTTGATCACTACGAAGGAAAGGATGAATCAATATGGGGTCAAAAATCTTTTGGACCTGGAAAAGAGTGATGATCCCAATATGGGCTTGGTGTATGAAGAAGTTTTGCTTGAAACAGAGAATCAAGTAAAACGATTTATTGAAATGATGGGATCAAAGCCGCTTTATATCGGGGGACATTCAATTACCACACCCTATATTACAAAAGCTCGTAATGAAGTAGCAGAAAAATATGGAATTAATCAGGACTGGAAAACCAGACTTCATCATGATCCGCAGCGTTGGTATCAAAATTATTCCAAAACAAAAGCGGGATTTACTGTAGAAATGCAGGCCAATACAGATGTTGTCGGCTATATCCTTGAAGACAGAGGAAATCTTTTGAAGCACGACTATTCTCTTTTAAGCACGCATTGTGGCTTTTTTGACAAGGATCTGATGGATTTGTCCACGTTTCATGTGATACGAGGAATTGAATGCTCAGCGCTGTGTGATTCCAGAGTGAAAAAGTGGATCGAAAAAAATAACATCGAGCTAATCAATGCAGAACAGTTTTTCAAAGAAATGAAAATTCAATAGTCCTCTGGATCCTAGCAGCAGTACACCGGAATCAATTTTCCGGTGTACTGTTCATTTTAATTTAGAAAGGATGAAAAAATGAAAGGAGTTTTATTAATTAGTCATGGCCCAATGGCTCAAGGAATGGCTCAATCGGCAACAATGTTTCTTGGTGAAAATATCCCTCAATTTGCATCCTGTGGATTAAAGCCTGAAGATCATCCAGAGTCTTTTGGAATGGTTATTCAGCAGGCTCTTCGGCAGATTGATTCCGGAGATGGGGTGATTATTCTCGCTGATATCATGTTTGGAACTCCATGCAATCAGGCCATTCATTGTTTGAATGAGAAAATTGAATTGATTACAGGAATGAATCTTCCGATGCTTCTTCAGGTCTTAACTTCAAGAAAAAATGATGATGAACTGTTGCAAAGCGGCAGAAAGGCAGTGCAAGATGTAAAATTGGCCCTTCAATCTTTTGAAAATGGGAACGAAGAACTTGACCTTTCACTGCTTTAAGCCGTGGGCTGTTTTAAAAGTCTGAAGTTTAATTTCTCTGGTAATCAATGAGGGGAACATGGATAATTATAGTAAAAAAAATTATTTAGAAATCTTTTACATCATGATGAATACTCATGTAGCAGTAAAAGATTTTTGTCATTTTTTTAAACTGAATTATTATAAATATCGTATCGATATGAATAAAATTGCGGAGCTGGCTCCATTTTATGGAATAAAAATAGAGCTTGAGGATGAAAGTATCAGTTATTCTATTATCGATCCACAGCTTTTTAATCTAAAGATCGAACGCTGCGTTTCATTTTATCATCGAAATAAAGCAGGTGAGGATGAAAATATTAGTTTAATCGGAGTCGTCGGACAACTAATTCTATTGAATCATTCCAGATTAACGATTGAGCAGATATGTGATTTGTTTGGATATTCGCGAAGCGGCATCAAAAAAGATTTGAATAAAGTAAAGGATTATATTTCTAGTTATGAAGTTAAAATTCGAACTGTCCCTTATTATGGATTGATTGCAGAAGGAAATGAGTTCAATTTAAGAGCTTGTCTTTTAAGTTTACTGTTTATTTCGGAAAGAGAACTTATTAAAATTCCTCTAAGCATAGAAAAATTTAATCCGACGATCAATCAGTGGATGGATCTTGAACTGGAAAATCAGATCTGCCGAAAAATCGCAAGCTTGTTTGAGCGGCATCATCTTTCAATGCCTATCAGCAACATTCAATTCTTCGTGAAATATTTATTGATTCAAAAAGAGCGATTGCTGCAGGGGCATCCTGTGGATAAGATCATGACAAAGATATATGCACCGGCATTATTTTTTGAAGATCATCTCTTATTTCAGATTGCTGAAGAAATTTATGATGAATTTATTCCTTTTAAAGAAAGAGAAAGTTCAGTAAATCAAAATGAAATTATGACTTTAGCGCTTATGCTGCTTTTACTTGATGATCATCCTATGAAGATCCAGGAATTTTCATTTTTGAATGAAAAAGCGGGAAAATTAGTGGAGATCATCCATCAGTATCTGATTCGATTCTGGGGAATCAATCTTTTAGAAGATCATTGTGATTTTGAATATGTCTTTTTGTTTTGCAAAAAACTTATTATCAAAGACAATTTTCACATTCTTTCCTTTAAAAATTTTCTTTCTTATACCAATCAGTTCAAATATTTAAATAACCCCTTGGTAAGTGATATTATGAGCAACTTGCGTGTTGAAATCAAACGGTATTTCAATTTACATGTCCGAGGAAGAAATTTAAATGAGCTGAGCTATGTGGTGATAAAAAAAATTTATCAGCAGAGAATTGAATTTAATAAGATTCGAATTGCTTTCTTTTCTCATGAAGAGAATGAAAAAAATCTAATTATGATGGATATGTTAAAAGATCGATTGAACGAAAAATACATCGAATCTTTTGAAAATATCATAGATACCTCTTCTTATCTAAGCCATCAGCAGAAAACATTAATTATTGGCGATCGAAGTACAGTCAATGAGAATACGATTTTGATTGATCGAATTGATGCAGTTTTAGAGCATGCCAAAGAAATTCAGGAATCAATCTTGAAAAAAATAACGATGAACACGGAAGGAATCTTAAAAATTAAAAATGATTGTATCAAAATTTCTAAAATTGAGGATTTTGTAGAAAGTCTAGAGCAGAAATGCAATTTTACTGCAGAGAATAAAAAGATTTATTTTCAAACCACAAATAAAATGCAATTGATACTATGCAATTATGATGGAGATTTTTTGCATGGATATCAAATGGTCTTTGTGTGCGGATCATGTCAGTTCAATTTGATGACAGAAGAAGGAAAAGTTAATTGCTATGTTTTTGTGGCATTTAATCGTCATCATTATTCAGTGAAATTGCTTACTGAAATCTTAAGGATGTTATGCAGAGGCGATCAAGAAAAAAAGATTTTTTCGAGATGGATATTCATCACTTTATCAATCAATATCTAAAATATTTAATTGAATAAAAATAGAAAATCAAAAGAATATTTCCAGAGTTTGAAAATGTGAACACCCGTTCTAAATCCAGCTATAATGAAAGAGGAAAATCCTGTCAAGCAAAAAAGAAAAGTGAAAAGGTGGATTGTCTAGGCAGATCGCCATGGTCCATTCGATCGATTACAGACAGGATGATTGTCTAAGATGTTCAGGTTTCATCGAAATTGAAAACGCGGCTGCATAACAAGAGAGGGATTTCCTATCGTGATCTTTTCAGCTGAAAATAAAGCAAAGACACGGGAAATAAGACAAAGGAGGAACTGTCATGATACTGTATTCTGATCGCGTCTACACCAGTGAAGGGTGCCAAGCCTGTTTTATCGAGATCGTTGATGGAAAGATTGCCCGGATTCTTCCTAAAGAAGCAGG
Source organism: uncultured Erysipelotrichaceae bacterium (assembly GCA_944327135.1). Classification (GTDB taxonomy): domain Bacteria; phylum Bacillota_I; class Bacilli_A; order Erysipelotrichales; family Erysipelotrichaceae; genus CALVGQ01. The sequence goes on along the minus strand of CALVGQ010000101.1, from coordinate 1,674 downwards.
GCTGCAGGCGGATATCGATTATGGTCATCAAAGAATCATTCCAGGAATTTTTGATACACACAATCATGGGGCCTGTGGCTGGCGGTTTGATGCGTGTAACGAAGAGGAGTTTAAGCAGGCGTTAAAAGGAGAGGCTGCCTTCGGCGTGACTTCTATCTTTCCAACGATCCAAAATCTGGATCAATTTGAACTAACGGCTAAATTAGCTACGGAAAAAATTGAAGGGGCACAGGTGCTTGGAATTCATTCAGAAGGTCCATGGGGAAGCCGAGTTGGTGAGAAAGGAATCAATTTAGGATACCCAAAAGTCAACATGGAAACAGCCAAGAAGATGGTAAAGGATGGTCACGGTTACTTAAAACTGGTGGATATAGCTCCAGAGGTGGATCATGCTTTGGAAGCGATTGATTATTTTGTTAAGGAAGGAATCACCGTGGCAAGTTATCATACCAATGCCAATTATGAAGAAGCCAATCGTGGAATCGATCATGGGATCACGGTAGCGACGCACTTGATGAATGTAATGACTGGATTGCATCATCGGGATGTTGGTACGGCTGGAGCATCGATTTTACGGGATGAGGTTACTTGTGAATTGATCTGTGATGGCTTGCATGTCTGCTTGCCAATGGTAGAATTGATTCTTCGAATGAAAGATCATGATAAAATTATGATGGTTTCCGATAATGGAAGCTATCTGGGTGCTCCTGAGGGAAAATATCGTGGTGAAGCTAAAAATGCTGGCAATGACCGAAAAACCATCACTGTAACACCGGAAGGTTTTGTGCTGAGTGAGACGGGACGGCTTTCTGGAAGCAGCAAACCTGTTTTATATGGCATTCAAAATCTGGTAGAAAAACTGCAAGTTCCACTGGAAGAAGTGGTCAAAATGAGCAGTCTTGTGCCAAGCAGAAAATATGGCTTTGAACATAAAGGAAGCATAGAAGTGGGCAAAGATGCCGATCTGGTTGTTATTACAGAGGATTATCAGGCGCGCCATACTTACAGTCAGGGACGTTTGGTTTTCAATCGTGATCAGGAAGAAACTCCTTTTAACCAACAGTTTATTCGTGAAAATAAGATGGAATAAGCAAAGAGGCTCAATCAAGAGCCTTTTTTATATTTGAAAAAAGACTTTATCTTGCTTTCTTAATAAGAAGCGCTATTCTCCTAGAGGTGGACATGTTATACTTGGATTAGGTTTCAGGAGGAATAATTATGTCAACAGCAAAAATTGATCTGCATCTTCATCTTGATGGCTCATTAAATTTAACTTGGGCATGGAAAACGGCGGTAAAAAGAGGGGTTGTTTCCTCTGATTGTACCTTTGAGCAATATTATGACCGCATGCATCAAAAAAATTTTAAGACCCGGGAAGAAGGATTTAAAAAATTTGACTTTCCCATTGCGATTTTGCAGACTCAGGAGGATTTATGCGAGGGAACGTTTCATTTGATTGAGACGCTGCATGAAAAGGGGCTGATTTACGCAGAAATTCGATTTGCTCCTCAGCAGCATACCCTGGCCGGTTTGTCTCAGGCTGAGGCTGTTGAAGGGGTTTTGCAGGGAATACAAAAGGCGCGGAAAAGCTGTCCTAAAATCCAAGTGGGCTTGATTAACTGCATGATGCACAAGGGAAGCAGTGCTTCGTTTAATCAGCAAGAAAATTTGGAA
>CALVGQ010000100.1 GCA_944327135.1 uncultured Erysipelotrichaceae bacterium | reverse complement strand
AACAGAGGAAACTGCCGTTCCGATATTCCCACAGGAAACCGCAATTTTGCCTGCTTTAACAAACATGAAATGCAGCAAACTTGTAGTGGTGGTTTTTCCATTGGTTCCCGTAATCGCTGCAAATTGTGTAGCTGCTTTTTTCACTTCATAAGCCAACTCAATTTCACTCAAAACAGGAATCTGATATTGATCGGCTAGCTGCAACAATTCCATATCCCGTTTCACCACCGGACTGGGAATCACATAATCAAAACTGCCCTCTTGCATGGGCGGATAAGTTCCCCAAAACGACTCTATTTGATGATCCTCCAACCATCTGGACACTGCCCGAAGATCTTTTTGAGATTTTGCATCGTACGCGGTAGGAATCCCACCTTCTTTTTGTATCAAATCAACGGCTCCAACACCGCTTAACCCCATGCCAATGACCAACACTTTTTTCCCCGCTAGATTCATCCACTTAGCCCTCTTTCTGCTCGATCCAAAATTTGATATATTTATATTCACTAAATTCCTAAAACACCAATCAGCGCAAATAAAACGGATACCAAACAAAATCCCTTTACTACTTGGGTTTCTTTATAACCTTTTAATTCAAAATGATGATGTAATGGACTCATAAGAAAAATTCTCCGTCCTGTTGTTTGGAACGAAATAACCTGCAAAATAACACTCAATGTTTCCAGTACATAAATCCCCCCAATAAGAATCAGAAGAATTTCGGTATTGGTAAGAACCGATACCGCAGTAATCGCTCCGCCTAAAGCCAACGAACCAGTATCCCCCATAAATACCTTTGCTGGATAGTGATTAAACAATAAAAAGGCCAAACAAGCCCCCAGCAGAGCCGCACAAAATACCATAATCCCGGGATTTCCAAATTGATAGGCAATCCACAAAAGTGCCGCTGCAACCACCGCTGTAACGCCTGCTGCCAATCCATCCAGTCCATCTGTCAAATTGACGGCATTGGAAAATCCAGTAAACCATAAAACCACAAAAGGCAAATACAGCCATCCTAATTGAAGCGTCATATGCGTATAAGGAATTTTGAGTGCTGCATCTCCGCCTTCTGTATGTAAATACAAGAGCGTAAATAAAATACTCACAATAATTTGCAGCAAAAATTTATGCTTCGCTCTCAGACCCAGAGAACGTTTGCGTACAACTTTAATAAAATCGTCTCCAAAGCCAATCGCTCCAAATGCCAGTGTTGCCAAAACGGCCAACCAGGCTTCTAAACTAGTCGGAGCAAAAATCAGAACGGAAAACAAAATAGACGTTAAAATCAATACGCCCCCCATCGTAGGTGTTCCGGATTTGATTTGATGACTTTTGGGGCCTTCTTCTCGGATACTTTGTCCAAATTTTAATTTCTTCAAAAAAGGAATAATCACAGGCCCCAATAATGCGCTGATGATAAAAGAAACCAGCAATGTTCCACCTAAGCGTATATATAAATCATTCATCATGGGACTCTTCTCCTCCATGCGCCCATTTTTCTAATAAAACGTCCAGATGCAAGCCATGGGAAGCTTTAAATAATACCGCATCCTGTCCTTTTACATGGTCTCTCATCCATATCAGAGCGGATTTTTGATCGGGAAATGAGCAAATTTGAGCGGATGACATTCCAGCCTTTTTCGCTCCTTCAGCAATGATTTCTCCCAAGCTTCCAATGGTAATAAGTTGATCGATGGATAATTCTGCCACCTTTTTCCCAACCTGCAAATGGCCTTCTGTTTCAAAATTTCCTAATTCATACATATCCCCTAAAACTGCTACCCGGTGTCTCTTTCCTGCTTTAAAACACAAAACTTCCAGGGCCGCCGCCATAGAAAGTGGATTGGCATTATACGTATCATTTAAAACCAATCCCCCTTCTTTCAAATGCTGGATATGAAGCCGTTGTTCATCTCCTGTATAATTTGCAAGGGCCTGAACAATCTTCTTTGGTTCGACTCCCAACCGGTAAGCGCATCCTGCAGCAGCTACAACGTCAAAGGCAATTGCTTCAGAAGGCAAAGGGAACTCAAGAATTCCCTGCCAATCAAAGAGACGTACCTGTATTTTCATTCCTTCTTTATTAATCTCTGTGTTTTGTAAACAGCAGTCACAAGCCGGATCCATCCCAAATGTATAAATCTGGCATCCGGTTTTTTGTGCTTCTTGGCGCAACAGCGGAGAATCTCCGGCAATCATTCCCCACCCTTGTGAAGAAAGATGCGAAAAAATCTCACATTTCGCTTGGGCAATATTTTCCAAACTGCCTAGGGTTTCCAAATGCACAGGGGCAATGTTCGTAATCAATGCTACATCAGGCTCCGCAATGCGGCTTAAACGTTCAATTTCTCCTCGCGCCCGCATGCCCATCTCAACAATGGCGACTTCCACTTTCTCTTCTAACTTCAAAAGCGTTTCCGGAACGCCAATATCGTTGTTGTGATTTGCCTCCGTTTTCAATGTGCGATATTGACTTTCTAAACACCAAGCCAGTAAATCTTTGGTGGTTGTTTTTCCCACACTGCCTGTAATCGCAACGACTTTAGCCAAAAATTTCCTGCGATACCCCTGAGCCATATTTTGCAAAGCAGCTAATGTATCCGGAACATAAATAACCGTTTTTCCTGGAATCCTAAGATCTTTTTCCGAAACCAATGCCGCTGCTGCCCCTTGCTGCAAAGCCTGTTCCACAAATTGATTTCCGTTAAAATTATTTCCAATTAAAGCAACAAATAATCCTCCTGGGATCACTTTCCGCGAATCTGTAAAAACACCGGTACAGACCGAGGCCCCTGAGGTTAAGCAAATGCCGCCCGTCCAAGTCAAAATTTCTTCTATTGATAACATTTCTTTACGCACGTCCATTGATGCAGTCACGGGCTACCTCCACATCATCAAAATGCAAAACTTTATCCTTCACTAATTGATAATTTTCATGTCCTTTTCCTGCAATCATAATGAGATCGCCGGGCTGAGCCATGGCAATCGCCTTTTGAATGGCTTGTTTGCGGTCCACGACTACTTCATAGTTATTCGTCTGAATCCCAACTGCAATTTGACGAATAATCTCTTCTGGTTCTTCGCTGCGCGGATTATCCGAAGTAACAATGACATGATCGCTATACTCTGCAGCAATTCTTCCCATAATAGGTCGTTTCGTATTATCGCGATCCCCTCCGCAGCCGAATACTGTAATCAGACGATTTTTTACTAATTTCTTCCCTGTTTGGAGAATGTTCTCCAATCCATCTGGAGTATGCGCATAGTCGACAATGACCGTATAATCTTGACCCTCATTCACAGGCTGAAACCTTCCTGGAACCCCCTGAATTTGCTCGAGTGCTTCTTGAATAATGGAATGTGGAACGGATTCACATAATGCGCTGGCAATCGCTCCTAAAACATTATGCACATTAAAATCCCCCACTAAAGCCATATGAATCGGATACTTTTCGCCTTTCCAGCAATAAACAAAAGAAGTCCCTGCAGCATCCATATGCAAATCTTCTACATATAAATCTGCACCTGGGTGGAGGGAACATGTAATGACGGGTGCCTGGGCGGCTTGTATAAATGCAGGAGCGGATGGATCATCTAAATTAACGATGCAAACATGGTTAGATTCAGGTTTTACCATTAGAAATAGCGTGCATTTGGCTTC
>CALVGQ010000099.1 GCA_944327135.1 uncultured Erysipelotrichaceae bacterium | reverse complement strand
GGCTCATAACCCGGAGGTCGTTGGTTCAAATCCTTCCCCCGCAACCAATGGTTCTGTAGCTCAGTTGGTAGAGCAATGGACTGAAAATCCATGTGTCGCCAGTTCAATTCTGGCCGGAACCACCACTTCGAAAAGTTCATTTCAGCCAATGTCGGCTGAAATTTTTTTTATGGCTGATTAAAAAACGTTGTGAGTCGTTTCAAGAGTAAGGCGCTCTTGCATTTTTTAAGAAAAATGACTATACTGTACTCATCAAAATTGATCGAAATCTGCCGGATCGCAGCAGAGCGATGCAAGGCCTTAAAATGAATTTCATCAAGGGAAACCGAATTCATGAAGAGGCGCATTGTTTTTGTGATTCGGCTTTTATTATGGGGAGAAGAGCGATGAAAAGAAAAATTTGGATTTTGATTTTGGGAATGCTGCTAAGCGGATGTCAAAAAGCGACAGCGCCTTCCCAGGCAACGGCTTCCATCACGATACAGGATGATCTGCAAAGAGAGGTAACCATTGATTCCTGTGAGCGGGTGGCAGCGCTGTTAGGCAGCTATGCTGATTTGTGGCTGTTGGCTGGTGGAGAGATTGTGGCAACAGCGGATGATGCTTGGGAGGATTTTGCGCTTCCGCTGGAAGAATCGGTCGTAAATTTGGGAATGACTAAGAATCTCAGCTTTGAGAAGCTGTTGGAGGCTGATCCCGATTTGGTATTGGCCAGCAGCAATACTGCTCAAAATGTGGAGTGGATGGAGAACCTGGAAGCGTTAAAGATTCCGGTGCTCTATGTCGAGGTGTCTGACTTCGAAGATTATCTGCGGGTGTTAAAAATGGCTACAGAGCTGACCGGGCGAGAGGATCTTTATCAGAAAAATGGGCTGGAACTCAAGGAAAATATTGAAGCGACCTTAGCCCAAAGTCAGCAGCGTGTTCAACAGCATGGTGCCCCTACCGTGCTTAGTCTTCGTGCTTCCGCTTCCTCGATTCGGGCGAAAAACAGCCAGAACAACATTTTAGGGGAGATGCTGCAAAAGCTAGGCTGCATCAATATTGCCGATCGGGATGAATCTTTGCTGGAGAATCTAAGCTTGGAACAAATTTTACTGGCTGATCCGGATTACATCTTCTTTGTTCAGCAAGGAGATGATTCAGAGGGAACGCTGGCCAATATCGAACAGTTCATACAGGAAAATCCCGCTTGGTCAACCTTAACGGCAGTTCAGGAAGATCGTGTTTATCTGTTGGATAAGGCGCTTTATGGATTAAAACCGAATGCCCGATGGGATGAGGCTTATGCCAATTTGGAGGCTATTTTCAGCCATGAATAAACAACGGCATGTGCGGATTATTTTGTTTGCAGCGGCAGGGCTTTGTGTGGGGATCTTTTTTGCCAGCGTAGCCTTAGGTAGTGTATCACTGCCTTTTTTCAAGCTGCTTCAAGCCTTGGCAGAGGGGCCTTTTGAGGTGGTATCGACGGCTGGAAGGATCGTTTGGTATGTCCGGCTGCCTAGAACCTTGGCCTGCATGCTGGCCGGTGCGGCGCTGGCGGTTTCAGGGGTCATTGTCCAAAATGTCTTGAGCAATCGCTTGGCATCACCAAGTATCATTGGCGTCAATGCCGGGGCAGGATTGGCGGTTACGATCTGCTGTGCGCTGGGCTGGTTTTCTGGTTGGCTGATTGCCGGATTTTCGTTTTTAGGGGCACTTTTGGCAGTGCTGCTGGTAGCGATCAGCGCCCAGCAAATCCGGGCCTCCAGGACGACGGTGATCTTAGGCGGCGTAGCGGTCAACAGCTGTTTGAATGCAGCGTCGGAAGCCATTGCGATCCTGATCCCGGAGGCAGGCATGCAGGCCGCAGATTTTCGAGTCGGCGGTTTTTCATCCGTGGCTTTTCCGCGGCTATTGCCGGCGGCGATCCTGATTGTGCTGGGACTGCTGCTGGTAATCAGCTTGACCAATGAACTGGAGATTATCGGCCTGGGTGAAGAAACTGCACAGGGGCTGGGGATGTCCGTAGGGAAAATGCGGACGCTCTTTCTGGCCTTGGCTGCTTTGCTGGCGGGAGCGTCCGTGAGCTTTGCAGGGCTTTTAGGATTTGTTGGCCTGATCGTTCCGCATATCGGCCGGCGGCTGGTTTGTGGTGAAGCGTCGAAGCTGCTTCCGTTTTGCATCTTGAGTGGAGCAGCCTTTGTGTGCGGCTGCGATCTGTTGGCGAGGACCTTGTTTTCGCCTTTTGAGATTCCGGTGGGAATTTTGATTTCATTTTTAGGAGGACCGTTTTTTCTTTTTTTGCTGCTGCGGCGCAAAGGAGGGTTTGGATCATGATCGAATTGCATCAGCTGACGGCAGGATATGAGCATAAAGCAGTGCTGAAGGGAATCGATCTTCAATTTGAGACAGGAAAAATCACGGTTCTGGTTGGCCCTAATGGCTGTGGAAAGAGTACCTTGCTGAAAACAATTGTCCGACTGGTGGAAATCGATCACGGACAGATTTTGATTGATTCCTGTCCGATCAGTTCTTTAAGCGCACCGCTGCTGGCTCAGCGGGTAGCTTATTGTGCTCAAAACAGAAAGGCGCCCGAGATGGAAGTATTGAAAATGATTCTGCATGGACGTTTTGCCTATCTGCGCTATCCGCGCCGATATCGTCCTGAGGATCTTGCAATAGCTCGCCAGGCGCTGCATTGGGCGAACTTGGATGCCTATGCAGAAGAGCGGGTCAGCAAACTGTCTGGAGGAATGCAGCAAAAAGCCTATCTGGCAATGGCTTTGGCGCAGGATGCAGAAACGATTTTGCTGGATGAGCCGACAAGCTACCTGGATATCGTGCATCAGCTTCGCTTGATGGAATTGGTTCGTACCCTGGCTCAAGCCAATAAAGCCGTAGTCATGGTTCTGCATGATCTGACAATGGCCTTGGAAATGGCAGATCATTTGGTTGTGATGAAAGAGGGACAGATTCTTTTTCAGGGCAATCCAAAGATCCATGATCCAAGCTTGAGTATTGAGGAGGCGTTTGAGGTGAAGCTTGAGCGAATAGCGGTCCCGCATGGCTGGCATTATCATTTTCGATTGCGTTCAGAAGGAGAGGAAAAATAATGGGATGTTTTCCGTTTTTTGTTGATCTTAAGCAGGCTCATGGAATCATCGTTGGAGGCAAACAGGAAGCCTTGGAGAAAATCCGCCGGCTGAAACCGTACGGGCCGATCTTGCATGTCATTGCACCGCAATTTATTCCGGAAATTGAAGAAGAGGAAGGACTGATACGAATCCGCCGACCCTTTCAAGAAAGTGATCTGAAGGAGCGTCCTTTGTTTGTCATTGCGGCTTCAGAAGATCATATGCTGAATCATCAGGTCAGTGAAGCCTGCCGCAGGCAGCATATTTTGGTGAATGTGGTGGATGATCCGTCCTATTGTGATTTTATTTTTCCTTCCTTGATTCAGCGCGGCAGTCTTTCAATTGGCATTTGTACTCAGGGGGCCAGTCCGGCTACCGGAGTTTTGCTGCGTCGTCAGATCGAACAGCAGCTGCCAGATGAAATAGCGGAAATTTTGGAATTTCTGCAAGAAAAGCGTCCGCTGATCAGCCGGACGCTCACTGATAAAAAAGCACGCTTTTCTTTCTATTATCAGCTTTCAGAGCGTTGTTTGAAAAAATCGCGCCGATTGAGTGAAGAGGAATTTGAAGCGCTGCTTATTGAAAGTCTTGCGGAAGCGATTCAATAAAATGAATAAAATCAGAGAATTGTGTAGTAGCAGGATGTTTTTTTAGATGACAAAGATAAAAGAACCGGTGCAAATTAAGCCCGCGGACAGTGCAAAGCCGAACAACCCCTTTTTCGGCTTTTTCTTTGGCACAGCGGCAAGAAACAAAGCCTAGTCCCAAATTTTCAGTGACAGCATCGACAATGGCCGGAGTGCTGGTGCTTTCCCATTTGACCTTATAAGTGATGTGATGGCTTTGCATCAGCGACTCAAAAAGAGCCCGGGTTCCGCTCCCCTTTTCACGTAAAAGAAAGGTTTGGCCTTGCAGATCCTCGACCGTGATGACTTCTTTGTGTGCCAGCGGATGATCAACGCTGCACAAAAGACAAAGCTCATCGACAAAGGCCGGTTTCGAAAGGATCTCGCTGCGGGTGATGATGCCTTCGACCAGAGCTACATCCAGTTCGTTGTGCAGCAGCATTTTTTCGATTTGTGCTGTGTTGGTAATGACAACGCTGGAATCGATATCAGGGAAAAGGGTTTCCAGCTGACGAATGATCTTGGCGGTGATGTTGGTGCCAATGGTCATCGTGGCACCAATCCGCAAAGGCCGGATGGCATGGATGTTTTTCATGTTTTGGATGAGTGATTCATTGATGGAAACGATGCGCTTGGCGCTTTCCAGCAGGGTCACGCCAGCGGCGGTCAGACGCAGCTCACGAGCATGACGCTCAAAAAGTGCCACATCGTATTCTTTTTCCAAATCGGCGATGATCTGGCTGATTGTCGGCTGAGAAATGTAAAGATGCTTGGCTGCTTCGCTCATTTTTTTGTGTTCGGCTGTAGTGACAAAAACTTTCAGTTGGCGCAATGTGGACATGCCATCCCTCCCTATAGGAAAAAACCTATACTTTTTATTTAATTTTAATATTTTACAGGCCCCAGTGCAAATGATACAATGCTGGTGAAAAAATAGACAAAATGAACAGGAGGGGTAGAATGAAGGTATTGGTCCTAGGCGGTGTGGCCGCCGGAACCAAGGTCGCCGCAAAGCTGAAGCGAGCAGATCGTTCGGCTGAAGTGACCATCTTGAATAAGGGAGAATCGATTTCTTATGCTGGCTGTGGACTGCCGTATTATGTGGGACATGTGATCGAAGAAAAAGAGCAGCTGATTGTCAACACACCGCAAAGCTTTAGTGAACTCACTGGCGTAGAAGTATTGACAGGAATAAAGGCTGTCCAGGTCGATCCAATACAGAAAAAGGTCCGGGCGATCAATCAGCATGATCAAAGCGAGAGCGAGTATGCCTATGACAAGCTGGTCATTGCGGTAGGAGCCAGTCCAATACTGCCACCGATTGCGGGCTGTGATTTCAAGAACGTCTTTGTAATGCGGACCCCAGAGGATGCGATCGCTTTGCGAAATTACATCGATGAAAGCGAGATCAAACGGGCCGTAGTCGTAGGCGCTGGTTATATCGGATTGGAAATTGCAGAGAATCTCAAACAGCTGGGAATTCGTCCTTTTGTGCTGGATATGGCCGATCAGGTGCTAAGCCCGGGTCTGGATCCGGAAATGGCTGCCTATGTAGAAAATAAGCTGATTGAAAATGGTGTTCCGGTCGTGACCGGGGTGAGCGTGACGGCAATTGAAGGAGAAGGCAAGGCAGAACGCGTTGTTACCTCGAAAAAAACGTACAAGGCCGATCTGGTCGTATTGAGTGCGGGCATTCGTCCCAATACAGATTTTTTAAACGATCTTGGCTTGGAAATGGTTAAGGGTACGATTCTGACAAATGAATACGGGCAGACCAGCCTGCCGGATATCTATGCAGTAGGGGATTGTGCAATGGTGCATCATGCTTTGACAGGCAAGGCAGTTTGGTCGCCAATGGGATCGACGGCAAACATTGTCGGTCGGATTGTTGCACAGAATCTAAACGGAGCTCGGATTGCACATCCGGGGGTATTGTCGACCGCAGTCTGCAAGCTGCCGGGGATCAATGTTGGTCGGACGGGATTAAGTGAAACACAGGCCCTTCAGGAAGGATGGGATCCCATCAGCGTGATTGCCGTGGTGGATGACAAGGCGCATTATTATGCAGGAGCCGATACCTTTGTCATTAAAATGATTGCCGATCGGACCAGCCAGCGGCTGCTGGGACTGCAGGTCATAGGAGCTGGGGCGGTCGATAAAATCGTGGATATCGCAGTGACGGGCATCATGCTTAAGGGAACACTGAGTTCACTTTCAAATTTGGATCTGGCGTATGCTCCGCCGTTTTCTACGGCCATCCATCCGTTTGAGCAGGCACTGAATATTCTGGAAAACAAGCTGAATCAGACCTTTGAAACAATGGCTCCGCTTGCATATGCTCAAGGTCAGGCTGAGGAATATCAGATTTTAGATGTCTGCCTTCAGCCATCAATTGCGGGAGCACCTTATTTGAATCTGACAGAAATCCATGGCCCGCTTGCGGATTATCCGTTGGATAGCAAGCTGCTGTTGGTCTGCAACAAGGGCAAACGAGCCTATTTGCTGCAGAATCGGCTAAAATCTTTTGGTTATACGGCAACTCGCGTGCTGGAAGGCGGACTGGCCTTCAATGACGTGGAAATCGACTAAGAGAAAAGGGGAAAGAACATGGCTTGTACATTGACTGAGGAACAAATCAAGAGCGTAAAACCGCTGGGTTTTTTGCATAACAAAGGAACCAATTGCTTCAATGGGCGGATTATCACGGTAAATGGAAAAATTACAGCGGCCCAGACTCGAACCATTGCCGAAGCAGCAGAGAAATACGGCAATGGAGACGTTGAATTTACAACTCGTCTGACAGTGGAAGTGCGCGGGATCGATTTTAACAACATTGAGGCATTCCGGGAATTCATCGGAACCGCGGGATTGATTACTGGGGGAACCGGATCGTTGGTGCGGCCGGTGGTTTCCTGTAAGGGAACAACCTGCCAGTATGGTCTGATCGATACGTTTGCCCTTTCGCAGAAGATCCATGAGCAGTTTTATCTGGGATATCATGCGGTGCGTTTGCCGCACAAATTTAAGATTGCTGTCGGGGGCTGCCCGAATAATTGTGTCAAACCGGATCTGAATGATTTGGGAATCGTCGGTCAGTGCGTCCCGCTTTTCGATGAGGATCTGTGCAATGGCTGCAAGAAATGCCAGATTGAAAAAATTTGCCCGATGAAAGCTGCCGAGGTGGAAGGCGGGGTCTTAACGATCGATCCGGCGCGCTGCAAGAATTGCGGCCGCTGTGTTGGTCCTTGTCCATTTGATGCCTTGGAAAAGGGGCAAACCGGTTACAAGGTAACGATCGGCGGACGATGGGGCAAAAAAGTTGCTCATGGAAAGCCGCTATCTAAAATTTTTAAGAGCGAAGAAGAAGTGCTGCATGTGGTTGAAAAAGCGATCCTGTTGTTTAGAGAACAGGGCTTGACAGGCGAGCGGTTCGCTGATATGATTGAGCGGATCGGCTTTGAAGAAGTTGAACGGCAGCTGCTGTCAGAGGAAATATTTGAACGGAAGCAGGGCATCCTGGATGCGAAACTGCATCTGACGGGCGGAGCTACTTGCTAAAAGAAACAAAGGCCGGGATCGAAAGATCTCAGCTTTTTTTAGCCAGCCATGATGAAAGCGCTGTCATGACCGTATCGGATACATTTCTCTTTCTTTTTTGACAAAAAGGATGGTAGAATAAAACCGTTATGGAAAGATGTAAGGAGGAAGACATGATCGACGCATACAAGGGATTTGTGGATGGAGTTTGGTCTCAAGAGATCAATGTACGCAATTTCATCCAGAAGAATTACACGCCGTATGATGGAGACGACTCGTTTTTAGTCGGACCGACCGAAGCAACACTGAAATTATGGGATCAGGTGATGGAGCTGAGCCGGAAGGAGCAGGAGGCTGGCGGAGTACTGGATATGGATACGCGGGTCATTTCGACGATTACTTCGCATGGCGCCGGTTATTTGAACAAAGATCTGGAAAAAATCGTTGGTTTTCAGACGGATCAGCCGTTTAAGCGTGCTTTACAGCCGTATGGCGGAATCCGTATGGCAGAGAAAGCCTGTCTGGAAAACGGTTATCAGGTCGATCCGGAAATCAGTGAATTTTTTACGATCCACCGGAAAACGCACAATGCCGGAGTTTTTGATGCCTATACGCCGGAAATGCGGGCTTGCCGTTCCAGCCATATCATTACCGGACTTCCGGATGCGTATGGACGCGGACGGATCATAGGTGATTATCGTCGGGTGGCATTGTATGGAGTCGATCGGCTGATTGAAGATAAACAGCATCAAAAAGATTCGACGCGGGTGATCATGTATTCCAATGTGATTCGTGAGCGGGAAGAGCTTTCCGAACAGATTCGTGCATTGCAGGAGCTGAAAAAGCTGGGAGAGATTTACGGCTTTGATCTTTCGCACCCGGCCCGGGATACCCGTGAAGCGATACAGTGGCTGTATTTTGGTTATCTGGCCGCAGTCAAGGAACAAAATGGAGCGGCGATGTCATTGGGAAGAACCTCTACCTTTATTGACATCTATGCGCAGCGGGATCTGGAAAAAGGAGTGTATACGGAAGAGGAAATCCAGGAATTCATCGATCATTTCATCATGAAACTGCGGCTGATTAAATTCGCTCGTACGCCGGAATACAATGAACTGTTTTCAGGGGATCCTACCTGGGTTACAGAATCGATTGGCGGAGTCGGGATTGATGGCCGGCACATGGTGACCAAAACCTCCTTCCGTTATCTGCACACGCTGAGCAATCTTGGTACAGCGCCGGAACCAAATCTGACGGTTTTGTGGAGCGTCCGTTTGCCTATTAATTTTAAGCGCTTCTGTGCCAAGACTTCGATCGAATCCTCATCGATCCAGTATGAGAATGATGACCTGATGCGGGTGACGCATGGGGATGATTATGCGATTGCCTGCTGTGTTTCTTCAATGCGGATCGGCAAGGAAATGCAGTTTTTCGGAGCTCGGGCGAATCTGGCAAAATGCCTTTTGTATGCGATTAACGGGGGCGTTGATGAAATTAGTAAAAAACAGGTTGGACCGGAATTTCGACCGATTACTTCTGAATATCTGGATTACGAGGAAGTCATGCATAAGTATAAGGCCATGATGAAGTGGCTGGCTCAGGTGTATGTCAATGCTTTGAACATCATTCATTATATGCATGATAAATACTGTTACGAACGACTGCAGATGGCCCTGCATGATAAGGATGTCAAACGCTGGTTTGCGACTGGGATTGCGGGGCTGTCAGTTGTAGCAGATTCCCTTTCAGCCATTAAGTATGCTAAGGTCAGAACGATCCGGGATGAAAATGGAATCGTGGTGGACTATGAGGTGGAAGGAGATTTCCCGAAATACGGCAACGATGATGATCGGGTTGATGCGATTGCCAGTGAGATCGTTCATACCTTCATGACTTATATCAAAGGCAATCATACCTATCGCGGCGGCGTGCCGACAACTTCCATTTTGACGATTACCTCGAATGTCGTTTATGGGAAAAATACCGGTTCTACTCCTGATGGCCGTAAGGCCAAGGAGCCGTTTGCGCCGGGCGCCAATCCGATGCATCGGCGTGACAGTCATGGAGCGGTGGCTTCGCTGGCCTCGGTTTCAAAACTGCCATTTTCGGATGCGCAGGATGGGATCTCCAATACATTTTCCATTATTCCGGATGCTTTGGGAAAGGAAATTGCGGTTTCTGGCGACCTGGAGGTTGAACTGGAACTGGATGAAGTGGAGAACAACGAATGAACAACGAGCAGCTGATTCAAAAAATTATTGACCAGCTTGACCAGAGCATGGAACAAGGGAGCGGTCATGTTCGAATTCAGGTAGAAGCAACAGCATTAAATGCGGAACAGACGGCCAAGACGGCGGATCTTTTGGTTGAATCGGTTTGCCGGCTGCCGTTTTTGGATTGCGATCAGACGGCCATGGCCTGCAGCAGTCCGACGTTGATGGAAGGTTTGGATGACAAGGAGGAAAGACCATGAACAGCAAAGAAAATCAGATCGATAACTTGATTCAGCTTTTGGATGGCTATGTCCAAAAAGGCGGCCATCACTTAAATGTCAATGTCTTTACACGGGAAACGTTGTTGGATGCGCAGCAGCATCCGGAAAAATACCCGCAGCTGACAGTTCGGGTCAGCGGTTATGCGGTCAATTTCAATAAGTTGACCAAGGCTCAGCAGGATGAAGTCATTTCGCGGACCTTCCACGAACAGATCTGAAAATGCTGGGACAAATTCATTCGATCGAATCGTTTGGAACAGTGGACGGTCCGGGAATCCGGATGGTGATCTTTTTTCAGGGGTGTCCGATGCGCTGCCTTTTCTGCCATAATCCTGACACCTGGCAGCGTGAAGGGGGCATGCAGAAAAATGCGGAGGAGCTGCTGGATCAGTTTGAACGCAATCGTGAATTTTATATTCGGGGCGGAATTACGGCTTCTGGCGGAGAGCCGCTGCTGCAGCTGGATTTTTTACTGGAACTGTTTGAAAAAGCCAAAAGCCGGGGAATTTCCACTTGCCTGGACACTTCAGGAATCTGCTTTCGGCAAGAGGATCCGCGATATCAGCGATTGGCTGAAGTTTGTGATCTTGTGCTGCTGGATATCAAACAGATCGATCCGGAGCGTCATCGCCATCTGACTGGCCATTCGGTTTTCCCGGTCTTGCGCTTTGCTGAATTTTTGGATCGACGGCAGGTTCCGCTGGGCATTCGCCATGTTTATGTAAATGAATCATTGAACCCGCCGGAAAGCCTGCAAGAGCTGGGAAGGTTTCTGGGCCGGCTTCGCCATATAAAGAGCCTGGAGGTTCTGCCTTATCATACGATGGGGATAAGTAAGTACGAACAGCTGGGGATAAATTATCCATTGAAGGGAGTCCCTGCCGCTTCGAAAAAAGAGGCGCAGGATGCCCGTCGACAGATTCTTATGGCTATTCAGGAAGAGAGAAAAAAAACATTTTGATGACCGTCTTTTAAAGAAAAGACGGTTTTGTTTTGTAAGAGGGGAATTCATTAAAAAAATTTTTCTAAGAAAAAAAAGGAAATTTGACTTGACTCTTATGTTAGATGAGGATAACATAAGAGTATGAGTTAGTTTTTGCTAACTTAAGGCTGAAACGGAGGAAGGGGGATCATGATGCCTTTAACGATGGCAGAAGCAGGAGCAGTAAATTCAATTAGACGGATCGGGGGAAAAGAAGAAACCCGCAAATTCTTAAAATCATTAGGATTTGTCGAAGGAAGCAAGATTATACTGCTAAGCCGACATGGCGGAAATGTCATTGTCCGGATCAAAGACAGTCGGATCGCCATCAGCCGCGAGATGGCCAATAAGATCCTGATTGGATGAGCAAAGGAGAGAACAGACATGAAAACATTGAAAGAGGTTCGATGCGGTCAAACGGTAACCATCAAGAAATTGCATGGGGAGGGAGCGGTTAAGCGTCGGATCATGGACATGGGAATGACCAAAGGGGTTAGTGTGCGGGTGCGTAAGGTTGCACCGTTGGGGGATCCAATTGAAATAACCGTTCGAGGTTATGAACTGTCTTTACGAAAAGCAGATGCACAATGGATCGAAGTGGAATGAGGGCAGTCTGCCCTGTTTCTTTGCAACATTTGTTAGCCTGATCTAATTAAAGGAGGAGAAAAAAATGGCAGTCAATATCGCCCTGGCCGGAAATCCGAACAGCGGCAAAACAACATTATTCAACGCCTTGACCGGTTCTAATCAGTTTGTGGGAAATTGGCCAGGAGTAACCGTCGAAAAAAAAGAGGGAAAACTAAAAGGAACCAAAGAAGTCATGATCGTGGATCTTCCAGGGATTTATTCTCTTTCCCCTTATACTTTGGAAGAAGTAGTTGCCAGGAATTATTTGTTGAAGGATCATCCGGATGCGATTTTAAATATTGTAGATGGAACAAATCTGGAACGTAATTTATATTTAACAACGCAGCTTTTGGAACTGGGGATTCCGGTTTTAGTAGCAATTAACATGGCAGATGTCATGGAAAAGACTGGAGATCAGCTGAATCTTGTGCAATTGCAAAAGGAGCTGAACTGTCCGGTCGTAATGATTTCAGCATTGAAGCAGACAGGGATCAAAGAAGCGGCACAGCAGGCGGTTGCTTTAGCCAATCGGAGCAGAATTGAAACAGCGTATGGTCAATTTGATGAAAGAGTGGAGAAAACACTTGAGAGGTTAGCAGCCTTGCTTCCGCAGACAATACCAGCCGCTCAAAAACGGTTTTATGCGATCAAACTCTTTGAGCGTGATCGCAAGATCTTGGCTGATCTTCCAGAAATACCGGCGGCAGAATCGATCATTGCCAGCTTAGAATCGGAGTTGGAAGAGGATGCGGAAAGCATCATCACGAATGAGCGATATCTCTGGATTAGTTCGATGCTTGAAAGATGCTATCTTCGTAAAAAGCAGTCATCTTTGTCTGTTTCTGACCGGATCGATCTTATTGTTACGAACCGCTGGCTGGCTTTGCCGATCTTTATTGCTGTTATGGCTTTAGTTTATGCGGTTGCAATGGGAAATTGGTCGATTTCGATTGGAACTCATGGAACGGAATGGACAAATGATGTACTTTTTGGAGAAATCGTTCCTAATGCTGTCGATTCTCTGCTGAATTCTTTAAAAGTCAGCAGCTGGCTGTCTGGACTGATTCAGGATGGGATCGTGGCTGGAGTAGGAGCTGTGCTGGGATTTGTCCCTCAGATGCTGGTTTTGTTTCTGTTATTGTGTATTTTAGAAGATATCGGTTATATGGCGCGAATTGCATTCATTATGGATCGAATCTTCAGACGCTTTGGACTTAGTGGGAAAAGCTTCATTCCGATGCTGGTAGCTACTGGTTGCGGAGTGCCGGGGATTATGGCTTCCAGAACGGTTGAGCAGGATCGGGATCGAAAAATGACGATTATGACGACCGGCTTTATTCCATGCGGAGCTAAAATGCCAATTATCGGACTGTTTGCTGGCGCTTTATTTGAAAATGCCTGGTGGGTTGCCACATCAGCTTATTTTATCGGGGTTGCTGCAGTCATCCTTTCTGGAATTATTTTAAAAAAATTTAGGATTTTCGCAGGGGATCCCGCTCCTTTTGTGATGGAACTTCCTGCTTATCATATTCCTTCTTTACAAAATGTCCTGCGAGGAACGTGGGAGCGTGGCTGGTCGTTTATCAAACGGGCTGGAACGGTTATCTTAGTGAGCTCCATTGTCCTTTGGTTTTTGCAAGGTTATGGATTTGTGGATGGTGTATTCCAATCGGTAGAGGATAACAATCACTCTCTTTTGGCACTGATTGGCAATACTTTTGCCTGGGTTTTTTATCCGATTGGCTGGGTAGGCGATATGGCCTGGAAAGCGACAGTGGCTACCTTTACCGGACTGATAGCAAAGGAAGAGGTTGTGAATACGTTTGGTGTTTTGTATCATTATGCCGGAGAGCTGAGTGAGACAGGAGAGGAAATCTGGTCCTTGGTTCAAGCGGATTTTTCGGGTCTGACTGCCTATAGCTTTATGATCTTTAATCTGCTTTGTGCGCCATGCTTTGCAGCGATGGGAGCCATCCGGCGGGAAATGAACAATGCAAAATGGACCATTGGAGCAATTGGCTATATGTGTGGATTTGCTTATGGGATTTCGCTGATCGTGTATCAGCTTGGAGGCCTTCTGTTAAAAGAAGTTCAATTCAATTTCTTCACCATTGTAGCGATAATCCTGCTTGGAGGACTGTTGTTTCTGTTGTTTCGTCCCTATCGGGAAGGCAAAACATTGGAAATTCGAATTAAGACAGCGAAAAGAGATTGAGCAGGAAAAATCTTGAAACAAGGCTTGCAAGACAGAAACATGCAGGAATTAATTTGCAAACTTTGATAAAACTGAAAAAAAATCATCTTAGGCTTGAGTTTCTTTGCTAAAATCGTTAGGATGATAGTAGAAATGGAGGAGCCTTATGAAAGGAATATTAATTGTCAGTCATGGCAAGATGGCTGAAGGAATGGTCGATTCGGCCAAACTGTTTTTTGGAGAAACGGTGGAACAGCTGGACGCGCTCTGTTTGAAAGCAGAGGACAGCCCGGAGGATTTCCACACCCGGGTCGAGGAAAAGATTGCCCAGCTGGACAGCGGGGAAGGGGTCATCATTTTGGCTGACCTTTTGGGCGGAACCCCATGCAATCAGTCGGTAGCCTTGATGAGTGATAAAGTAGATCTGATTGCTGGAGTCAATCTGTCCTTGTTGCTGGAACTGTTGGGACGTCGGATGAGCGATGAACCGTTTGCGATGAGCGAACTGGTTGGGGTCGGCCAAGAAGGACTGGTCGATGTCAAAAAGTTGCTGATGACTCCTGAAGCAGAGAATAATGACTAAACAAAAGTGCAGCTGCTGCACTTTTGTTTTTGTCTGAAGGACAGCTGACGCCAGCTTTCAGACAAAAACATAAAATCGTGCCTTGACGGATCGATAAAAGCTAAAATCACTTGAAACCCCTCATGAAATCGCTTACACTGAATTTAAAGAACAATGTTGAAGGAGGAGATTCGATGAACGAAACCATGTGGGCTTTGGTCAAAGAAAAAAAAGAACCAGGGCTTTGGTTGAAACGGGTTGCAATTCCGAAAACGGGAAAAAATGAAGTGAAAATCCGGATTCACAAGACCAGCATCTGCGGAACGGATGTACACATTTATAATTGGAATACATGGGCTCAGAATACGATTCCGGAAGGATTGACGGCAGGACATGAGTATGTTGGCGAAATCGTGGAGATCGGGGAAAATGTCGAAGGATTTCAGCTTGGCGAACGAGTTAGCGGAGAGGGTCACATTGTTTGCGGAAAATGTCGTAACTGCTTGGCTGGAATGCCGCATCTATGCCGGAACACTCAGGGAGTTGGGGTCAATCGCAACGGGGCTTTTGCTGAATATCTGGTGATCCCGGCTTCCAATGTCTGGCGCTGCAGTCCGAGCGTTTCGGACGATTTGGTCTCCTGTTTCGATCCGTTGGGCAATGCGGTGCATACGGCATTGACCTATGATATGGTAGGCGAAGATGTTTTGATTACTGGCGCAGGTCCGATTGGCTGCATGGCCGCTGCGATCAGCCGTCATGCGGGAGCCCGTCATGTGGTCGTGACCGATGTCAATGAATATCGTCTTGGTCTGGCCAAAAAGCTGGGAGCGACACGCACTGTCAATGTAGCCAAAGAGTCATTGCCGCAGGTCATGAAGGAGCTGAACATGAAGGAGGGCTTTGATGTCGGGCTGGAGATGTCGGGAGCACCGTCGGGCTTCAATGATATGGTTAATACGATGAAAAACGGCGGGAAGATCGCCGTGCTGGGATTGCAGCCTGCCACTGCGCAGATCAACTGGGAAAAAGTGATTTTCAATCAGCTGACGATCAAAGGCATTTATGGACGCAAGATGTGGGAAACCTGGTACAAGATGGAAACGATGCTGCAAAGCGGTCTGAATATTGATTCGATCATCACCCATCGTTTTGCCGCCTGGGATTATGAACAGGGCTTTGCGGCGATGAACAGCGGGCATTCAGGCAAGGTCGTGCTTGATTGGAGCGAGATGAAAACATGGAGGAAAGAAGATGAATAGAAAAGAAGCACTGCAGTTTTATAAAGAAGAAGTGGAGACAATCCGCGAATCAGGCCTGTTTAAAGGAGAAAGTCCAATTGTTTCCTCGCAAAGCGCGCATGTCGTGCTAAAAGACGGACGGCAAGTGATCAATATGTGCGCCAACAATTACCTTGGCCTAGGCAATGATCCGCGGCTGATCGAGGCGGCACAAGCCATGATTGCCGAAAAGGGTTATGGACTGGCATCAGTCCGTTTTATCTGCGGGACACAGGATGAGCATCAACAGCTGGAAAAAACAATTTCTGATTTTCTGAATATGGAAGATACGATTCTGTATTCTTCTTGTTATGATGCCAACGGCGGCTTGTTTGAAACCCTGCTCAAAGCAGAGGATGCGATCATCAGTGATGAACTTAACCACGCCAGCATCATCGATGGGATCCGGCTGTGCAAAGCCAAACGCTACCGTTATAAAAATAATGATATGGATGATTTGGAGGCCAAGCTGAAACAGGCTACGGCGGAGGGGGCCCGGATCAAACTGATTGCAACCGATGGCGTGTTCTCGATGGATGGCATCATTGCCAATTTGGGAAGCATTTGTGATCTGGCTGAACGATATGAAGCACTGGTCATGGTTGATGATTCGCATGCTGCTGGATTCGTTGGCAAGACTGGTCGCGGAACACCGGAATATTGCCAGGTCGAAGGACGGGTAGATATCCTTACCGGAACGTTAGGCAAGGCACTGGGCGGTGCCAGCGGCGGGTATACGAGTGCCCGTAAAGAAATTGTTGATTTGCTTAGACAGCGCAGCCGTCCGTATTTATTTTCTAATACCTTGGCGCCCTCGATCGTGGGAGGCAGCCTGAAGGTTTTTGAGCTGTTGAAGGAGAGCACGGCTCTGCGTGATCATCTGGAATCATTGACCCAATATTACCGGGAAAAGATGATAGAGGCCGGATTCGATCTGATTCCAGGCACTCATCCGATCGTACCGATCATGCTGTACCAAGAACAGACCGCAGCTGAAATGGCTCGCCGGATGATGGAAAAGGGCGTTTATGTCGTGGCCTTTTCCTATCCGGTCGTCCCGAAGGGCAAGGCGCGTATCCGGACTCAGGTCAGCGCTGCGCATACCCAGCAGGATATCGATGAGGTGGTGCGCTGTTTTAGTGAAGTCAAAAAAGAAATGGGATGTTAAAAAAGGATCAGCAAACGCTGATCCTTACTTTTTGGTAAAGACGATCTGTCCGTCAATCAGGGTCATGACTGCTTTGGCCGCGGTATCTACCGCAGGCCAACCATCAAACAGCACAATATCGGCGTCTTTGCCGACTTCCAGTGAACCGATGCGATCCTGACAGCCAAGAATGGTAGCTGGATTGATCGTCAGCATGCGCCAAACACGGTGCGGATCCCCGCCGGCCCGAACGACTTCTCCTGCTTGGGTGAGGATCATGGATGGAATCAAAACAGGACCGTCTGTCATGATGGCGCACAGCACTCCTCGACGATCCAGTTCAATCAAGGAATCAATGTCAATCTTGCAGCCTTCTCCGCCAAACAAAGGTGCTCCCAGTGGTCCATAGATCACCGCAGCTCCGCTTTCGGCGATCTCGTCATAAAAATCGCTGGCGCCTAAGGCATGATCGAGAGTGACGCGAAAATCAAATTGTTTGGCAATCCGCAGCATGGACATCATATCATGCTGATAACAGTGAACTTTCAATGGAATTTTCTTCTCCAGGACCAGGAGTCCATTCTCCAGCCCCTGATCATAGGGCGGCATTTTTTCAGGATCATCTTGTGCGGCGGCTTTTTTCTTTTGGTAGTCCTGGACCTGATGAAAATAATCAAGGAAGATCTGAGCAACGCCCAATCGGCTCATTGGAGTGGCATTTCGCGGGCCATAGACTCCTTTCGGGTTAACGCCCATGGCGGCCTTCAGGGCAGCTGGCCGTTGAACTGTCCGGGATTCAAGCGAGGTCCCGGCGGATTTGATTACACAGGCTGTGCCGCAGATGACGTTGCCGCTTCCTGGAGCGATGCAGCTGGTTGTGATTCCGTCCCGACAGGCGTATTCAAAAGCCTTGGAAGCCGGATCAATGCCATACCAAGCATCCATTTCAGCAGTCACCGGCTGACTGAGCTCGTTAAGATCGTCAGCATTGGTATCCAGATCAAAACCACCAATGTGGCTATGAGCATCAACCAGGCCAGGAAAGACGATGAGTCCTTTGGCATCCAGGATTTCTGCTCCCTCTTCAGAAAGGCCGGATCCGATCGCCTTTATTTTTCCATCATCAATCAAAAGATCCGAATTTTCTAGGATCCCCGCTTCGCCCATCGTGACGATCGTTCCATTTTTTATAAGAAGCATCGCATCGCATCTCCTTTCTTATAAACGGTTTCTCCAGCGACCAGGGTCCGAACAACGGCTCCGTGATAGCTGGTGATCGGATTAGCGCTCCATAGCACCAGATCGGCCCGTTTGCCTTCTTCGATGCTGCCAGTCATCTCTTCAATGCCTAAAATGCGTGCGGCCTGGAGCGTCAGCATGCTTAAAATCGTTTCCTCCTGCCCAATTACCTTGTACATTTCCAATGCATTCCAAAGCAAATCTTCCCGACCGCCAAAGCCGCGTCCGCTGGCACAGAAGGATACTGTCAGTCCTTGCTGCATCAGGGCATAGATCCCTTTATAATCTGTGGTTCGATTAAAGCGATTCATGCCTTCGGTATGATTTCCCAGAACCAAGGCAGTCTTGTGTTCAAGCAATTCGGTTAACGATCCGTCGACACCAAATCCGTTAATAAAGACCAGCGGAAGATCGAATTCTTTTAAAGCATGCAGTGTTTTGCGAATTTCGGTTGGAGTGTTGCAGCTGACAAACAGCGGCATCTTGGTTTGCAGCATTTCATGCAGTGCTTCGCGTTTGAAATCCGGTGCTACATCTTTATTTTCTGTTTTTTCTTCAGCGGCCTCTCGCAGCTTGTTTCGCATCATGGAAAAAACGCCCATCTTGGTCATCGGAGCCAGATTTCGACTGCCGTAGGTTTTGGTGACCTCTTCGGTCACACTGGCTTTCATTCCTATTTTTTCTTTTAGGATCATTTTCATCGGATTTTTGCCGACAATCTGATAGGCGGCCATCTTGCCACCAAAGACATTGTTGTTGCTTGGTGCTACACCGACCGCGGTGATTCCCCAAGCAGCAAGCTGCTGACGTTCCATGGCGCGCCCATTGACCGCCCAGATAACATCCATTTCTGGTGTGCATTGATCCGATTTTTCATCGTTATCATTGGCATTGCCGCGAATTTCACGGCCAGGTCCCAGGATGCCCCAATCGCTGACTGGATCGATGAATCCTGGAAAAACTTCCAGTCCGGAAGCATCGATGATTTCTGCTTCCGCTACGTCTAGATCACTTTTTAGCCGGGTAATTTTACCATCCTGGATCAAAATGTCCATGATAGCGACCTTACCTTTTCCATCATGCACTTTTCCATTTTTGATGCAGATCATATTTTCATCTCCTTTAAGCAACATTATAACGTGCTGTCATAAAAAAAACAGCCCTGAACTGAAGCAGGGCTGAAAGAAAAACGGTGAAAAAATATTATAAAATTGGATATAGCGTTTTGATGACATCATCGATGGCATTGATGCATTCCAGCTTACTGGCCCATGGCCGTGAGGTGGCAAAGATGTTTCCATCATGGTCTGTGATTCTAAAGCAATATCCGTCCGTTGCATGGAAGAGAATCTCGAATTTGGGATTGCTAAGGCGAGCCGCCTCTTCTAAAGTGCGATCTTCAATGCTGGACGGAGCGAGCTTTAGAAAAAGACTGCGGAGGCAGTTTAGACAGTCATCCCGATCCAAATAGGTCCGGCAGCTTTGCATCAGGATCTTTTGGTTTTTGATAAAGGCAAAGGTCAAACCATTCCCATTTTGTTTCAGGATAAATTTTCCCATTTTCTCAACTCCTTTCCTGTTTCTTCTATTTTTATTGTACCACAAAATCGTCCTTTCTTTACTGGAAGCGGAAATTTTTCCAGGATTGATGGCAGAAAAAGAACCTCTTTTGTGAAATTTTTATTTTTTATTGCGATTGACGCGATAAAAGCTCGTAGTGTATGATGAAAAGAGAAAAAACGGAATGAAATTTCGGATGAAGAATTCAGGAGAGACCGGATCTTTTCGGCGCCGAAGGGGTAATTTTCCTGCAGAAACTCTCAGGCAGAGGAACTGAATTCAGACGAAGCTCTGGAAAGCAAAACCACCGAGGGGGCAATTTTTTTGAAGAAAAGAATCTCTCAGGTACCCAAGACAGAGGCACGGAACTTTTTTGTTCTGTGTTTTTTTCCTATTTCCGGGATCATGCATGCAAGGAGGAGCGTATGGAACTGAAAACACCACTGTATGAAATCCATCTTCAGGAGCAGGGCAAAATGGTTTCCTTTGCCGGATATCTGCTGCCTGTCCAGTATCCGACCGGGGTTATTCAGGAGCATCTGGCTGTACGTCAGCGCTGCGGATTGTTTGACGTCTCACACATGGGAGAATTTGTGCTTCAGGGAAAGGGAGCATTAAAAAATCTGAATCAGCTGCTTTGTAATGATTTTACGGGAATGGTACCGGGACAGGCCCGTTACAGTCCGATGCTCAATGAAAACGGCGGGATCGTGGATGATCTGATCGTTTATTATGTGAAGGAGAATTGTTATCTGATGGTGGTCAATGCGGCGAATCGGATGAAGGATCTTCAGTGGATCCAAGCCCATTTGGATCAGTCGGCGACAGTTGAGGATCATTCGGATGCAATTGCTCAGCTGGCGCTGCAAGGACCGCTGGCGGAATCGATCTTGAAAAAGCTGACGGACGAATCGATGATTCCTCTCAAGTATTATAGTGGACATTTTGAGGCTGAGGTGGCCGGAATCCGCTGTCTGCTTTCACGAACCGGATATACCGGGGAACGGGGGTTTGAACTGTATTGTGCCAAGGAGGACGCCGTTTCGTTGTGGCAGGCATTGCGTGAGGCAGGAAAAGAAGAAGGATTGATTCCATGTGGATTGGGCGCGCGTGATACGTTGCGACTGGAGGCGGCCATGCCGCTGTATGGCCATGAGATGAGCGATACGATCACACCGCTGGAAGCCGGTTTGGCCATGTTTGTTAAAATGAATAAACCAGATTTCATCGGCAAGCAGGCCCTGCTTGAAAAAGGGGAGCCTCAGCGCATTCGGGTCGGTTTAAAACCGCTAGGACGCGGGATCATTCGGGAAGAGTGTCCGCTTTTGTCTGAAGGGAAGCCGGCAGGGATCAGCACATCTGGAACGCATGCCCCTTTCTTGGGGTATCCTGTAGCGATGGCGCTGGTGGAAACTCGATATTCTACGCCGAATACCCGGCTAATGGCCGAGGTGCGCGGACGGCAGATCGAAGCGGAAGTGGTCGCATTGCCGTTCTATAAAAGAGAAAAGAAATAAAAAAGGAGAGAAGAAAGCATGAACATTCCAACAGAACTGAAGTACACACCATCCCATGAATGGGTGCAATTTATTAGTGAGACCACTGCCCGGGTCGGAATTACTGATTATGCACAGGAGGCGTTGGGCGATATCGTTTTTGTCAATCTTCCGGAAATTGGGGATACGGTAACTGCTAAAGAGGCCTTCGGCGATACGGAATCGGTCAAAGCGGTTTCGGACTTGATCAGTCCGCTGAGCGGTCAAGTCAGTGCGGTCAATGAAGAATTGATGGACAGTCCAGAAAAGGTCAACGAAGATTGTTATGCAGCCTGGATGATCGAGGTCAGTGCGATTGAAGGACAAGAAGAGCTGATGGATGCAGAGGCTTATGCAGCCTTCTTGAAGACGCAGGAATAACCATGGGCAGCTATATTTCCAATACGGCGCAGCAGCGCCAAGCGATGCTGAAGACCATCGGGCTGACACGATTGGATGAACTGTATGCCGATGTCCCAGATTCGGTCAGGATCCAATCAGGACTGAAGCTAAAAGAGGGGCTTGGCGAGCTGGAAGTCAGCCGCCAGATCCGATCGATGGCCAATAAGAATGTGATCTATGAAAGCTGCTTTCGAGGAGCAGGAGCTTATCGCCATTATATCCCGGCAGCGGTCAAAAGCATCGTTTCAAAAGAAGAATTTGTGACTGCTTATACCCCGTATCAGGCAGAAATCAGCCAAGGAATTTTACAGTCAATTTTTGAGTATCAAACAATGATTGCCGAACTGACCGGAATGGATGCAGCCAATGCCTCAGTGTATGACGGGGCCACAGCGGCAGCAGAAGCCGTGGCGCTTTGTCAGGAGCGAAAGAAAAGGGTGGCCTTGATTTCCAGCTGTGTCCATCCGCAGGTGATCGAAACGATCAGGACCTACTGTTTTGGCAATGGAATGGAGATCCGGCTGATTGAAGAAAAAGAGGGTGTGACGGATCTTGAACAGCTGCAGGAGGCGTTGGGGCCGGAGGTGGCCTGTGTGCTGCTGCAGCAACCGAATTTTTATGGCAATCTGGAAGATGTGGCGCAAATTGAACCGGCGATTCATGCCCAGCAGGCCAAGCTGATCATCAGCTGCAACCCGATTGCTTTGGCATTGATGAAAGCACCAGGTGAGCTGAAAGCGGATATTGCCGTGGGTGAAGGGCAGCCGCTGGGCCTTTCTTTGAGCTTTGGCGGACCATATCTGGGCTTTATGGCCGTAAAAGAAAAACTGATGCGCAAGCTGCCGGGACGGATCGTTGGACAGACCCGCGATTCGCAAGGGCGGATTGCTTATGTGCTGACCTTGCAGGCGCGCGAACAGCATATCCGTCGTGAAAAAGCCAGCAGCAACATTTGTTCCAATGAAGCGCACTGTGCTTTGACGGCAGCGGTATATCTGGCCATGATGGGAAAGTCGGGGCTGCAGGAATGTGCCCATCAGTGTCACAGCAAAGCGGCTTATCTGCGAAAAGAACTGGAAAAGATCGGGTATCTTCCAGTGCATGCTCGGCCCTATTTCCATGAATTTGTGACGAGCTGTCCGCAGGATGTTCAGAGCGTGCTGCAGCGGTTGGCACAACAGGGGATCCTGGGCGGACTGCCGATTTCGGACAATCGCATCTTGTGGTGCGTGACTGAGCTTATCAGCAAAGAAGAAATGGATCGGCTGATCACGATCTTAAAGGAGGGAAAGGCATGACATTATTTGAAAAAAGTCAGCCGGGCTGTGGCAATCAGCTGCTGGCTTCGCTGGATGTTCCAACGGTAGAATTGGAATCGGCCTTTGTACGGCAAAGTGAATGGACGCTGCCAGCCATGGCCGAAGCGGACCTTTCCCGCCACTATACGGAGCTGGCTGAGAAGACGCATGGAGTGAACAATGGATTTTATCCGCTGGGCTCCTGTACGATGAAATACAATCCCAAAATCAACGAGGCGCTGGCAGCTTTGCCGGGGTTTACTGAGATTCATCCGCTGCAGCCGCTGGAATCGGTTCAGGGTTGTCTGGAAGTGTTGTATAAAGCAGAACAGGCCTTGTGCGAAATAACGGGAATGGATGCGATGAGCTTTCAGCCGGCCGCTGGAGCCCATGGCGAATTTACCGGTTTGCTGCTGATCAAGGCATATCATCAAAGCCGTCAGGATCATAAACGGACCAAGATCCTGGTCCCGGACTCGGCGCATGGGACCAATCCGGCAAGCGCCTCGATGGCCGGCTTTACGATCGTCAACATTCCTTCCAACGACGAAGGCTGTGTAGATCTGGAAGCACTGCGGGCTGCGGCAGATGAGGAAACGGCGGGCTTGATGCTGACCAATCCCAATACGGTTGGACTGTTTGATCGCAATATTCTGGAAATCACCAAGATCGTGCATGAGGCAGGTGGCCTGAACTATTATGATGGGGCCAATCTGAATGCAATCATGGGAATCGTACGGCCGGGAGAGATGGGCTTTGATGTGATCCATCTGAACCTGCATAAAACCTTTTCGACTCCGCATGGCGGAGGAGGACCGGGAAGCGGCCCGGTTGGCTGCAAGGATTTTCTGATTCCATTTTTACCAAATCCGCATGCCGTTGTTTTAGAGGAGGAATATAGCTGGGAAGAAAGCCTGCATTCGATAGGCCGGGTCCGGGCGTTTTATGGGAATTTTTTGGTTGTGGTGAAGGCGCTGGCTTATATTTTGACACTGGGCAAAGAAGGCATTCCAGAGGCCGCAGCCAACGCTGTGCTTAATGCCAATTACATGCTGACGAAATTGAAGGATCTTTATCCGCCAGCATATGACGGGCTGTGCATGCATGAATTTGTGCTCAGCTTAGAAAAACTGAAAAAAGAAAAGGGAGTCAGTGCGATGGATATTGCCAAGAGTCTTTTGGACTATGGTATCCATCCGCCGACCATGTATTTTCCGCTGATCGTACCGGAGGCTTTGATGGTAGAGCCGACCGAAACGGAGTCCAAGCAAACGCTGGATGAGGCGGTTGAGGCTTTCCGCACGATTTATGCTACAGCGATCAGTGAACCGGAGCAGCTACATGCGGCTCCTCAATCAACGGTGATCGGCCGGCCCGATGAGGTTCAGGCTGCCCGGAGCCCGATCGTACGCTGGCGACCGGAACATCAATGAAAAAGACTGCTGGTTTGATGCTGACGACGTGTACCGATCCGTACTGGAATCTGGCTCGCGAGGAATGGCTGTTGGGACGGCTTGAGGAAATTCCGCAGATCCTTTATTTATGGCAGAACGATCAAACTGTAGTGATTGGCCGAAATCAAAATGCTTATAAGGAATGCGAAGTTTGTTTGCTGGAAAAGGAGGGCGGTCATTTGGCTCGCCGACTTTCTGGCGGTGGGGCGGTCTATCATGATCTGGGGAATCTGAATTTTACATTTTTGGCGCGGCCAAAGAATTATTCGGTATCCCGTCAGATGGAAATTCTTCAAAATGCCTTGTGCTGTTTGGGATTATCCTGTGAGCGAAGCGGCCGCAATGATCTGACGGTAAATGGTCGCAAAGTTAGCGGCAATGCGTTTTATCAGACTCAAACGGGATGTTTTCATCATGGAACGATTCTCGTATCGGTCGATATGGAGCGAATGCGGCAGGTGCTGCGCCCTTCGGCAGCCAAGCTCAGGGCCAAGGGGGTTGATTCGGTCCGTTCCCGGGTCGTGAATCTTTGCGAATTGGATCCGTCGATCACGGTGAAACGGGTCAAAGAAGCATTGATTGCGGCGTATCAAAAGGAAATGGGGCCTTTGCAAAGACTTCAAGAGGAAACGTCCAAAGAGCTAGCGGCCTTGGCTGAAAAATATCAGAGTTCGAAATGGCGGCTAAATAAGGCGGATCATTCGACGATCCGCCTGCAGCAGCGCTTCGACTGGGGAGAGATCGAACTGGGCTTTCAGCTGGCTCAGGGCAAAATCCAGCATTGCTGCCTGCATAGTGATGCCATGGAGCTGGAATTTTTAGAGCAGTTGCCTGCTTGTTTGCAGGGCTGTTCATTTGAGGATGAGGTGCTGGTCCAGGCGATACAAGACCTTGGTACGGCGAATCCAATAGAAGAGAAGATGAAGCAGGATCTGATCCAGCTTCTGCAAGGAGAACAAGATGGAGAAAGAATTTGATCTGATTATTATCGGGGGTGGTCCAGGCGGATATTCAGCGGCTTTTAAAGCTGCTGAATGCGGAATGAAAACGGCATTGATTGAAAAGGAACGCGTGGGTGGAACCTGTTTGCACCGTGGCTGCATTCCGACGAAAACGCTGCTGCATTATGCCGAGCTGATGGCTTTTTATCAGCCTCCGATCTTCAAAGCAAGCGAACTGCAGCTGGATTGGGCGGCTTTAAAGCAACGCAAGGAAGAAGTGATTGCTCAGCTGGAGCAGGGACTTCTTCAGCGGCTTAAAAAAAATAAGGTAGAAGTGATTTATGGATCAGCTAGGATCGTCGCTTCAAAAGAGGTTGAGGTGGCATCTCAGCGGCTGCATGCATCACAGATCTTAATAGCGAGCGGATCGGCTCCGGCCGTACCGCCGATCCAAGGCTTGCAGGAAATCGATTTCTATACGAGCAATGAGCTGCTGGAAAACCCTCGTCCGTTAGGCCGACTGGCGATTTTGGGGGGCGGTGTCATCGGCTGTGAAATGGCGGGATTCTATGCTTCGATGAAAACCTCGGTCGTATTGATCGAAATGGCCGACCGATTGCTTCCAACGATGGACAAAGAGCTTTCTCAAGGTCTTAAAATGCAGCTTCGAAGGCAGGGCGTCGAAGTTTTGACCTCAGCGGTTTTAGAAAAGGTCGAGGCGGGCCTAAATCTCAGGGTAATGGTCAAGGGTCAGCCGCAGCTGGTGCAGACGGAGGCATTGCTGGTGGCGACAGGTCGGCGTCCGCAAAGTGAGTTAGGGGATGCGATCGGGCTAAAGAAGGAGCGCGGAAGGATCCTTGTCAATGACCAGTTTGAGACCAGCATTTCAGGAGTCTATGCCATTGGTGATGTCAGCGGTAAGATGCAGCTGGCGCATGCGGCCATGGCGCAGGGGGTCAATGCAGTGATGGCGATGCAAAAACGGCCGCCGGTCTATGATCTGAGCTGTATTCCGGCCTGTGTATATACCAGTCCAGAAATTGCAGCCGTGGGAATGAGCTTGGAAGAAGCGCAGGCGGCCGGATTTGCAGCAGAAAGTGTCAAGATCACGATGGGAGCTAATGGAAAGAGCGTTTTAAGCGGCTCTGCGCGCGGAATGATGAAAATCATCATCGATTGTAAGCAGCATGCGGTGTTAGGGGCGGTGCTGATGTGTGATCGGGCCACCGATATGGTCAGTCAATGGACCCAGGCCATCGTGCTGAAAACTCCGCTGGAAGCATTGCAGCGGGTTATCTTTCCGCATCCGACGTACAGTGAGGCGATACAGGAGCTAATTGAGATGGCGCTTAGCAGGCTTGCTCAATAGTTTAGTGAAGTTTCAATTTATTAAAATATGGAATCGCAACATAAAATCAAGAAACGGTTTGTCTTTTAAGACAGATCGTTTTTTTTAAAATTTTATCAAAAAATCAAAAATATAACCGAAATATAACCGAAGAAGAATAAGATAAAAACGAAAGGACGGGGTGAGCGATGAAAAAGCTCTTGATCTCACTGTGGCTCATGGCATCGATCTGGATGGCCTTCAGCCCGGCTCAGGCAGAAGAAAAACCGGAAGAAGTAGAGATCACAGAAGAAGAAACGCCTCAGTCCTCCGGTCAGCGGCAACAGATCATGTATCAGGGAAGTTTGATCGTGATGTTTGCGCTGGCTGTCGGAATTACCGCTGTCGTCATTGTCAGACGAGAAAGGCCGATCGAGCTCAGTGTGACCGGCGTCAAGGATAACGGGGATGGCAGCGTGACTGTAACCTGGGGATACCGGAATCCCAATTTCAAAAAGGTCACCGCAGAAAAGATGGATTTGAGGGTCAATCGAGGAGCGGCGATCATATTGAAGCAGAAGGATTCGAAGGAGTTCTTTCCGGGGCAGGATGAGGAGGCGTTGATCACGGTGGTGAACCGGGATACATCGCTGGAATGGATCGTCAACGATCAGAAGCTGAAGATCGAGGGAAGCGAACTGATCGACAAAGCAAAGAAAGTTCGATCATGAAAGCAGCAAGAAGCTGAGTACCAGGAAGATTGGGAAACAATGATCGAATGGGGAGGAGAGTAAAACGATGCAAAAAGCAAGAAAGAAAGGAATCAGCCAGATCCTGAAAAGCGGATTGGCCCTGATGCTGGCACTGACAACCTTCTATTATGTGCCAAAGGCCTTTGCCGAAGAACCGGTTCAAACGCTTTATGAAAATGAAGCGGTGATCGTGACCGGAAAGGTCACAGCAGCCGAGACGGTCATGGAAGAAGAGCCGGTCTTGAATGCAGAAGGAAATCCAGTGCTGGATGAGGATGGAGCAGCGCCGATAGAAAACCAGCCGGCAGAAGCAGGCGTCATCACGAAGCTAAGCGTGGTTGTCACTGGTGACTATAGCAGTGATGAGGCCGTGGATGTAGAGGGGACAATCAGCGAGCTGAATGTGTCCATCAAAGAGGGCTATGAGCAGGTAAAAGAGCCAGAGATCGTCTATGAAGAAGGCAGCATTCGGATTGCGGTCGAAGTCAAGAAAGTCGCAACAGAAAACACTGAGCCGACGGCAGAACCGACAGCAGAGCCTACTGTAGAGCCTTCTGCGGAACCGACAAGTGAGCCAACCGTAGAACCATCTGCAGAGCCAACAAGTGAGCCAACCGTAGAACCATCTGCAGAGCCGACAAGTGAGCCGGTTGAAAATACACCGATGGTCATGAATGCACCGGTTCAAAGCAGAGCGAATTCTGTGACAACGTACGCAAATGAAGCGGATTATTACGTTACTGTTGGAGAGTGGATTCAGCTTCCTGGAAATTATTCGAATTGGACCTCTTCCAATACTAGAGTAGCAACTGTGTCTAGGGGAAAGGTAACTGGAATTTCTCCTGGAAATGTAACAATAACTGGTAGTAGGGGTGGTTTTTGGGGAAGCAACACATCTTATAACGTGGAAGTAGTTGCTAGGCCAGGGGATGAAAGTCATACTCGAGTTTATATTTATGTAAAATTAAATCCTGAACCTGGAGTTAGTATTCAAGATTGGGAACTTAATTCAGATGGATGGTACACAATCGGCTATATTGATATTCCTGTGAACATCGTCAGACAGATTACTTCTAATGACTCTGGAGAATATTATCCTGGCGAAACATTAACAAATGCAGCAAGCAATTATATTAAAGAACATTATGATGAAATCAATTTTTACAGTGATTTTGTTAAAGAAGCATTTAATTTGGAGAATGTTGAATGGAATGCAAATGGATATGGTCTCAAGACAGCTTCGGGTGCTTCGGATTATCCTGAAGCTAAAAAGGAATACGGCATCAATGGGCTGAACTGGCATCTAGATGGTCTGTTGACTCTGAAGAAGGAAGTAACTTATTCAGCGAATGTCACATTTAAATATGCCGAAGGTGAAGGAGGCACTGCCGCACTTCATGATCCTATAAATCGGAGTGGACTTAAGACTAATGAGTATTTTGATTTTTACGTTCCATCTATTGAAGGCTATTCTTATACAATTACTTTGAATGGCGTCACTCAAACTGTGCATCAAAACGGAAAGTATAGCTATCGAGTCTATGCCAATGATTTGAACATTGTTGTTACCTATAGCCGTAATCGCTACACGGTAACGTATGATCTCAATGGAGGAACAAGTTCTGTTGAAACAGTCTATCCAAATTTGCCATATGGATCTAATACACCGATCATCGAGGAACCGACCAGAGCTGGATATACCTTTAACGGATGGCAGCCTACAGTAAATATAACGGTAACAGGAAATGTTACTTATGTAGCCCAGTGGTCAGCGAATGCCAACACGACATACAAGGTAGAGCATTATTTGGAGACGCTGGAGGAAGGACAATATGCTGTACAGGAAACTGAGAATCTGAGTGGTACGACCGGTACGACGGCAACCGCCAACCCTAAGGAGTATGAAGGATTCACCTATGACAGCACAGTGCTGGGAACGTTGGCCAGCGGAACGA
>CALVGQ010000098.1 GCA_944327135.1 uncultured Erysipelotrichaceae bacterium | reverse complement strand
GAAGTATTTCTGGAGGGAACTATGATGTTGGTAGTTATTACTATACATGGACAGGTGCGAAAGTATTTGCTACATGGGGAGTAGTAACCGCAAGCTATTATGCTGATTTTGAAGGTACTCAATATTCATCAAAAATAAACAATATTTATGATGTTGGAATTGTTACTGCAGGGAGAACTTTTAGTAACGTTTCGCTGACAATTCCTGTTTCTAGTTCTACATCATCTACACCTGCTAGAGCTCAATTATTCTTCATCGGAACTGTTACTTCTGATTTTGGTCAAGCGACGTTCTATCTTCGTCTTTATGTTCCTCAAAACGCATCAGCATATGCAAGATTAAGCGTATTGAATTAAATTAATCTAATTAAAATAATTTAAGCTAATTAAAGAAAGCTGCAGTATTCGGATATTAATATCATTCTGATGCTGCAGCTTTTTCTATGTGAATAATACTCATGCCTTTTTGACAGTGGGCAAATATTTCAAAAACCGCAAAATAAAAATACCTACAAACCCTTTAATTAAGCCGTTTCCTCGGCTTTTTAAAGCATCCGCAGGCATATATTCGACTAAAAATGGTGGAGCCGACGGGGATTGAACCCGCGACCTCTGCATTGCGAACGCAGCGCTCTCCCAGCTGAGCTACGGCCCCAGGAAATCATCAGGACCAGCCTGATGATCAGGATTCATGATTTCGAAGATGTTCATCCATCATCTGAACATGGCAGAACAGAAAGGCGGCCAACGAGCCTGCCGCAATCAGCGCTCCGATCAGTGAAAATCCGCTGACAAACCAAGAAGCACTGAAACACCATGTCCAGTAAAGACTAAACAGCCCGGTAACGATCAGATAACTGATTCGCTGACGAAACGACCACTGGAATAGAACAATCATTCCGATTCCCACACCCAAACAAATCAAAGCTGGGAAATTCCAATTTAACAGCGTCATTCCAATCAGAAAGGCGAAAAACACACATTCAAGATTGACGATATTCAGCACTCTTCGCAAACCGCCCGATTTTTGCTCAGGCGAACCTCTCATGTTTCTCACCTCATGAAACGATTATACAACAAAGATTCAAAGAATTTCAATCACTTTTTACAGGAATCCATCGTCTGACGAATGACTTCCACCACATGCTCAGCACAAAGTCCGTATTTCCGTAATACTTCTTTGGACGGTCCGCTTTCACCAAACGTATCCTCAATGCCAATCGGAATACACTTTTTTGGTTCATGGGCAATCAAGCATTCACTGATTGCCCCAAATAATCCACCAATGATGCTATGCTCTTCTGCAGTAAACAACAGCTCATGCTCTGCCGCTACCTGGCAGATTGTCGCTTCATCCAGCGGTTTGATGCACGAAACATTGACAACCGTCAGCTCAATGCCCTCTTGCGCCAGCATCTTAGCCGCTTCCAGACATTCCTGCACCATCAATCCGGTGGCAAAAACGGCCGCTTGTTTACCCTGGCGCACGATGTTTGCCCGTTCAAAATCAAAGATGGTCTCTTCATTATAAACGTCTTCTACTTTTCCGCGTCCCATCCGCACATAGCACGGTCCCGCGATCTTTGCCACATGCCGAATAACAGCTTTGGTTTCAAACTGATCACATGGACAATAGACCCGCATGTTCGGGATCGACCGCATCAAGGCGATGTCCTCCACCGACTGGTGCGAGGCTCCATCTTCCCCCACACTGATGCCGGCGTGGGTCGCACACACCTTCACATTCAGTTTCGGATAACAGATCGAATTTCGGATCTGCTCAAACGCCCGACCCGTCGCAAACATCGCAAAGCTGCTCGCAAAGACCGTTTTTCCGCTGGCAGCCAAGCCGGCTGCTGTGGCCATCATGTTTCCCTCGGCAATGCCCATATTGAAATGACGTTCAGGGCAGGCCTTTTTCGCCAAGGCCGTCTTGGTGGATTTTGTCAGATCTGCATCCAGCACGACGATCTTAGGATCTTCTACGATCAATTCTGCCAATACTTCTCCATAAGCGGTTCTTGTCTCCTGAGCCATCTATTTTCCCTCCAATTCTTTCAGTGCCTGTTCACACTGTTCCAGACTAGGTGCAGTGCCGTGCCAGCCAGCCTGATTTTCCATAAAGCTGACGCCCTTTCCTTTGATCGTATGCGCCAAAATCAAAGTCGGTTTTCCCTTGCATTGACGAGCCTGCGCATACGCTGCCCGGATTTCATCATAATCATGACCATTGATCTCGACCACATTCCAGCCGAACGCTTTGAATTTCTGGTCAAATGGGGTTGGATTCATGACTGCAGTAATATCTCCATCAATCTGAAGGCCATTGAAATCCAGGATCGCACACAAATTATCCAGCTGATAATGAGCAGCAGCCATGGCCGCTTCCCAGATCTGTCCTTCTTCGCATTCGCCATCTCCCAAAAGCACATAGACCCGATGATCCTTCTGGTCCAGACGATTAGCCAGCGCCATGCCCACAGCAGCACTCAGCCCCTGTCCCAAGCTTCCGGTCGACATATCCACCCCGGCCACATAATTCATATTCGGATGTCCCTGCAGCGGGCTTCCCGTATGACGAAAAGAAGGAAGCAAGGCTTTGTCCAGCAATCCTTTCTCTGCCAAAACTCCATACAGCAAAGCGGAAGCATGGCCTTTCGATAAAACAAATCGATCCCGATCATAGGAACCGACATTTTCCGGTCCGATCTTCATTTCCTCAAAATACAACACAGTAATCAGGTCCGTTCCGGAAAGGGCTCCTCCGGGATGGCCTGATTGAGCGGAAGTCACCATCTTGATGATGTTTTTTCTGATTTCTGTCGCATGCGACTGAAGTTCTTTGTTATCCATGCTCATCCTCCATATTCTACTTGTTCCCTGCTAATAGTCTAGCATTTTTATTCTCCTTTTTCCATGCCTGAAAAAAGATCTCCTCTTTCTTTTTATACTTTTACAAGCAGCACTTTTTTTCATTAAAATAAAAAAAAACAGGAGGATCTTCTATGGAAATCATTACTGCTGCTTTTCACCATGATCTGAACGGTTTATTAACCGGAAAAAACGTGACTCACTCTATCAAAAGACTCAAAGATGCTGCTTTTTTTTAAGACCCCTCCGGTCTGGATCCGGAGCTGATTCTTTATGAAGTCTATCAGGCTGCTCCTGAAACAATGCAGGCAGGAAGCTTATACTGGGGCTGTCTGTTCTTCATCCGGTGCTGGTGCACGGGGAATGCTGCATGACCCGCGGGCACTGGCACCAAGACCGCTGCTGTGATGAAGTCTATTTGGGACAATCCGGAAAGGGATTGCTGATGCTGATGGACGAAAACGGGAAAACCTGGTGTGAAGAAGTCATTCCAGGAAGCGTCCATCTGATTTCCGGAAAGCTCGCTCACCGCTTGATCAATACTGGTACTGAGGATCTGAAGGTCCAGTGCTGCTGGCCATGCCAGGCCCATCATGATTATGCCGCTACCGAAAGTCAGCCGTTTGGTTTTCGGATCTATCGCAAGGAAGACCAGATCATCATCCAAAAGAACTGAAACCAAGCAGGTTTGTTTTGTGACGTTTGATTCGTTAAAAGTTATGCCGAGAAAAAGAGCGGTGATCATGAACCATCGCTCTTTTTCTCAAGCTATCTGGCAGTCAGCCATTCCGTTAATTCACAGAGATCCTCGATCAGAAAATCAGCCTTTGACTGATCTAATCCAAAACGATGGTCGGCCCTGGCGGCCACCTGCAATCCGGCTCGTTTTCCCGCTTCGATGCCAATCGGGCTGTCTTCCACAACCAGACATTCCTGCTTCTTGAATTGAAACGCTTGAAGACAATATAGATAAATGTCCGGCTCCGGTTTGCTGTGAAGAAAATCATCACAGCTTACTACCAGATCAAACGCTTCAATCAGCCGATCCCGATGCAGCACATGCTGAATATACGGCATAGCGCTGCTGGAAGCACAGGCTAAGCGTAATCCCATCGCTTTCAGCCGATCGATCTGCTCCTTTACTTCCGGAAAAATCAGCAACGAAAAGTCCACTGTTTTAAGATGCTTTTGTTTATAATCTCGAAAACGCTGCTTAAACTGATCCAATGGCTCCGTCAGCTCGATATTTTCCATGATCTTTGGCCAGGGATCCAGCGTTTTATGCGAACCGATCAGCAAGGTAAACCGCTCTGGCGGGATCGGGGAATGTTCTTCCTTCAAAAACGCTTCCGCCAATTTCTGATGCGGCAGCTCGGAATCGACCAGCACCCCATCCAGATCAAAAAATACGGCCTTAATCAAAATTCCCACGCTCCATTCAGAATCTGATCGATTTTTTCCCGTTCGATCTTGCTTGCACTGTTTTCTCTTGCTTCCTTCAGCAAGGCTCTGCTTTCTTCCTGTTTTCCTTCCCGATGCAGTACGATAGCCAGACGATACTGATACACTGCCCGCAGCTGCGCCTCTGGAGCCGTTTCAATCAAAGCTTCTAGGTCTTTTTTACGAGAAACCTGTGGATTTAAATAGACATCATAAGCCAGCTCGCAATCAAACGCAAATAAAAGATCGGCCGGATCTTTTGATTTTCCTAAATCCCGCTGGATCGCTTTCAGCATTTGTTTTGCCTTGCACTCCTCTTTTTTTTCTACCAGATATCCAAAAAGAATTTGATAATAGGCCCTCTTTTCCTTTCTCGAAAACCGCTCTGGATCCGTTTCTTCTACCAGTTTTCGGATCGCATCCAATCGGTCCAGAACGACCCATCCGCGGCAGCGAATCAACAAACGGGCATTTTTTGACATCAGCATTTTTGCCTGAGGAGAGCTCAGATAAAGCGAAAAGGATTCTTCATCCTTGTTTCGAATGGCCTCATGAACCGCCCGCAGAAATTGATTCACCGCTTTTTTACGCAAGAACTCACTCATCAAAAAGAAAAGAAGAATCAGCAGCAGAATCCAAAATCCGTTCATTTTATCCTCCAAAAAAAACAAAGCCGCAATGCGGCTTTGTCGATCACATGATTCCAAGAACAGTCAGCAAAATTCCCAAACCAAGCAAGCCGAAAATAATAGCGTTGACCTTTGTCCCCTTCATAATCAGCCGGTAAACAAACAGCGACAGCAACAGCGGCAAAAGATTCGGCATGATGCCATCCAAGACCTCAGAAAGAACGAACGTTCCTCCTCCTAATTCCAGCGTAAAAGCGACCGGGAACTTCACGATCTGCGGAACCATTCCGCCAATAACAACCATCGCCAGAACCTTGGCAGATTCGGTCAGCTTCGCCAGCGTACCATCCGCCTGAATCCGTGCCAGAAACTGCCGTCCGCCTTTATAACCCAGCTGGAAGCCATACCAACGAGTCAAGGTCGATGGTACAAGATTCAGCAACAGATACAAAATGACTCCTAACGGATTTCCCTCCGCCGCCAATGGAGCGCCTACACCACAGGCGATCAAGCGGAAAGTTCCCCAAAAGAAACTGTCCCCAATTCCTGCCAGCGGTCCCATCAAAGCAATTTTGACCGCACCAATGCTCTCCGGATCAAA
Organism: uncultured Erysipelotrichaceae bacterium; assembly: GCA_944327135.1. Classification (GTDB taxonomy): domain Bacteria; phylum Bacillota_I; class Bacilli_A; order Erysipelotrichales; family Erysipelotrichaceae; genus CALVGQ01. The sequence continues at coordinate 24,804 of CALVGQ010000098.1, read as the reverse complement.
CTGTCCGCTTTCATCATTCGCATATTCCTCTTCCATCGCACAAGAGATTCCAAGGCAGAATGGAACAAAGGCACAGGTTGTGTTAAACATTGTATTATGGCGCTTTAAAGCCTTTAAAAACTGATCCCGTTCCGGATACAATTTTTCCAGAACCGGAACCATTGCCCGCAAATACGGAATTCCCTGCTGTTTATCATAAGAGTAGCATCCCAGCGCCTGATAGGAACGCCAGAAAACTTTATTGAGTTCTTTCTTTTCCAAGGATACATGATTCGTCATAGTTAGTCATCCTCCACTTCATTTGGCTTCAGGAAGAAATAAATCAAAGCAATCGCAACTCCCGTCAGAGCTGTTGCAACACTTCCGAATCCCATATAAGTTGGAAGCAGAAATCCCACCAAAAAGAATCCAACAAACTTCTTGTCAAAGGAAAACTGCATCAAAATTCCAATACCTACGGCCGGCAGGATCATGCTGGCATTGGATAAGCCATCACGAATGACCTGCGGAATTCCATCAATAATCGCCTGAACCGCAGCCGATCCGGCAGAAACAGCCAGGAATACGGCAATTCCATACATCAATGCCTGCGTTGCACAGCCTGCAAGACCTAACCACCAAATGGCCTTCGTATTGCCATGGTCAACTGCTTTGTTGGTCATTGGAGACCACACCGCGATTGTAATCGTATTGTTGATCGTTCCAATCAAGGTCGCTAAAAGGCCAACCGGAATGGCAATCGTAATCGCTTCAGCCACCGATAAATTATTGATAATCGCAAGACCGCAGGCGACAGTAGAACCTGTTACCACTTCGGTCGGAGTCGCACCAACCTGAACAACTCCAGCCCAGATCAATTCCAATGAACCCCCGATAATGATCCCCTGCTGCAGATCCCCCAGCAGCAAGCCGACCAGAGGACACAGCCAGATTGGCCTAGCAATCATCTGCTGACCCATCCAGCCTTGTTCCAAGCGTCCGTATGCCGCAACCAAGCTAACTAAAAATGCTTTGAGTAACATAACTATCTCCTTTTCTATGATTCAAATTTCTTTTCAATTTCTGCCCATTCCACTTTGGTCATCGCGGTGGTAATCTGGGCAAATATCTCTTTGCCCATGGCATGCAGTTCCTTCAGCAGCTGATATTTTTCTTCATTGATCCAGACGCCTTCGCTGATTTCCTTTTTGCCTGCTGTTACTCGTCCGTCTCCGCCATCCACTTCCGGGCCAATATTGATGTGCTGAATCTCGGGACATTGTTTAGCCAAAGTATAGGCATCTTCTACCGTCGCAACAGTCATAAAGATCTTTTTGTTTTTATATTTATCACTGTTGATCCGATCGATTGCTTTCTGCAATGTCCAGACAAAGCACTTTTCAACCCCGCCTGGCTTTGCCAGTTTCAGGGTCATGGCATGAAATTCATCGTTTGCCGCAGCATCATTGGCGACCACCAGAATGTCTGGACGCAGCATCCCACACCATGTTACGGCTACCATTCCATGAATCAATCGCCCGTCAACCCGCAATAGCTGTACCATTCTTTTTCCTCCTTTCCTTTACTCTTCTTCGTCGTCTGCCATCACGGCAAACCGGTCGTTCATGTAGCCGAATTGCTGTTTTGAAGATTCAACAGCTTTCCTTAAAAAGTCACTGGTGATTTCTTCCTGCGTAAAAACGCATTCTAAAACCACAGCCAGGTTCATCCCCGTAATTAAATGAAAGGACAAATCGCGAAGCAACTGGAAAAAAATCTGATTGACAGAGCCACCCATCAAATCGGTAAAGACGACACAGTTTCTATCCTGATATTGTTCAAGCAAGGCCCTTGCCCTGCTCTCAAAACCGCTATCGGTCATGGTCTGCTCTAAAATTTCAATCGAGCTTCCCCCGAAAAATTCAACGGTTTCTTTCATCCCGGCCGCAAGTTTACCATGAGAAGCTAAAATAATTTGGTTCATTGGATTATTTTGCCCCTTTCTTTGAACTGGTGGATTTAATTTAATAGTATCATCAAATATATATAAGTCAATATTAAATATATACTTTTTTATCTGTAAAACTCAAAAATCGTAGGTTATTAACTGCTTTTTATATTAAATCATCTATATTTATGTTGTATATTAAATTAATAAATATATATTTATTCTTGACACACTAGCACTTCATTGCTATACTTCCTTTGAACTGATGGATCAAAACAAAGGAGGAATGTAATCCATGGAACGCGAAAAGCTTTCTATGATCGGACACGTCAAAGATACACCGCGAGTATTAAAAAAAGCTTATGAACAACGTCATGAAGCCATCGACGAATTTGTCAGCGCTTTTGTTACCCATGATTTCAAAAAAGTTTTCTTTCTTGGATCGGGAACTTCGCATCATGTATCGTTAGTCATTCGAAACATTTTTGTGGAAATACTGGGAGTCGAGGGAATCGCCTGCGAACCGACCCTTTTTGCCTATCATGAACCAATCAATCCATCCAACGCATTCAAAAAGGAAGAAATCTGCGTCATTGGCTTCTCCCAGCATGGAGACAGTATTTCTACCTGTACCGCTCTCAAAAAAGCTCATGACGAAGGATACTTTACGATTGCCGTTACCGAACAGTTAGGAAGTGTCCTGGAAGAATTTTCTGACGCTTACTGCCACCTTCTGTGCGAGGAAGAAGAAATTGGCCCAGAGACTCGCGGTTATACCGAAACGATCTTTCAATTTTATATTCAGGCTATTGAAATCGCTAAAGCAAAAGGAAGAATCAGTGAAAACCAGTTTATTCAAATGGACAGCGATGCCAAAAAACTTGCAGAAGAGCTTCCTGTGGTCATTCAGGAGTCGATCGACTGGTATCACCGCAACCGTGATGAATTCTTAAAGATGACCAAATCTTCTATTGCCGGATATGGTGTGAATTTCCCAACCGCTTTAGAGGCCCGATTAAAATTCTTTGAAACCTATGCGCGTCCTTGTACCGGTTATGAAATGGAAGAACAGATGCACGGTCCGATGCGGGCCTATGACCAAAATAATTATATTTTCCTGATTGCTTCCGAAGGGACCGCTGAGCTGGCGCGGCTAAAAGAATTGGTTCCTTATTATAAAGACGCCTTCACTGAACACGTCTTTGTCATTACCGCTGAAGAAGGATTGGAACTAAGCAGGCGTGATCTTCATTTCTCGATCAAAACCTCCGACATCCTTTCTCCGATTCTCTACATCATTCCGTTCCAGGTCCTCTCTGCTTTGATTTGCGAAGACGTTGGCATTGATACCAAAGTCAGTCCAATCAAAAAACGTTATGTTTCTTCTCACTATCCAAGTCAACGCCACCAAAACCTTATCGAACCAGAAAAGCATTAGACTGGAGAAACTCGTGGAATCACGAGTTTTTCTTGCCTATTTTTGGTGCTTTCAGTAAAATAAAGATAAAGGATTAAGAAAATGCAGAAAACACCTAAATACATAGAAATCATCAATGTGCTGAAACAGCAGATCGAAGACGGAACGATTCCGGAAGGGGCAGCGCTGCCAATGGAAAAAGAATTGTGCCGGCTTTTTTCGACCAGCCATATGACCTTGACCAAGGCAATGAACGAACTGGCAATCAAAGGTTATGTTCGGCGTATTCCCGGAAAAGGAACTTTCGCAACAAGCGGATTCCGAACCACGATCCGCAAACCGCTGATCCAATCAGAAAGCATTACCGAGCGAATCCGTAATTCCGGTTTAACTCCTAGGACAGAACTGGTCCGCTATGCCATTCTAAAAGGGAAAGACATTCCTGATGTTGCGGCAACTCTTAAAATCGACGAGGAGGATTATCTGCATTATTTTCTGCGCAAACGCTTCGGCAATGATAATCTGGTCTGTCTTTCCTACACCTATGTTTCTCAGCAAATCATGCCAACGATTGATATTACCCGTATTCAGGGCTCTTTCAACGAGTATGTCATGAGCTTAGGAATCCATCGCTCCTATGGCTATACTGAATTCTGTGCGACTCTGCCTTCTCAAGAACAGGCCTTATTGATCGGAACCGATCATATTCCTCTTCTAAAACAGGCGATCATGTGGAATGTCAATGATGAGCCATTTGAGCTGACTTACCATTACTACGTGGGGGATAAATATACCATCACCCAAGATTTAGTCTTGAAATACAATGAAGATGGTTCTTTTCATAAAGAAGCCGTTGATTTTTACCAAAAGTCTCATTAATCCAATCAGAATAAGTTTCCTTCCTTGAATCCTAAGGCAAAGAAAAAGCCATACATAGACAGGCATTCAAAAATCACTCCTTGGACAAAAAAACCATGAGTTTCTGCATTAGAAATTCATGGTTTTTTATCGCAATGGTTTTGTTTTATCTTAACGTCTCAATCCTCGTTCCGCTGCTTTGACCACTTCCACAATCAGAATGACACTAAAGGCCAATCCCGCCGCGATCGCACTGTTGCTCAAAGATAAAGATTCTAATTTAAAGATCGTATGCAGTCCCGGAGTATACATCACCACCAGCTGAATCAGCACGCCTGCGCCAAACGCCCCCCAAAGGTAGCGGTTATTCAATAGATGACTATGCAAAATGCTCTTTTCGCTTTTAATATTAAACGCATGGAAGAGCTGTGCCAAAGAAAGAGTCATAAAAGCCATCGTCATTCCAATTTCATGGCTCTGACGATTTCCAATCACGTAGGAAACCAGCGTCAGCAAACCGATCATGATTCCCTGCCATGCGATTTTGATCCCTAAACCGTGGGCAAAAAAGCTCTCCTCTTTTTTCCGCGGCTTTTGATTCATGATCTCCTCGTCCACAGGCTCTACTCCCAAAGCAAAAGCCGGAAGACTATCGGTAATCAAATTCACCCAAAGCAAATGAATCGGCAAAAGCGGTGTCCCCAGATCAAATGACGGAAACAGACTGAGCAAAGAAGCTAAGAAAATCGTCAAGACTTCACCAATATTACTGGAAAGTAAAAATTGAACATCTTTTTTTATGTTGCTGTAAATACCGCGTCCTTCCTTGACTGCTCGAATGATCGTCGCAAAATTATCATCCGTCAGCACCATATCCGCCGCATTTTTAGCCACATCGGTGCCGGTAATTCCCATCGCACAGCCAATATCGGCCGCTTTTAAAGCCGGAGAATCGTTGACCCCATCGCCCGTCATGGCAACGATATGCCCTTTTTTCTGCCAGGCCTGTACGATCCGCACCTTATGTTCCGGAGCGACCCGGGCATAAACAGAAAATTGTTCAATGGATTCCAGCAGTTCCTCATCGCTCAGCTGGCTCAATTCCGTACCGCTGATGGCCCGCTGCCCGTCTTCCAAAATACCCAGACTTTTCGCAATCGCGGTGGCCGTCACCACATGATCCCCGGTAATCATGATCGTTCGGATGCCGCCCCGCTTGGCCTGTTCGATCGCATCGCGCACTTCCAGACGCGGCGGATCGATCATGCCCGCCAAACCGGCAAAATTCATCTGAGTCTCGCAAAGTTCACTCTCCATGGCTGGCAGAGTGTCCCAGAGCCGTGTTGCTACAGCTAAAACACGAAGCGCCTCAGACGCCATCTGTTCATTGGCTTTCACCGCTTCATTTGTAGACTGCACACAGCGTGATAAAATCACATCAGGAGCGCCCTTGGTCACCTGAAGAATGCCCTTTTCCGTCTGATAAAATACGCTCATCATCTTACGATCGGAATCAAAAGCAATTTCATCCAAATGACGGTTTTCCTTGAACAGTGCTTCTTTGCGATCGCCAAGCCGATAGCTTGCATAAACCAGCGCGGTTTCTGTCGGATCCCCGATCATTTTGACTTCATTGGCCTCCTCCGCTACCTCTCCGTCGCAGCAAAGCGTAAACAATTTCATTAATTCCCGTACCGCTTCCGGCTGATTTTGATCAAAATCAAGAATTCCCGTACTTGGTGTGTAGCTTTTCACTACAGTCATTTTATTCTGGGTCAAGGTTCCTGTTTTATCAGAACAAACAATGCTGGCCGATCCTAAGGTTTCCACCGCCGGCAGCTTTCTGACAATCGCATTGCTTTTGACCATCCGTGAAACCCCCAATGCCAGCACGATGGTCACAACCGTGGCCAGTCCTTCAGGAATCGCGGCCACTGCCAGCGCTACAGAGGTTTTAAAAGCATCCAGAATCCCTAGTCCTGAAATCATTTCCAATACAAAGACAATTCCGCAGATCCCTAAGCACATGGCTCCAATGACCTTGCTGATCTGATTAAGCTTGTTCTGCAAAGGAGTCAATTCCTTTTCGCTGCTCATCAGCATCTGTGCAATTTTCCCCACTTCATTTTCCATCCCGACTGAAGTGACGATCATTTTCCCGCGGCCATAAGTACAAACCGTAGAGCTGAATGCCATGTTCTTCTGATCACCCAGCGGCACCTCCTCTTCCTCGATCAGCGCCGCACTTTTAGTTACCGGCAGTGATTCTCCGGTCAGCGCGCTTTCATCGATCTGCAGATTAAAACTCTCAATGATCCGGCCGTCGCTCGGCACAAAATCGCCCGCTTCCAGCAGAACCAAATCACCCACGGTCACTTCCCGGCTCGGAATCACACATTTTTTCCCATTTCGAATGACCTTGGCATTAGGAGCGCTCATTTTCTTCAAGGCTTCCAGACTTTTTTCTGCGTTATTTTCCTGAAAAACTCCCAAAACAGCATTAAAGATCACGACGATTCCAATAATCAAGCTGTCCACCCATTCTGCCGGATCTACGGCAATCGAAATCAATGCCGCCGCAATCAAAACCAGAATCAAAGGATCTTTCATCTGATCAAAAAACTTTTTTATCAGAGAATCCTTTTTTCCTTCTGCCAATTCGTTCAATCCATACTTTCGTTGAGCATCCGCCGCCTGCGCTTCATTCAGCCCGTGTTCTTCATCACTGTTCAGCCGTCCGATGACCGTTTCTTTTGACTCATTAAAATTCATATTTTCCCTCTTTCCAATATAAAAGCAAGACCGCACCGCTTCTCAGCGATTATGGTCTTGCCGATCGTGTCTCGATCACTGCATCCGGATCATCGCTGATCGTGCTGACGAATGCAATGGCTAATGCTGGCTACTCCCCATCAATCTTGTAGCTGTAGTCTACCACGAATCCCCTCTTCCGTCAATCAAAGATGGACCGCTTTTAAGAATCTTCGTCTTCTTCCCGATAAAAGCCAAAGTTGTTTCTTCCCGAACGTTTCGTACGATACAAGGCAATATCCGCTTTTTCATATAGCTCACTGAAAGTGCACCCATATTCCGGACCCATCACCACACCAATCGAACAGGAAACCGGAACCGTCTTTTCTTCATTGGTATAGGAGGAACGGATCAGCCAATTCAGCTGTCCTGCCGCCCGCGAAGCAAAGTTCTGATCCGGAATGTTCTTGAGAAAGACGACAAACTCATCACCGCCAAGCCGTACGACAATATCGTCAGAACGGAAATTCCGCTTGATTTTGGAGGCCACATCCGCCAAAACCTGATCTCCAAACGTATGTCCGAGATTATCATTGATTTCTTTAAAATGATCCAGATCCAGAAGCATAAAGACGCTCAATGTCTTCGGATTCATCCGCAGCCACTCATTGATCCTGGATTCTGCCGCCGTCCGATTATACAATCCGGTCAACGGATCCCGTTCTGATTGATACTTGAATTTCTTGGTCTCATCAATATCACGACAGTATAAAATACAATGCAGTTCTCCCTTTTCACGAACCAGATAGCCAATCAATTCGATCCAGTAAGCTTCTTCTTGATCATAATATCGGGCTTCAATTCGAAATTCATTCTGCCCTGTTTCAATCAGGCGCTTCAAATAGGACAGATCCAAAACCTGTCGAACCTGTTTCTGATATTTTGGATCGATCCAATAGGAAATCGCATAATCCCGCATTTCTTCAAACTGATTCTTCTGCGGAAGCTGTTTTTTCATTTCCTCTGCCGATTGAACAAAACTTACGATTTCATTACGATCCACATTGAAATCGACCGTAAACAGATTATTTCGCGACAAGGCCTCCCGATACCGGGCTTCCTGCTGCCGTTCACTCTCCTGATTTCGCTCCTCTGTCACATCCTCAATCACACCGACAGTCCGGATGATTTCATTCTTATCATTAAAAATATTCGTCAGCGTAATGCGCTCCCATATATAAGAATACCCCTCAACCTGCGCCTTAATCACACAGGTTGATTTTTTCCTATCCTTCTGAATTTCTTCAAACAAACGCCGAAAAGACTCTGCACTTTCCGGATAAATAATTTTCTTCTCGATCAGACTTTCCGGAACATTTTCAATCACCAGTCCATGCCCCGAAAAAATCATCAATGCATTTTTGAAAATCATTGTTTTCGTTTTGATATCATACAAGAAAACTGCATTGTCCGTTTCATTCAAAGCAATTCTGAAGCTTTCTTCACTGGCCCTCAATTCCTCATTACCGCGCTTCAGCTGAACTGCCGTTCTTCGGCTCATCAAAAGAACCGCCAAAAATACCACAAACAACGCCATGCTGCTGCGAATGCTCAAGAACAGAGCAATTCGACTGATATCCTGATAATGAGCTGCTACATCCGCCTTTCTCTGGACGGTAAAAATGATCCAGTCATTGATTCCAAAAGGTGCAAAATAAGCCTTTCTCTCTTCATTTTGAGCCTGATATTCCACAAATCCTTTTTCATCTTCATGGAAGCTCTGCTGCAGCTCAGCAATACTTTGACCATCCGTAATCTTGGCTTGAGCAAAGTCTTCAAACAGATTCTGCTCAACCGCCAGACTGTTTGGATTAAAAGAACGAACCACATAATTTCCATTTTGATCCACGATATGCACATAATAGCTGGAGTATTCCTCGCTCATCGTCAGCTCTTCAGAAAGCTTGGTCGTATTCAAAACCGCAAACAAAACTCCCCGAACAAGATTCTCACTTTGGATCGGTACCGCCACAAAGAACACCATGCCGTCTCCCTCAATCGAAGCAACCAGGTCAGAAATAACCGTATTTCCTTCGATACAGGACCGGAAAAAAGAACGATTGAAAATATTAGCCTGCCGTCCATTGGTCATTTTCGTCTCGCCTTCGGTATTCGCAATACCAATTCGATCAAAGCCGTTTAAGGAGGCCGCTTCTTTCAGGACTTCCATGACTGCTTCTGACTGAATCTGGGAAAACTTTCCTATCAGCAAAGACAAGCTGTCTAAAGCATCTACCGCACCTTTTAGCTTGATCTCCATAAGCTCCGCAGACTGCTTGGATAAGCTAACTAATCCCTCGTCGCCTTTTGTTTCTTTTAAAGAATTGAGATTCCGATTAAAGCTAATAAAAGAATAGACGACAAAGAAAACGGCAGCCAAAAGAAGAAATAGAATCATGCTAAACTGATTATTTCGCAGTTTTTTCATTTTCCATCTCCTCCTTCTATTTCATTTTATTATACCTTATTTTAGAAAGCGCTGTCCTTCAAAAAATTTAAAAAGATCAATTATTTCCATTTTTTTCCTCTAAATTCATTGTTTTTCTTTAATTTAACAGAGAAATTCAATCAGCATCATCAAAAAAACCAGGGATCCTGTAGAAGCCACGGTGGTAACAAAAACCACCATTGATGCAAACATGCTGTCCCCATTGTATTTTTTCGCAAAAATCGCTGAAGTGCTTCCCGCCGGCATCCCCAAAAGCAAAGTACTGATGGCTGTGGTCTGCGCATCGATTCGCAGCAAAAGACAGCAAACCAAGGTCAGTAACGGGATCACCAGCAGCCGCAGCAGGCTGATTTCCGCTACTTTTTTTAAATCGCTTCTGCTCCATACCATCTTGTGTGCCAGCATGCTCCCTACCACCATCAAAGAAAAAGGAGAAAGTGCCTTGCCTGTTGTCTTTAAGGCAGTAAAAATTGGTGCAGGCAAAGAAAGGCCTGTAAAATTTAAAACCACCGCCGCCACCATTGCCAAAATAATCCGATTGGTCGCGATCGTTCGCAGGATCTGTTTCCCGCTTTTATGGATCGCCGGATTAAAGATGCTTTCTCCTGCTACATAAGCCATGATTCGTGTCGGAATCAAAAAAACATTGCAAACCATCACCCCCACACTGCCAAACAAGCCCTCGATCACGGGGGTTCCAATCAATCCGCCATTGGAAACCAGATAACTGTATCGGGCTACTGCCCACTGGCGGTCATTCAAATTCTTTTGAAAGTGAAAACGCGTAACAGCTGCCAAAGCAATTTCCAAAACAGCGGCAATCACCAGGACGGTCAGCAAGCCTGCCAAAACGGAACGGGTGATATTTTCAACAAAAGACACAAAAACACTGATCGGCAGCAAGAAATTCAAGACCAGCTCAGAAAGAAAGACCTGATCGCTTTCCCGCATCATCCCGCTTTTCTGTAAGAAGATGCCCAGTCCCATATAAGTCAGAATCGTAATCTGAAGTGTCACAATCGTTTCTACCACAATAGAATCCCCCTTTTGCCACAAAAAAGATCGACCGCAGTCAATCCTTTTTTTCTTTAACGAATCACCGTACCCACCGGCAGCTGATCGATCGAAACCACTTCCAGCATTTTTTCAGTTTCACCGGCCAAAATCATCCCCTGTGATTCCACACCGCGCAGCATCGCCGGTTTTAAATTAGTTACAACAATGACCTTTTTACCCACCATTTCTTCCGGCCGAACATGCTGAGCAATCCCGGATACGATCTGTCTTGTCTGCTCTCCGATATTGATCTGAGAAACCAGCAGCTTATCCGCTTTAGGATGTTTTTCACAGGATTCCACCTGCCCTACCCGTAGCTCGATCTTCATAAAATCATCAAAAGTAATTTCCGGTTTCTTCTTTGCAGTTTCATTTTTTTCTTCCTTCGGCTGAGTCGCCTCAATCTGCTTCAGCACTTCTTTTTCATCCAGTCGGGCAAAGAGAATCTGAGGCTTTTCTTGAACCTGAGTTCCTTCTTCCAGCTGTCCGAATGTCTTGATTGACTCATAATCCCGCTGCTGTGTATTCAGCTGATCCAAGATCCGCTCGCTGGTCTTCGGCAAATACGGTTTCAGCAAAACGGCCGCAATCCGAATGCTCTCCAGCAAATGATACAGCACAGTAGCCAGCCGATCCGTCTTTGTCTCATCTTTTCCCAATACCCACGGTGTCGTTTCATCGATATATTTGTTGCTTCGCCGCAGCAAAGTGAAAATCTCGTCGATCGCATCCGCCACCCGCAGCTCATTCATCCGTTCTTCTACCCGTTTTGAAGTCTGCTCTGCCAGCTCGATCAGTTCCTCATCGATGGACTCCTTCACCCTTGGATTGCGCACCTGACCGCCAAAGTATTTGTTGCTCATGGTGAGCGTACGATTCACCAGGTTTCCTAAAATATTTGCCAGATCAGAATTGATCCGTTCGATCATCAATTCATACGTTACTGTTCCATCCTGAGCAAACGGCATTTCATGCAGCATGATATAGCGTACCGCATCGACGCCAAACAGCTTCACCAGATCATCCGCATAAATAACATTGCCCTTGGATTTGGACATCTTGCCCTCTCCCACCAGCAGCCATGGATGGCCAAAAACCTGTTTCGGCAGCGGAAGATCCAATGCCATCAGCATGATCGGCCAATAAATCGTATGGAAACGCAAGATATCTTTCCCAATCAGATGAACATCGGCCGGCCAATAACGCAGAAACTTTTCATCATGCTGGCCATCACAATCATAGCCCAGCCCTGTAATGTAGTTGGTCAAAGCATCGATCCATACATAAACAACATGCTTCGGATCAAAATCCACTGGAACGCCCCAGCTGAATGAAGTCCGCGATACACAAAGATCCTGCAGTCCCGGTTTGATAAAATTGTTGATCATTTCATTTTTTCTGGATTCCGGCTGAATAAACTCCGGATGTTCTTCGATGTGCTTCAAAAGACGATCCGCATACTTGCTCATCCGGAAAAAATAAGCTTCTTCTTTAGCTTTCTTTACCGGACGTCCGCAATCCGGACATTTGCCATCCACCAGCTGGCTTTCTGTAAAGAACGATTCGCATGGCGTACAATACCATCCCTCATATTCTGATTTATAAATATCCCCTTTTTCATAAAGCTTCTTAAAGATTTTCTGAACCTGCTTTTCATGCTCCGGATCGGTCGTTCGAACAAATTTATCATATGAGGTTTCCATCAGATCCCAGATCGTTTTGATCTGGCCCGCGACCTGATCGACAAATTCCTGCGGTTTCATGCCTGCTGCAGCTGCTTTTTCTTCAATCTTCTGACCATGTTCATCGGTCCCAGTCTGAAAGAAAACGTCATAGCCCAGCATTCTTTTGTATCGAGCAATGCTGTCTGCCAGTACAATTTCATAAGTATTGCCAATATGCGGTTTCCCCGAAGTATAGGCAATCGCCGTTGTAATGTAATATTTTTCACTCATACTTCATCCTCCTTACAAAAAAAGAAGCGCCCAAAGGACGCTTCTGCGCGGTACCACCTTTATTATCTGGTCAACCAGATCACTTTTCTTCTTAACGCGAAGCTTCGTTCCGCCCTACCTGTCGAACGGAATGTTCAGGAACCATGTTCATCCGGATTCAATGTTTCTTCTCACCCGCCAGAAACTCTCTTCAAGATCCCCCGTATTACTCTTTCCATCATCACATTTGCAGTATCATTATACTGGTTTCAAGCTTCAAAGTAAAGCAAAAATCCACAGAAACCTGCTTCGCTTCCATCCGGAAAGATTGACGGAGGCGCTTGTTTCGATTTACAATATTTTTGCATTTTCTAAAAATTTCATTCAGAAACCAAGGAGGACCTTGCATGATTTTTACTTTTTCCGGAACAGGAAATTCGCAATGGGCAGCGGAACAGCTTGCCATCCATCTTTTTGACCAGATCGTTTCCATCTCTGATTTGAGATCACTGCCTGATCTTCAGCATGAAAAGCAGATTGGATTAGTATTTCCTGTTTATGCCTGGGGCCTTCCAGAACCAGTGCTTTCTTTTGTAAAAAAGCTGACCGTCCCTCAGTGCTATACGTTTGCCGTTTGCACCTGCGGAGAAGAAGCAGGGCTCACAATGAGAACACTGAACCGGATTTTTCCGATCGACAGCGCCTACAGTCTGATCATGCCCAACAATTACATCCTTGGATCTGATCTGGAAGAAGAATCCGTCATTCGTCAGAAAATCCAGGAAGCCTCTTTTCGGCTTCAAACCATTGCCCGAGAAATTGAAGAACACCACCACCATTATCAGGTCCATGAAGGCTCCATGAAATGGTTCAAGTCGAAGCTCATCCATTTCGGCTTCATTCATTTTGCCTGTTCCGTCAAACCCTTTTATACCACAGATGCCTGCAATGGCTGCGGTCTTTGCGCTCAGCACTGCCCGGCTAAAGCCATTGTCCTTGTCAATCAAAAACCAGTCTGGCATGATCCTTGCTTTCAATGCCTGCGCTGTCTGCATCATTGTCCTCAAGCTGCCATCCAATATGGAAAAAATACTGAAAAGAAAGGACGCTATCGGCTTCAATCATATCTTTCCAAGTAATTCCTCCCTGCGCTGCAGGTTTTTTTATCCTTCCTCCGTATTTAGCCAGCGTGCCGCCCAATCGATCAAAACCGCCCCTAGCGGAGCCGTCACTAAAATGGCTGCCGCAGCCACGGTCAGCACCGCATTCCCACAAGCCAGCCCCATTGCCAAAGGAAGCGATCCAATCCCGCCTGAACGGTTGCCTTTGGAGTATAAGCCAGCATACAAAATCCTCTTTCCTTCCAGTTCAATGGCGTTTTAACCAGGCAAACCGCCACTCCGATCATGCGAAAAAGCAAGGCTCCGCCAATCAACCCTATCACCGGCAATCCGCTTCTCGCCGCGTAAGCCAGATCCACCGCTGCTCCTACCAACACAAACAAAAGAATTTCCGCCGCAATCCACAGTTTGTTGAATTTTACTGCCAGCCGATCTGCCACGGCCTTCCTTCCTTTTTGAATAGCGGTCCCACAACTCATGATCGCAATCAAAGAAGAACACGGAAACGGGATCTGTCCTGCATTTTCCGCACCATTCAGAATCAAAAACAAGCCTAATAAAAGAATGACTTTCCCAGTATCACGAAGATGAAAATGACGAAAAAAAACAGTCAGCACAGTCCCTAATCCGTACCCCAATAGAATTCCAGTCAGCACGGACAGCGGAACCTCTGCAAAACGCATTGCCGTGATATTTTTCCCCACAGCAAGACTGGTAAATACTGAAAACAGCACGATAACAAAAACGTCATCTACCGATGCTCCAGCTAAAATCAGCTGCGGAATTCCTTTATCTGTGCCTGCTTTTTTTTCAATCAGTGCAATCATCTTCGGTACCACCACCGCTGGTGATACTGCCGCAATCACACTGCCTAAAATAGCGGCCTCCAAGACGGTCAGTCCCAACAGCCAAGGCGCCAAAATCACACATCCAAGAATTTCAAAACAAGCCGGGACAAAGCACATCAAAATTGCCGGCCGGCCAACCCTGCGTAAATCCTCTAACCGCAAGGTCAGCCCCGCTCGTGCTAAAATAATGATCAATGCCAGCTTTCTTAAATCTGCTGAAATTTTCAAAATGGAATCATCGATTCCATTCAATCCGCCAGGTCCTAACAAAATTCCCACCAGCATCATCCCCAACAGAGCCGGTAAATGCAGCCGGCGAAATAACCCTCCCGCTGCCATTCCTGCCAACAGGATCCACCCTAAACTCATCAACATCCTTCTTCCTCCTCTCCACAAAAAAGGCTGATGCCTCTGCACGAATCAAATCGGCAGAAGTCATCAGCCCAACGGCGGTTTAAGCTTACGCTACGGGAGCACTTCATTCCCGTTTACTATTCTAGGTTCGAACCATTTTTCTGTCAAGCCCTATCCTGCAAAACGATAACCTACCCCTACTTCTGTCAGGATAAACCGGGGATTGCCTGGTTCTTTCTCAATCTTCCGGCGCAAGGTTGCCATAAATACCCGCAGGTTTGCGTGGGTCATTTCATCATCATAGCCCCAGACCTCGGAAAGAATATAGTTGTGTGTCAAAACCTTTCCGCGATGGTCGACCAAAAGCTTTAAAATTTTAAATTCAATTGGTGTCAGATGTACTTCCGTCTGATCGACCCAAACCTGATGAGTCGTATAATCAACTTTCAGCCATTCTTCTTCAAACCGCGCTTCATGTGTTTCCAAAGAAACGCTGCCCTTGCGCAGCGCCACCCGGATTCGCGCCATCAGCTCCCCCATCGAAAACGGTTTGGTCACATAATCATCCGCGCCATGATCAAGAGCTTGGATCTTTTGCGCCTCTTCCTGACGGGCCGAAACCACCAGGATAGGAACCTGCGACACTTCCCGAATAGCCTGGATGACCTCAATCCCATCGCCATCCGGCAGTCCCAGATCCAAAATGATTACCGATGGATTTCGCTGATAAAACGTTTCAATAGCCTCTTTCACCGTTTTTGCACTGCATAGTTCATAGGCTTCATTTTTTAAGCTGATGGTAATGAAATTTAAAATATACTTGTCATCCTCCACAATCAAAATCGTTTCTTTCATTCTTTTCCTCCTCGATCCCGCGGAAGCATTACATCAAACTGTGCCCCGCCGGTTTCTCGGTTTGACGCCTGGATCGTTCCGCCATGCGCTTCAACCACCGCTTTGCAGATGGCCAGTCCCAGCCCGATGCCCCGCTGCTGATCGCTCTTCCCTCGTGAGGAAGTCACAAACTCATCAAACAGATCAGGAAGCAGCTTTTCGTCGATTCCTTCGCCTTCATCCAAAACGCTGATTTTCAGTTTTTCCTCCTGAATAGCCACCCGTACTTCGATTTTCTGACCTGGCTGGGTATGCCGCATGGCATTGTCCAGCAAATTAACAAACACCTGCACCATCAAAGGTCCCTCTGCCTGGATCGTCACGACCTCCTGCGGAAAAGAAACAGAGAAACAGCGTGTTTCACGAAGTCCTGTCACATGTCCGGCGGCTTCATATAAAATATCTTCCACTACTTCCGTTTGAAAGTCAAGCGTAAAGCGGCCGCTTTCCAGCTTCGTCAGATTCAGAATATTTTCCATCATCTTCATCAGCCAGAAAGCCTGTTCATCAATGTCCTTCGCTATCTGTCCAATTTCCTCGACGCTCATCTTAGCTGATTTCAAAAGACTGCAATCCCCAATGATCCCCGTCAGCGGAGTCCTGAAATCGTGTGAAATACTCCGCAGCATGCTGCTGCGAAGATGTTCCTTCTCCATTTCCAAGCGAATTTTTTCCTGCTGCTGATAAACAAATTCCCGATCCAGGGCAATTCCGATCTGATTTGCGGCTGTTTTAATCAACAAATTCTGTTCTGCAGTCAGCGCTTGAGCAGTATAGACTCGTAAGCAGCCCAGTTTTCGACTCAGTCCAACAATCTCAAAATCAACCCCTGAAAAAGCCGGTTTTTGAATTTTTTCCTGAAGAAACACTTCACATTGACAGCCCGTATGCTCAAACAGATAGTCTACCCCCAACTGCAAAATGGCTTCTTTCCCCGTCGCATTCACGAAGCTGCTCGACAATTCATGCAGCAAGTGAGCAATGCGTTCATTCTTCTGGGCAATCCTTACCTGTCTTTGAAATCGAACCGTCATCGTTGAAGCAATCAGGGAGGTCACCAAGAAAAAGAAGATCAAAATGACATCATTGGTATTGGACATGCTGAAAGTATGCACCGGGCTTGTAAAGAAATAGTTAAAGATCATCACGCTGAACACCGAAGAAAGTACTCCGTAGCCATATCCTTCCGTGCAAGCCGAGGTCAGCATGATCCCAATCATAAACACCATCAGCATATTTTCCTTATCGATTCCCAGCCGGCTTAAGCACAAGGCCAAAAGCACCTCCGAAAGCAAAATCAAGAGCATTCGCAAAAGATACTGTGCCCCGCTTTTTAGTGAACTCATTGTGTCCCTCCATTATTTCATGGATGCAAGCAAACGGTCAATTTCATTCTTTTCTCCGATCATCATCAAATGATCTTCACTTTGCAGCACATAATCCGCATGCGGAAGCAGCGACAAATGACCATCTTTTTTGATTCCCAATATACTTATATGATAACGGGCCCGAATGTCAAGCTGGCGAATGCTTTTTTTACACCAGGAAGGCATTGGGGGCATTTCAAAAATCGAATAGCCCTCGGTCAGTTCCACATAATCCAACACATTCTCCACCCCATAACGGCGGGCCAGCTTCTCTGCGGTATCCCGATCCGGATAAATGGCTTCATCGGCCCCGTTTTTCAGCAAAAACTTAGCATGAATATCACGGCTTGCTTTACTGATGACATAGCGAGCCCCCAGTTCCTTCAGCAAACTGGTCACTTCCAAACTAGCCTGAAAGTTGGAGCCGATGCAAACAAAGCAAAGGTCAAAATTTCCCACTCCCAAGGATCTTAATACTTCCTCATCCGTACAGTCGCCTACCTTCGCACTGGTCGCATACGGCAGCAGTTCTTTCAGCGCTTCTTCTTTTGCATCAATGATCATGACCTCATTTCCTAGCTTGGAAAGGCTTTTGCAAAGATGCCTTCCTAATCGGCCGCAGCCGACAATTAAAACCGTTTTCATTCTGTCTTCCTCCTATCCTATCGTAATCTGTTCTGCCGGCAAGGTCACTGCTGGTTTGATTCGGTTTCCCTTCAAAGAAAGAGCAAAAGAGAAACTGCCAATACGACCGCAGTACATCAGAAAAATAATGACCAGACGACTGAATTCATTTAAATCCCGAGTAATTCCACAGGACATGCCCACCGTTCCAATGGCCGAAAAAACCTCGAATGCAATCTCAGTCAAATCGATCGACTGGACCCCGCTGATCAGCAAGATCGCACTGATGGACAGAAACAAATTTGTACAAAATACAGCACTGGCTTTCTTCACGGCTTCTCCGTCCAGTCTCCGTCCAAAAACGGCACAGCTTGCATCATGACGAACATTGGAAATCAAATACACCAGCAGGACTGCCAAGGTCGTCGTTTTAATTCCTCCAGCAGTAGAACCTGGACTGCCGCCAATAAACATCAAAATCATGGTCAGCATCTTGCTGCTATCCTGCAGCAATTCTGTTGGAATCGTGTTAAATCCGGCGGTTCTTGCCGTCACCGCACTGAACAGCGCTTGGATCAAAGAATCAGACCAGCTCTGCGAGGCAAACAAGTGATCTTGTTCAAAAAGCAAAAACAGCCCGGTCCCCCAACAATCAACAGACCTGTCATCATTAAAACCAGTTTGGTATGCAGATGGTACTGCCGAAAGTGCCAACGATGCAGCAGCAGATCCTCCCACACCAGAAAACCGATCCCTCCAATCACAATTAATCCGATTAAGGTTAGATTCACCACCCAATCATTCGCATAATTCAGAAACGAAATATACGCTTCGCTTTCTCCCAATACATCAAAGCCTGCATTACAAAATGCGGAAACTGAATGAAAAAAACCAAAATATAATCCTTTTTCCCAGCCAAAATCAGGAATAAAACGGCTCGCTAAAAGAATTGTTCCCACCCCTTCAAAAAAAGCGGTCCCAATCAGAATATGTTTTGCCAGCCGCACGATCCCACCAATTTGCAAAGTATTGATGCTTTCCTGAAGAATCCCTCGAGTTCTCAACCCGATCTTTCTGCGTAATAAAATCGCAAAAAAAAACACCTACGGTCATGAATCCCAATCCACCAATTTGAATCAGCAAAAGAATCACCGCTTGCCCAAATACAGACCAGCTCTGTGCTGTATCCCGAATCACAAGACCAGTCACACACGCTGCCGAGGTAGCGGTAAAGAGTGCATCCAGAAAAGGAGTCATCTGTTTTTGTACGCTTGAAACCGGAAGCATCAGCAATCCTGTCCCTGCCAGTATGATTAACAGAAAACCAATGGCGATCAGCTGTCCCTGAGTCAGTTTTTTCATCCAAAAATTCATCATCTTCGCCACTCCTTTTGAAATAATTCATGCCGGGTTGCCGCAATACGAATCCCGCTCCGCAGAAAAATTCGCTGATTTTCCCCGTCATTGCAGACACTCATGACAACTTTCGGATGATAAAGTTCCATTCCAATTCGACAAAAGGATAAATTATCCGAATCATTCGAACTAATCGCAACCAGCATAGCGACATCGTTCCAATCCTTTTTAAACAAGAGACCGTGCACCAGCTCTGCTTGCAGCTTTTCTTGTTTCAGCCATGACTTCAGCTCCGGTTCCTCTTTCTCACAAAAAACAAGAACCTGAGGATACTCCTCTTTTTCCAGCGATCCCTGATTTTTTTGCCAGCGATCAATCCGGGAGGCTACAAAAAAACCAACAATTCCAAGGTAAATCAAAATCAGCGTCACCATGATCCATCCCGACATCTTCAAGCCTCCCTTTCAACCTCATTATAACGAGGCGATATTAAGAAAATGTAAAGATTTCCTGTCTGAACATTAAGATGATATTTAGATTTTTTTATAAAGCCGCATAAAAAAACTGGCATCAAGCCAGATTCAAAAAAGGATGATCATCTTCTTTTTCCTATTTACAAAAACAGCAACGCAGTCCTTATTTTTTCAAAAAAATCCACTGACGATCATTGGAAAACGCCGGTTCATATTCAAAGCCCTGTTCATGAAAAGCTTTGATGTCCTCTTCTTTTTCAATTTGATTTTCAGCCATCCAGCGCACCATCGAACCGCGGGCCATTTTAGCCAATGTACCCTTCACTTTGACCTGTCCCTCCACCAGAATGCCAAAAATACACTCGATCATCCGATCGTTTTTCTTTAAATACGGTTCAATCACTTTGGAATATTCTTTGGATGCCAGATTGATCACCGTTTCCCTGCTCGAAAAAAGCTGTTGATAAATCGTCTCTTTCCAAAATTCATAAAGATCCTCACAGCCATCAACGGCTAGCGGGGTCTGCATCTCCAAACGATAAAAACGGACGGCATCATCCGGCCTAAGCAGTCCGTAAAATCCTGACAGAATGATCAAATGCCGCTGAATATAAGCATATTCTTCATTTGTAAAAACATTCGGAGCCATGCTTTTATACTGCAACCCATCATAGCTAAACAAAGCCGGCGTACACGATCTTTTCAGATCCATCTGCTGAAAACGCTGAAAATTCAGCTCTGCCAGCCTACGGTTGCATTTCATCAGCATCATCAGCTCTTCTATAGAAAATGTTCGCAGCACCTCCAACAGCCGTTCGGTCTTTTCAAGCAGCACCGGGAACTGCCCGCAGTGAAAGCCATCTCCCTGATCCCGCATCGTTTTCGCTGGAGAAATGATGATCTTCATTGCTTTGCTTCCCACTGCCGAAGAAACGCTTCTACTTCATGCAGGGTGGGTAATGACGGAATCGCACCCGTCCTTGTCACTGTCAAGGCTCCTACGGCATTGGCCAAAGAGATCGCTTCTTTTATCGTTTTTCCATCCACCAGAGCTTTAGCCAATGCTCCGTTAAATGAATCTCCTGCCGCTACGGTATCCACCGCTTTGACCGGATAACCAGGAATGATCGTCACTTCTTCGCGATTTGCCAGAAGGGCCCCTTTATCGCCCAGCGTGGCAACCACATTTTGCACTCCCTGATCGATCAGCTTTTGAGCTGCCGCTTTGATCTGCTCCAGATTTTCAGTTGGCGCCTCTGCTAAAATCGCCAATTCAGTCTCGTTGGGTGTCAAAATCGTTACCCGGCGCAGCAGCTCCTTGGAAAGCGGAACAGCCGGAGCCGGATTCAGGATCAGCGGTACCTGCAGCTCCTCACATAGCTCTGCCAGTTTCTCTACGACCTCCATGGCCATTTCCAGCTGTGCTACCACCAGCCTAGTCTTGGCCAGCACTGGTTTAATTTTCAATAGATCCTGTACAGTGTAACAAAAATTCGCTGCCGGAACCACGATGATCTTGTTCTGTCCGGCCTGATTGACTTCGATCAAGGCAATCGTTGTCGGTTCCTTTTCGGTAGTCAAAACATGATCAATGACAATGCCTTCCTGAAGAAACAAGTCGCGGATCACCGCGGCGTTTTCATCGTTCCCCAGCATTCCGATCATCTCGACGTCACCGCCCAGACGAGCACAGGCAATGCACTGATTTGCACCTTTTCCGCCTGGACTTTTAATCAGCTTTTTGCCAATCAAGGTCTGTCCTGGCTGCGGGAATTCCTCCATCGTCACCGTCATATCCATTGAAAAACTGCCCACTACTGTAATTTGACTCATGCTCCTTGTTTCCTTTCTTTTGCTGGCCCCATTATACCATTGTCCTTGGAAAGCTTTCAATCAGCTTTGCAAATTCTGCTTAAATGAAAAAAAGACGGAAGCTCCGTCTTTTAACGATTTCGATTTCTTCCCAGGATCCTGAGAATATACAAGAACATGTTGATAAAATCCAGATAAAGTTCCAAGGCACAATAAATCGAAAGTTTATTGGTCATGCCCACCGGCTCACCCATCATTCCTTGTTCGGCGGCAAAATACAGCTTCTTGATTTTTTGAACATCATAGGCCGTCAGCCCCATAAACAGCAAAACTGCAAAATAGTTCATGAACACATCCAGCCCTTCCAGATTGGCAAACATGTTGATCAAGGTCACGAAGATCAGAGTAATTAGTCCGCCAATCATTAAACTGCTCAGCCGGGTCAGATCCCGTTTGGTCACAAACCCGATGATCCCCATGTTCACAAAAAGCAGGGCTGCACAGACAAAAGCGATGGCCATATTGTTAAAGCCATAAATGATCGGCAGCACTGACAGATTCACTCCTGTCAGCGCCGAATAAGCAAAAAACAGTGCGAGGGTCGTCGCAAAGCTCAGCCGCCGCATCATCCCGCTGAGTACCATCACCAAAACCAGCTGTGCAATCAATAAAAGAAACGAACCATAGCCGCCAAAAGAAAGCGCAATGTCGATCCAGATGTTGCTGTCATAAACCAAGAAGGCAACGCCTGCTGTGATCACCAAAGCCAGCGCCATCCAAAGAAACGTCCTTCCGTAAAATTTTGTCAGTCCCTGAGTTTCATTCCAATCCCATTCACGATAACTCATGCTCTCACTCCTTTCGTACTTCTTTACTTTACCGCACTTTGCTTCACTTGACAAGAGGCACGCCTGATGATTCGATCAGTCTTCGTACCACATAGGAAGCCATGGCCAGTCCCGCCGCCGCAGGGACAAAAGCACTGCTGGAAGGCGGTCTTTTTTCTTTGCTTGTTTTTCCTTCGGCATGGATCGGCTGATGCTGAACAGGTCTTTCCCGTGAAAAGACAACCGGAATCGCAGAATGAAACCCCCGTTTGCGAGCCAGCTGACGCAGCGCTCTGGCCAGTGGATCATAGCTGGTCTTATCCAGGGTCGTCACGACCAGCTGGGTAGGATCCAACCGATTGCCCATCCCTAAAGCACTGATCATCGGGATCTTGCGCCGGGCACATTCTTCGATCAGATCCATCTTGCTTGTCAGCGTATCGATCGCATCCACGACAAAATCGATCGGCTGCTGAAAACAATCCACTTCTTCACGCCGATAAAATGTCTGAATCGCCAGAACTTCACATTCCGGATTGATCTTTGCGATCCGTTCCTTCATCACTTCGACTTTCGGATGTCCCAGCGTTTCCAATAACGCCGGAAGCTGCCGATTCAGGTTGCTTAGCGCCACCGTATCCGCATCTACCAAAATCAGCTTTCCAATAAAACTGCGGGCCAAGGCCTCCACGGCATAGCTGCCTACACCGCCTACGCCCACCACCATGACACAGGAGCCTTTCAGACGCTGAAGCGCCTCTTCTCCGATCAACGCCGCTAATCGCATCGCTGCTTCATCCATCCGTCTTCCTCCATTCTTCGATTCGATGCAGGCCCTGTTGTTTCCAGCCATTCTCTTCGATATTCAGCCAGGTGATCGAAAGCTGATGATGAAACCAGGTATACTGTCGTTTCGCAAACTGGCGGGAATGCGTTTTGATCGCTTCCGCTACCTCCTCGATCGTGGCTTTGCCCTCAAAATAAGGCTGCCACTCCCGGTATCCGATCCCTTGCATGGCCTGATCACTAAACAAAACGCCTGCATTCAAAAGACCAGCAACCTCCTTTTGAAGCCCCTGCGCCAGCATTCCTTCGACCCGCGCATCGATCCGGCGAGCCAAGGTCTCGCGCTGACAGGTTAAACCCAGGATCAGCGCATCAAACACTGGCTGATGCTGCTGCTTCGCCTCCCGTTCGCTTTTCGTTTCACCTGAGCTAGCCAGAACCAGCGCCCGGATCAGCCGTTTGCGGTTATTGGGATGAATTTTTTCCAGTGCTGCAGGATCCAGTTTTCGAAGCCTTTGCACCAGTTCGTCATTGCTTAGCTTTTCCCAACGCTGAAGATCAGAAACCCCTTCTGGAAGAAACTCGTAATCATACAAACAGGCCTTGATATACAGCCCGGTTCCTCCTACCAGAATCGGCAAATGACCGCGCTGACTGATCTTTTCAATGCAGCGGCGGGCCTCCCGCTGAAAATCCGCCACGCTGTAGCGATCCCGGCTATTTAAAATATCAATCAAATGATGCGGGATAGCTTCCATTTCCTGCACCGTACACTTCCCAGAGCCAATATTCAATCCCCGATAAACCTGGATCGAATCGCCGCTGATAATCTCCCCTGCCAATCGCTTGGCCAGCTCGATCCCGTAACTGCTTTTTCCTACCGCCGTAGGCCCTACTAGCACCAATACCTGCGTCATCGCTTGAACTCCCGGATCAGCTGCTCCTCACTGATCGTGATCATCGTCGGACGGCCATGCGGGCAATGATACGGCTGCTCACATCGTTCCAGATCGGCCACGACCCGCTCCATTTCTTCCCGTGTCAGCACCCGGTTAAACCGAATCGAATGGTGGCAAGCCTGCGTGGCCAGACGGTCTTTGTTCAGCTGTACTTTAGCCAGGCTGTTTTCCTGGCTGAAATCATCCAGCAGATCCTGAAGAAATGCCGTTTCCTCCAGCTGCTGCATCCATGCAGGAACCGCCCGGACGATCAGACTGTAGTTAGAAAAAACTTCAAATTCCAGATCCAGCTCGCTGACCAGCCGGTTCAGCTCTTCGATCTGCGCAACCAGCCCCGGCGTGGTCTCCAGACAAAGGGGAACCAGCAGCTCCATCTTCGTGCTTTTCGCTTCCGCAAAAATCCGTCTGAATTTTTCGTAATGGACCCGTTCCTGTGCCGCATGCTGATCGATGATCACCAATCCGGATTCACTGGATGCCAAAATATAGCGGCCATGCAGCTGAGCCAGCACCTCCAGATTCATCCATCCCTTTTCCCGTTTTAAAGGCTCCTGATAGGTTGGCTTATCCATCGTTGGAAGCAATGCTTCATCCGGCTTCTTTTCCACCCGCTCGGGCTCAGTGTTTTCCTTAGCGACAGGGAAGCTGGCCCGTGCCTCCTGCACCTGCCAAGAAGATGCGGAATGAAAAAGTTCCGGCTGCTGGACTCGCTGGACCGGATCCATCCGCTGAATTTGCGGTACCTGCATCTTTTCCTGAAGAGCGCGTTCTACTGATTCCTTCAAAAGCAGCACCAGCTGCTGTTCCTTAGACAGCCGGATCTCCCATTTGGAAGGATGGACATTCACATCCACCAGCTGTTCATCCAGTTCAATATTTAATATGACGATCGGAAAGCGGTCTTCCGGCATGTATTGATGATACGCATCCA